>NZ_CP084506.1:3033901-3337291 GCF_003113495.2 Edwardsiella tarda ATCC 15947 = NBRC 105688
ATTATAGAGAAGTCGGCTTGAAAGATCGATCGCTTTTTCGCACCGCTGACGTAATTTCTCGCCAGAGACACGGGCAGCACGGCCGGATACGCCATTTAACCACGATGAGGCAGACGCAGGTAGTCCTCACTCTGCATCTCTTGCAGACGCGACAGGCAACGCTGGTACTCAAACTTCAAGCGCTCACCGCGATACAGGGTAAACATGTCACACTCGGCGCTGATGATCAGTTTGACGCGCCGCTCGTAAAACTCATCCACTAACGCTAAAAAACGCCGTGCACTCTCCTCATGATCACCATCCATCGCCTTAACGCGATGTAACAGCACGGTATGGTAGGTTCGAGCTAACACCATGTAATCTAACTGGCTACGCGCCGATTCGCACAACGCAGCGAAATCCAGCGCGATCACGCCATCCACGCGCCGTAGCACCGGTAACGGATGATGGTTAATCTCCAACGAGCCCCCCACCGCCCCCTCCTGACCGGCCAGGCGTAGAAACAGCGCGGCCATCGCCCGTTCACTCGCCGCACCCAGTGGAGTCAGATAGAGATGGGCCTGCGTCAGGGTGCGCAGGCGGTAGTC
Source organism: Edwardsiella tarda ATCC 15947 = NBRC 105688 (assembly GCF_003113495.2). Classification (NCBI taxonomy): domain Bacteria; kingdom Pseudomonadati; phylum Pseudomonadota; class Gammaproteobacteria; order Enterobacterales; family Hafniaceae; genus Edwardsiella; species Edwardsiella tarda. The sequence continues at coordinate 3,034,489 of NZ_CP084506.1, forward strand.
GATTCCACCATCCACATTCAACACCCGGCAATGACGCTGAATTTGAGCGATGGCGGGCAGGAAGCGGCTCCGCTGCAAACCGTTATGATAGAGCTGATCCGGTACGACGTTGGAGGTGGCCACCAGCGTGACACCACGAGCAAATAGCGCCTGTAGCAACGTCCCAAGCAACATCGCATCACAGATATCGGAAACAAAAAACTCATCGAAACAAAGGATATCGGCCTGATGCTTAAACTCATCCGCCACCAGCAGTAATGGGTCTCCTTGCCCTTGCTTGGCGGCCAGTGACGCCTGCACACGCTGCATAAAGTAGTGAAAATGCAGACGTAGCTTACGCTCCCCGGGCAAGGCATCAAAAAACAGATCCATCATCCAGGTCTTCCCGCGTCCCACGCCCCCCCACAGATATACCCCCATGATCGGCGCCAACTGCGTGGCGCCGCCGCCTAAGCAGCGAGGCAAGCGCTGACGCCAGTTCGGCGTAGGTGCCTGCCGCCAACGTGCCACCCATTGCTGATGGATCGCCTCCAATACCTCCATAGCCTGGCGCTGGGCCGCATCGGCCTGATAGTCGCCGGCAGCGAGAGCAGCGCGATAACGCTCCAGAGGGGTAGCTCTCGACAAAGAAGACGCTGACATCGTGACACGTTCCTTGAACTGGGTGACGAGGGACACACCCGACGATGCTCGGGCGTCGGTGTTCACTCTTCGATTAGCCATAACCATATGCAAAATGGTTACGGGATTCCACTCCGACAAGGTTAGCGGTTATAGTGTGGGTATCGGTAAGATGTCGTCCGGATTCTCTTCCCCGGTAATCTCGCCACCAGGCGAGCAGGATCGTTTAGACAATAGGAGTCATTATGACTTGGGAGTATGCGCTTATTGGTTTGGTTGTCGGCCTCATCATCGGGGCGTTAGCCATGCGCTTCGGCAACCGTAAACTGCGCCAACAGCAGGCGCTGCAAGATGAATTAGAAAAGAGTAAAACCGATCTTGATCAGTACCGTCAGGAGCTCGTCAACCACTTCGCCCGTAGCGCGGAGTTGCTCGACAACATGGCGAAAGACTATCGCCAGCTGTATCAGCATATGGCCACCAGCTCAAATAACCTACTGCCGGACATGCCTGCGCACGATAATCCGTTCCGCTATCGCCTGACCGAGGCGGATAACGATCAGGCGCCGGTCGAGATCCCGCCACGCGACTATTCTGAAGGGGCTTCAGGCCTACTGCGCGCCGATCGCCACGATTAAGCACATCTCCGCGCCAGCGCATGGCGCGGATCATACGGTGCGTGTGAGCTCCGCCGCCGCGCCGTGCGATATATCAGGCGGCGCGGCGCCATGACGCGTCCGCTCGCCTTCCTGCTTCTTCCGCCGTTGCTTGTAGGATGGTGCCATGACCCGCAGCTTCTCCCCGCTTCTTTGCACGCTCGCCCTCAGCCTAGGCCTCACGCTGGGGACACCACACCTTGCCCAGGCGACACTGCCGGCCGCCGTCAACGGCCAGCCACTCCCCAGCTTAGCGCCGATGTTAGCCAAGGTCCTACCGGCGGTCGTCAGCATCTACGTTGAAGGCGATCAGGCGACCCGCCGTGGTCATACTCGCCCCTTCGAGGCGATCGGTTCCGGGGTGATTATCAATGCCGCTAAAGGCTATGTCCTCACCAATAACCATGTCATCGACGCCGCTCGCCGCATCCGGGTGCAATTGGAGGATGGGCGTGAATACTCGGCACGCCTGGTCGGGCGCGACGCCGCGTCGGATATTGCCCTACTGCAGTTGCTCGACGCCCGTGATCTGACGGAGATTAAGCTGGCCAACTCCGATCGACTGCGCGTCGGCGATTTCGCCGTCGCTGTCGGCAATCCCTTTGGCTTGGGACAAACCGCAACCGCAGGCATTATCTCGGCGCTAGGACGCAGCGGGTTGCAGCGCGAGGGGTTGGAGAACTTCATTCAGACGGACGCCTCAATTAACAGCGGCAACTCCGGCGGCGCGTTGCTTAATCTGAAGGGGGAGTTAGTGGGGATTAATACCGCGATTCTGGCGCCGTCTGGCGGTAATATCGGCATCGGCTTCGCCATCCCCAGCAACATGGCGCGTAACCTGAGCGACCAGCTGATCAAATACGGTGAAGTCAAACGTGGCGTGCTTGGCATTCGCGGGCGAGACATGACGGCAGATCTGGCTAAAGCCTTTAATCTGGATACCCCACACGGCACCTTCGTCAACGAGGTGTTACCCAAATCGGCCGCCGCCAAGGCTGGTATTAAGGCCGGGGATATCTTGCTCTCACTCAATGGCACACCGATCAGCAGTTTCGCCGAATTGCGGGCCAAGATTGGCTCCGTCGCCCCTGGAACCACGTTACAGATCGGGCTGCTACGTAACGGTAAGCCCTTGAATGTCAGCGTGACACTCGATAACCGCCGCCTGGCCAGCGTCGCGGGGGAGAATCTCACCCCCGCACTCCAGGGCACCACCCTTAGCGCAGGGAGTTTCGCCGGGAGAGCGGGCATCCTGATCGATACGCTGGAAAAAGGCTCCCTCGCCGCCCAAGCCGGGCTACATAAAGCGGATCTGATCATCGGTGTCAACCGTATCCGCACGCCGACGATCAACGCGTTACGCCAGGCGTTGGCCACCGATCCCCCGGTGATCGCCCTGCATATCATTCGCGAGGGTCAGGTGCTGTACCTGTTGATGCGTTGAGACGCTGATTCTTTGCACAAATTTGGCGGGGGAACGCTGCCCCGCCCTCCCTTTCTCTGCTATTCTGACGCCATCCTTTTACGCTACGTCGATAATCATGTTGGTAAAACTGCTACGCTCCACTCTGCTTGGCCTGCTCGTGGCGATCGTGTTAATGATTGCCCTCCCTTCTCTGCGCCCGCACGGGTTACTCTCCCTCTTCAGCGAGGCGACGTTCGAAGAGCAACCGATCAGCTATAACGCCGCAGTGAAACGGGCCGCACCCGCGGTAGTCAATGTGTACAACGGCAGCATGAGCGGCAACAATAGCGGATTGGCAATTAAGACGCTGGGCTCCGGGGTGATCATGGATGCCAAGGGCTACATCCTGACCAATAAACATGTGGTCAGCGGCGCCGATCAGATCGTGGTCGCACTCCAAGATGGGCGCTGGTTCGAAGCCATGCTGGTCGGCTCCGACACCCTAACGGATCTGGCGGTCCTGAAGATCCAGGCCAACAACATCCCGGTCATCACCATCAACCCGAAACGGGTGCCCCATATCGGCGACGTCGTTCTGGCTATCGGCAACCCCTATAATATCGGCCAGACCACCACACAAGGGATCATCAGCGCGACCGGGCGTGTCGGGCTGAGTACCTACGGCCACCAGAATTTCTTACAGACCGATGCCTCCATCAACCACGGTAACTCGGGTGGCGCATTGGTCAACTCACTCGGCGAACTGGTTGGCATCAACACCCTCTCGCTCGATAAGAGCAACGATGGTGAGACCCCGGAGGGGATCGGCTTCGCTATTCCCACCGCCTTAGCGACCAAGATCATGAATAAGCTGATCCGTGATGGCCGGGTGATCCGTGGATTCATTGGTATCAGCGGGCGAGAAATCGTGCCGATACGCAGTCAACCGGCCAGTTCGGAGCGTATTCAGGGGATCATCGTCAGCAACGTGGCCAGCAATGGTCCAGCGGCTCAGGCGGGTATCCGCCCCGGCGATATTGTACTCAACGTCAACGGCAAGCCGGCGATCAGTGCGACGGAAACCATGGATCAGGTTGCCGAGATTCGGCCTGGCAGCGTGGTGCCGGTCACCATCATGCGCAACGGCGAACGCCTGACACTCAACGTCACCATCGCCGAGTTCCCCAACGTCGACTGACGGCTCATGGTCAGCGCCTCCGCCCTCCGACGCATAATGTGACGAGCCCTCCGTCCCATCGGGGCGGAGGGCTCGTTATTCGCCTAGCGAAAAGCCAGCGCGCGCGTTACTCGCCGATACGCTCGATCTGGGCGCCCATGGCGCTCAGCTTCTCTTCAATGCGCTCATAGCCACGATCGATATGGTAGATGCGATCGACCAGGGTGGTACCCTGCGCGATGCAGCCCGCGATCACTAGACTGGCAGAAGCTCGCAGATCCGTCGCCATCACCTGAGCACCAGAAAGCGTCTCTACGCCGTGACAGATGGCGGTATTGCCTTCGATCTCGGCGTGCGCGCCCATACGGATCAACTCGGGGATGTGCATGAAACGGTTTTCAAAGATCGTCTCGGTGATCACGCCCGTCCCCTCGGCCACTAAGTTCAGTAGGCTGAACTGAGCCTGCATATCGGTCGGGAAACCCGGATGGGGTGCGGTGCGAATAGTCACGGCCTTCGGACGTTGGCCATGCATATCCAGTGAAATCCAATCGTCGCCGACTTCAATATCGGCCCCAGCCTCACGCAGCTTAGCCAACACCGCATCCAACGTATCGGGACGGGTATGGCGGCACACCACACGCCCACGAGAAACGGCGGCGGCAACCAGGAACGTACCGGTTTCGATACGATCCGGCAGGACACGATAGACCCCACCACCGAGACGCGCGACCCCTTCAATCGTAATACGATCAGTCCCGGCACCGCTGATCTTAGCGCCCAAGGTATTCAGGAAACAGGCCGTGTCGACGATCTCCGGCTCACGCGCGGCGTTCTCGATCACCGTCGTTCCTTCGGCCAAGGTCGCCGCGCTCATGATGGTCACGGTGGCACCGACGCTCACCTTATCCATCACGATATGCGCTCCGCGGAGACGCCCTTGAACCGAGGCCTTCACATACCCCTCTTCCAGGCGGATCTCCGCCCCTAGCTGCTCCAGCCCGGAGATGTGCAGATCGACCGGACGAGCACCGATGGCGCAGCCGCCCGGGAGAGAGACCTGCCCATAGCCAAAGCGCGCCACCAGCGGCCCCAGCGCCCAGATAGAGGCACGCATGGTCTTCACCAACTCATAGGGGGCACACAACTCATTGACGTTGCTGGCGTCGACATGTACCGAACCATTGCGCGCCACCTTGGCGCCCAGCTGGCTGAGCAGTTTCATGGTGGTATCGATATCACGCAGCTTCGGCACGTTCTGGATCTCAACCGGCTCCTCGGCCAGCAGAGCGGCAAACAAGATCGGTAGCGCAGCATTCTTCGCACCGGAAATCGTCACCTCACCGTCCAGACGGGTCGGCCCCTGCAAACGAAATTTATCCATTTAATCGCGTTCTCGCTTAATCAGTTATCGCTCGCCGCCCGCCCTGAGGCCGACGACGCAAAATCATAGACCGCTCAGTTTACGGTCGCGCTGCCACTGCTCTGGGGTATAGGCCTTGATAGTCAGCGCATGGATGCGGTTATCCGCGATGTACTCCATCAGCGGAGCATAGACCGCCTGTTGCTGTTTAACCCGGCTCATGCCGGCAAACAGCTCACCCACGACGATAACCTGAAAATGGCTACCGTCCCCGGTGACATGGGCTTCCTGCAGGGCCAATGCGTTCATCAGCACGTCTTTGATTTGATCGTTGTCCATGGCGTTCGACTCTTTTCCGGTTATCCAGCCTATCGATAGGCAGCGTTTAGGGGGTACATATTAGAGGAAACTTACGCCGGCTGAAATAGTGAAAAGCCCCCATTCACGCCGGTGTCGGGGGCTTCGTCACTATTACCTGTGATTACCTAGCGTTAGCTAACATCACTCTCACACAACACGATCTCATGTAGGTTGTATAAGGCGATCAACGTATGCAGGCGATCGCTGACGCCACGCAGGGGGAGCGGAGTTCCCGGGCAGAGATTCTGCACATGCAGCAGCAGCGCTAACCCCGCCGAGTCCACCCGCGTCACCCCACTGATATCCAGGCAGTTAATCCCCTGAAACAGGGCTTGGCGCTGGCGCCAAAACGCCCCTAACGCGTCACACACCAACTCGCCGTGCAGGCGCAGGATCGTGCCATCGCGCTGCCAACGCAACGCATCTTGCTGCATCACTGCTTACTGTCCAAGGTGATGGGTTGCTTGGCCGACGTGATCAGTTGCTGCGTCAGGCCATCCACGCCTTTCTCGCGTAACAGGGCCGCCCACTCATTCTGCTTAGTGGTGATCATGCTCACCCCTTCCGCGATCATGTCGAATGCCTGCCAATGGCCGGTCTGGCTGTTCTTACGCCATTGGAAATCGAGGCGCACCGGCGGACGACCTTGATTATCCAGGATGGTGACGCGAATGGTGACGATGGTAGCATCCCCCAGCGGGCGCTCCGGCGCCACCTCGTAGTGCTGGCCATGATACAGCGCTAACGCCTGACCATACACCTGCTCCAAGTAGCTTTGAAACGCCTTGAAGTAGGCATCGCGCTGCGCCGGCGTGGCGCTACGATAATACTGTCCCAGCACCAGGGCGCCGGCATATTTGACCTGAACATAGGGCATCAGCTCTTCGCGCACGATGGTACGCAGGTAGTTGGGATCCTGCTTGATGCGAGGCTGCTCATCTTTTAAGCGCGTAAAGGTACGCGCCGCGGCCTGATTCATCAGTGTATAGGGGTTACTTTGATCTAGCGTCGGCGTGCTAGCGGCCTGAGCGGCGAACCAAGGCGTCACGCACAACAACGCGGCCATCACAATACGTTTTAACATAACAGACTTCCTCGTCGTGATTAATGGGCGACAGACACCGGCGCACTCGCCGCCGGCTGTGATTGATCAGCGGCATTATTCTTCTCGTCGCCGCCGCTCTTATACAAGAACTGACCGATCAGATCCTCCAACACCATGGCGGACTTGGTGTCCTGGATGGTACCGCCATCCTTCAGGATAGCCGTCCCCATCTCCGGATCTTCGAAGCCGACGTTGAGCGCCAGGAATTGCTCCCCCAGCAAGCCTGAGGTCCGGATCGCCAACGAGCTGGTGTCCGGAATATGGTTGTAACGCGTATCGATGTCCATCGCGACCTTCGGCAGATAGGTCTGCGGATCCAACGAGATGTTCGCGACGCGCCCGATCACCACCCCACCGATCTTCACCGGTGAGCGCGCCTTAAGGCCACCGACATTATCGAAGGTCGCATACAGGCGATAGGTCGGCTCATTGCCCAGTGACTTCACGTTGGCCACTTGTAGGCAAAGGAATACCGCGCCACACAGGGCGATCAACATAAACAGGCCGACCCAGATTTCAGTTTTTTTCGTTTGCATCGTCTCAATTCCCAAACATCAGTGCCGTCAGCACAAAATCTAACCCCAGAACCGCCAGTGAAGAGTGGACAACGGTGCGCGTCGTCGCACGGCTAATCCCGGCGGAGGTGGGGATGGCATCATAGCCGTTAAATAAGGCGATCCACATCACCGTGATGGCGAACACCAGGCTCTTAATCAGGCAGTTCAACAGATCGGTACGGTAATCCACCGCCCCCTGCATCGCCGACCAGAAGAAGCCCGCGTCGATGCCTTTCCAATCGACACCGACGACCGAGCCACCCCAGATACCGATGGCGACAAAGATCACCGTCAGCAACGGCATGCTGATCACCCCCGCCCAGAAGCGAGGCGCCACGACACGCCGCAGAGGATCGACCGCCATCATCTCTAGACTAGAAAGCTGCTCCGTCGCCTTCATCAAGCCAATCTCGGCCGTCAGCGCCGATCCGGCGCGCCCGGCGAACAGCAAGGCGGTGACCACCGGCCCCAACTCACGCAGCAGCGACAGCGCGACCATCATCCCCAGACTGGCCTCCGCGCTGTAGGTGGTCAGCACCAGATATCCCTGTAACCCCAGCACCATGCCGATAAACAATCCGGACACCATGATGATCAACAGCGACTGCACCCCCACGCTATACAGCTGACGGCGCAGCAGCGGCCATTGCTTGGCTGGCTCTGGGCGGCCAACCAGCGCGCTAAACAGCATCAAGCCGGCACGGCCAAAGGCGGCACAGACATTGATCCCGCGGCGTCCTAACGACGCCAGTCCATTAAGCAACATGTGAGGCGCTCTCTCCTGAAGACAACAAGGCCCGGCGGTAGTCACCCGCTGGGTAACGGAAAGGCACCGGCCCATCGGCGATACCATCGAGGAATTGGCGTACCCGCGCATCCTGATTATCGCGCAGTGCCTGGCGATCGCCATGAGCAATCACCCGTTGATCGGCCACGATATAAGCCTGATCCGCGATGCTCAGCACCTCGGGGACATCGTGTGAGACCACCACGCAAGTGATTCCTAGGGCATGGTTAAGCTCATCGATCAGCTTAACCAGCACCCCCATGGTGATCGGATCCTGACCGACGAACGGTTCATCGAACAAGATCATCTGCGGATCGAGTGCGATGGCGCGCGCCAAGGCGGCACGACGCGCCATCCCACCGGAGAGTTCGGACGGCATCAGATCAGCGGCGCCGCGTAGGCCCACGGCCTCCAACTTCATCAGCACGACGGTACGTAACAGCGTCTCCGGCAAGCGGGTATGCTCACGCAAGGGAAAGGCCACATTATCGAAGACACTGAGGTCGGTAAATAGCGCGCCAGACTGAAACAGCATGCTCATTTTCTTACGTGCCGCAAACAATTGGCGACGGGAGAGCGCTGGAATATTCTCGCCATCGAACCAGATCTCCCCGCAATCGGGGCGTAGCTGGCCAGCGATCAGGCGCAGCAAGGTGGTCTTACCGATCCCCGACGGCCCCATGATGGCCGTCACCTTGCCTCGCGGAACGGTGAGATTGATGTCGGTAAAAATCGGGCGATTTCCGCGGCTAAAACTCATCCCGCGGATATCCACCAGATTATTTTCCTGATGATTCATCCACAATGATTCCTGGTTATAGGTTAGCTAACCCAAGCAAAACATAATCCAATGCTTTTTCTCGGCGATTAGTGCTATTTTTTCGTCAATTTGGCACGCATCGGGCCAAACTCCAGCCTTAGGGCAGCATAAGTTTTACTTTTATCCCGCCTACCGTCAAAATTAAGCGTATCGCTTACTGTTAGCGGCATCGGCGGGCTGCTAGCAGCCTTTCGTCCGTTTCGTTTAGCCGGACCGGACACCGACGTCCGGACTTACTCTACTCAAGGATTCAGCATGCTGCTCGCCACCTTGCTACTGCTCATCGGCTTACTACTCTTAGTTTATGGCGCAGACCGCGTGGTATATGGCGCGGCAGCCGTCGCGCATGCGTTAGGTGTAGCTCCGCTGGTCATCGGCATGACCATCGTCAGCATAGGGACATCCTTACCCGAATTAACCGTCTCGCTGAGTGCAGTAATGCACAATCAGATCGACACGGCCGTCGGCAACGTTCTGGGGTCGAACATCGCCAATATCTTGCTCATTCTTGGCTGTGCAGCCTTGATCCGCCCGCTTTCCGTGCGTTCTACCCTCATACGCCGTGAACTACCCCTTACTCTGGGGGCCACTATATTGTGCGGTTTTTTACTGTATGACAATCAGCTTAATCGCATTGATGGTGTTATTTTAGTGACCTTTTTCGCCGCATTCTTATGGATGATGCTTAAAATAGCGCATCAGGCAATGTCTGGAGAGGGGGACAGTTACGCCCGCGAACAGATCGCCGAACTCCCACGCGGCACCAGTTTACCGGTTGCCCTGTTATGGATGGCGCTTGGCGTGATCATTCTACCGCTCGCCTCACGCATGGTGATCGATAACGCCAGCGTATTGGCGCGTTATCTTGGCGTCAGTGAGCTGACCATCGGCCTGACGGTGATTGCCATCGGTACCAGCCTGCCAGAACTGGCGACAGCCGTAGCCGGTGCGATAAAAGGTGAGCAAGACATTGTTTTGGGTAATATCATCGGTTCCAATACCTGTAATATTCTAATGGTATTGGGTATACCTGCGTTGATCGGCTCACACGACACGCAGATCGATGGCGCCGCCTTCGGGCGTGACTACTGGACCATGTTAGCGGTCACCCTGATACTGGCGCTATTGTGCCTACGCCGCCGGCACAGCATCGGCCGTCCGGCTGGCGCACTGTTGCTAGGCGGTTTCATCGCCTATGTCGTGCTGCTGTATACGCAGCCTTCGCTGATATTTTATTGGGATTGACTCCCGGCAGAGTCCGCCGAGTCAGTGGTTTTGCCAGACGTGAGAAAACAAAATGTCACATACGGAGTTTCAGCCGGGTTTTGATTTCCAGCAGGCGGGTAAAGAAGTCCTGCGTATCGAGCGTGAAGGACTCGCGCAACTGGATCACTTCATTAACCAAGACTTTGTCCAAGCCTGTGAGGCCATGCTCCGCTGTCGCGGCAAGGTGGTCGTGATGGGGATGGGTAAATCCGGTCATATTGGTCGCAAGATAGCAGCCACACTGGCCAGCACCGGTACCTCATCCTTTTTCGTCCATCCTGGCGAGGCCAGTCATGGCGATCTGGGCATGGTGGAAGCACGCGATGTCGTATTGGCCATCTCCAACTCGGGAGAGTCTCAAGAGATCCAGGCCCTGATCCCGGTGCTGAAACGACAAAATGTCACCCTGATCTGCATGACCAACAACCCAGAGAGCGCCATGGGACGGGCGGCCGACATCCACCTGTGTATCCGTGTGCCGCAAGAGGCCTGTCCGCTGGGGCTAGCGCCGACCACCAGCACCACCGCGACGCTGGTGATGGGCGATGCGCTCGCCGTGGCGTTATTACAAGCGCGCGGCTTCACCGCGGAAGACTTCGCTATGTCACACCCCGGCGGCGCACTGGGACGCAAGTTACTCCTACGTGTCAGCGATATCATGCACAGCGGTGATGAGGTACCGACCGTCAATCCGGCGGCGTCCCTACGTGACGCGCTGCTGGAGATCACCCGCAAGAATCTCGGCTTAACGGTAATCTGTGGTCCCGATGCCCATATCGAGGGGATCTTTACCGATGGCGACCTGCGCCGTATATTCGACATGGGAATCAACCTGAATGACGCCAAGATTGCCGATGTGATGACCCGCGGTGGAATCCGCATCCGGCCGACGGCACTGGCTGTCGAAGCCCTCAATCTGATGCAAGATCGCCATATTACCTCGTTGCTGGTCGCGGAAAACGATCAACTGCTTGGCGTGGTGCATATGCATGATATGCTGCGCGCCGGCGTAGTCTGAACAAACGGAGCTTTCATGCCACACACTACCACCCCGATTGCCACCTGCTATGGGCCGGTTTCCGCCGATGTCATGGCGCGCGCCGCTCAGGTCCGTCTCCTGATCTGCGACGTGGACGGTGTGCTGTCCGACGGGCTGATCTATATGGGCAACCAGGGCGAAGAGCTTAAGGCGTTCAATGTGCGCGATGGTTATGGCATTCGCTGCCTGGTGACCCAGGGTATCAATGTGGCCATCATCACCGGGCGCCGTTCCCAATTGGTCGCCGACCGTGCCGCGACGCTGGGCATCAACCATCTGTATCAAGGGCAATCGAATAAACTGATTGCCTTTGAGCGCATCCTCGCCGATCTGCAGCTCACGCCGGATCAGGCCGCCTATATTGGTGACGACCTGATCGATTGGCCGGTCATGGCACGTGTCGGCCTCGCCGTCGCCGTCGCCGATGCGCACCCACTCCTTCCACCGCGTGCGCACTATACGACCCGTATCGCCGGTGGACGCGGTGCCGTGCGCGAGCTGTGTGATCTGATCCTGCACGCGCAGGGGCGCCTGGATCAGGCCCAGGGGTTGTCGATATGAGTCGAAGTAAACGCTGGCTCATCGCCCTGTTGACCCTCATCGCGTTGGCGTTGATCGGCTGGAATATGGCCGATAACACGCCCAGCGATGCGCCCTCGGTCAGCGATCCCTCGCAACCAACCTATCAAAGCCAACATACACTGACTGTGGTCTATGATCCCAGCGGTAAGCTGAGCTATAAGTTGGTCGCCCAGGATGTACAACATTACAGCGAGCAGGGGGTGACGTGGTTCACCCGGCCAGTATTGACCACCTTCGATCCCCAAGCGGTCGCCACCTGGTCGGTACGCGCCGATCGCGCGAAGCTGACCAAAGATAATATGCTGTATCTCTACGGTAATGTAGAGGTCAATAGTTTGACCCCGACCTCGCAACTGGAACGGATCACCACCGATAATGCCCAGGTTAATCTGGTGACTCAGGACATAAGTTCGGATGATGAAGTAACCCTGTACGGCAGTAATTTCACCTCTCATGGATTGAAGGTGCGCGGCAACATGCGGGATAAAACGGCACGGTTGATTGACAAGGTAAACACCTATTATGAAATTCAAAGCAAGCACCCTTAAACTGCGTGATCTGATCCTTGCCGCCTCGCTGTTAACGGCCAGCGCCTCGGCATTGGCCGTCACCGGCGATACCGATCAGCCGATCCACATCAACTCCATGCAGCAGTCATTGGATATGCAGGGGAATGTCGCCACCTTTACCGGCGATGTCATCGTCACCCAAGGCACCATTAAGATCACCGCCGACAAAGTGGTCGTCACCCGACCTAACGGCGAGCAAGGTAAAGAGATCGTCGAGGCCTATGGTAATCCGGTAACCTTCTACCAGATGCAGGACAACGGCAAGCCCGTCGAAGGTCACAGCCAGAAGCTGCGCTATGAACTGGCGAAAGACTATGTCATCCTGACCGGCAATGCCGTCCTGACGCAACTCGACAGCAATATCGAGGGCGACCGTATTACCTATCTGGTGAAACAGCAGCAGATGGAGGCCTTCAGCGACAAGGGCAAGCGTGTGACCACCGTCCTGCTGCCGTCGCAATTGCAGGATAAGGGCACCGCTAAACCGGCCCCCCAGAAGAAGAGTAACTGATTCGTTATGGCACGATTAATTGCGCAAAACCTGGCCAAATCCTATAAAGGGCGTCGGGTGGTAGAAAACGTCAGTCTGACGGTTAACTCCGGCGAGATCGTCGGTCTGCTCGGTCCGAACGGTGCCGGCAAGACCACCACCTTCTATATGGTGGTCGGGATCGTACCGCGCGATGCGGGTAACATCATCATCGACGACGAGGATATCAGTCTACTGCCATTGCATGCCCGCGCCCGACGCGGCATCGGCTATCTACCGCAGGAGGCCTCGATTTTCCGCCGCCTCAGCGTCTATGATAACCTGATGGCCGTGTTGGAGATCCGCGACGATCTGGATGCCAATCAGCGCGCCGATCGCGCCGATGAGTTGTTGGAAGAGTTCCACATCGCCCATCTGCGTGAGAATCTCGGGCAATCACTCTCTGGCGGTGAACGGCGTCGTGTGGAGATCGCCCGCGCGCTGGCGGCCAATCCTAAGTTTATTTTGCTAGACGAACCCTTTGCTGGGGTCGACCCGATCTCGGTCATCGACATCAAGAAGATCATCGAACACCTGCGCGATCGTGGGTTGGGCGTGCTGATCACTGACCATAACGTGCGCGAAACGCTGGACGTGTGTGAGCGTGCCTATATCGTCAGCCAGGGTAACTTAATCGCCCATGGCTCCCCCAGTGAGATTCTGGAAAACGAACAGGTGAAACGCGTCTATCTGGGTGAAGAGTTCCGCTTGTAACGGGCACGACACCTGGCGGATACGCGGGTGTCGGGGCGTTGCGGCTCTTTACATTCTCGCCGCAGGAGGCCCCCGCGTCTCCCTCCGGCCACCACTGTCTGCAATCAAGGAACAGAACGCGCGATTATGAAGCAAGGCTTGCAACTCAGACTCAGCCAGCAGTTGGCCATGACGCCCCAACTGCAACAGGCCATTCGCCTGTTGCAGCTCTCGACGCTGGAGTTACAGCAAGAGATCCAGCAGGCGTTGGAAAGCAATCCTCTGCTGGAACAACTGGATCCCAATGAGGAAGCCGGCGACGACGGCGTCGTTCGCGAGAATACACAGGAGGATGTCGTCACACGCGATGATGCCGATCCACTGGATAGCCGCGAGGCGTTGGAGCAACGTGAGATGCCGGACGAGCTGCCGCTGGATGCCAGCTGGGACGAGATCTATACCGCTGGCACCCCCTCAGGCACGGGAACGGATTATCATGACGACGAGTTACCCGTGTTTCAGGGAGAGACGACCCAAACGCTGCAGGACTATCTGATGTGGCAGGTCGAACTGACCCCCTTCAGTGATACCGATCTGGCCATCGCTACCGCCATCGTCGATGCCGTCGACGATACCGGCTATCTCAGCGCCTCGTTGGAGGAGATCCTCGAGAGTCTGGGGGACGATCGCGTCCTACCGGAGGAGATCGAGGCCGTCCTCAAGCGCATCCAACGTTTTGATCCGGTCGGTGTCGCCGCGCGTGATCTGCGCGACTGCCTACTGGTCCAGCTCTCGCAATTCGCCGACGACACCCCCTATCTTAACGAGGCACGTAGCATCGTCGATCGCCACCTCGATCTGTTGGGTAATCACGATTTCCGAAATCTGATGCGTTCGACTAAGCTAAAAGAAGAGGTGCTCAAGGCGGCGATGCAACTGATCCAGAGCCTCGACCCGCGGCCGGGACTCTCCATCAATACCGGCGAGTCTGACTATGTCATCCCCGACGTGCTGGTGCATAAACATCAGGAACGCTGGGTGGTTGAGCTCAATCAGGACAGCGTCCCGCGCCTGCGTATCAACCAACATTACGCCGCGCTGGGCACTCAGGCGCGTAACGACAGCGACAGCCAGTTCATTCGCAGCAATCTGCAAGAGGCGAAGTGGCTGATCAAGAGTCTAGAGAGCCGTAACGATACCCTGCTGAAGGTGTCGCGTTGCATCGTGGAGCAGCAGCAAGCGTTCTTCGAGCACGGGCCGGAGGCGATGAAGCCGATGGTGCTGGCAGATATCGCTCAACAGGTCGAAATGCACGAGTCGACGATCTCACGCGTGACTACGCAGAAGTTTCTGCACAGCCCGCGCGGAATCTTTGAACTGAAATATTTCTTCTCCAGCCATGTCAGCACCGAGGACGGCGGCGAGGCCTCTTCCACGGCCATCCGAGCGCTGGTGAAGAAACTGATCGCGGCAGAAAATCCGGCGAAGCCGCTGAGTGATAGCAAACTTACCACTCTCTTGGCGGATCAGGGTATCATGGTCGCCCGGCGTACTGTCGCAAAATACCGAGAGTCTTTGTCCATTCCACCGTCCAATCAGCGTAAACAGCTGGTGTGACTAACCGAGAAGGAAGACATGATGCAGCTCAATATTACTGGACACCATCTTGAAATTACTGACGCTATTCGTCAGTTTGTTAGCGAGAAATTTGCCAAACTTGAGCAGTATTTTGACCGGATCAATCAGGTCAACGTCACCCTCAGTATTGAAAAGGTCGATCACATCGCCGAAGCGACGGTGTTTATCAATGGTGGCGAGCTGCACGCCTCCGCCGAGCAGGAAGACATGTATGCCGCCATTGATGTGCTGATAGATAAACTGGCGCGCCAGTTGAATAAACATAAAGATAAACTAAAACAACATTAACACTGCCTTCAGGCTGGCATGCCAGCCTAGCGACCGACGGCCTGCCCTCCGGGACAGGCCGTTTAAGCCTTTAAGGCAGCGGTCGAGGCACACAGCAGCTTTTTTTGAAAAAACACCATGAGTAATGACTTAACTATGCCTTTAAGCGTCGTGCTGACTCCGGAATGCACACGCAACGCCGTCCACTGTGCCAGCAAGAAACGTGTGCTGGAGATCATCAGCGAGCTGGCTGCCGCCCAACTCAACCTGCCGACTCAGGTGGTGTTCGACGCCATTCTGACACGAGAACGCATGGGGAGCACCGGGATCGGCAATGGGATCGCCATTCCCCATGGCAAGCTTGAGGAGGATACCCTGCGAGCCATCGCCGTCTTTATCCACCTCGATCAACCCATCAACTTCGACGCCATCGATAATCAACCCGTCGATCTGTTATTCGCGCTTCTGGTACCGGCCGATCAGTGTAAAACCCATCTGCAGACACTCTCTCTGATGGCACAGAAACTGGCGGATAAGAGCGTGTGTCGTCGCCTACGCGCGGCACAAAGCGATGACGAGCTATACCAGATCATCACCGAGTGATCCGACCTGGCGGATGCCATGCTATCTCTGGCCACCCGAGCTTGATAGTATGAATCACAGGCAGGTGATAACGAGCCAGGTAATAACAACAACAGGGGAGTAGTCATATGGTGCTGATGATTGTCAGCGGCCGTTCCGGCTCAGGGAAATCCGTGGCCTTACGTGCCTTGGAGGATATGGGGTTTTACTGCGTCGATAATCTACCGGTCGAGCTACTGCCCGATCTGGCGCGTACGCTGGCTACCCGTGAAACCTCGGCGGCGGTTAGTATCGACGTGCGTAACATGCCTGAGTCACCGGAAGTGCTGGATAAGGCGATGAACAATCTGCCTGAGAGCTTCTCTCCCCAGTTGCTATTTCTCGACGCCGATCGCAACACATTAATCCGCCGTTACAGCGATACCCGACGCCTACATCCATTATCAAGCAAGAATCTGTCACTGGAGTACGCCATCGATCAGGAGAACGAGCTGCTGGAGCCCCTGCGCTCACGCGCCGATCTGATCATCGATACTTCGGAGATGTCGGTGCATGAGCTGGCAGAAATGCTACGTGCCCGGCTGCTGGGTAAACGCGAGCGTGAGCTGACGATGGTGTTTGAATCCTTCGGCTTCAAGCACGGTATTCCCATCGATGCCGACTATGTCTTCGACGTGCGTTTCCTGCCGAATCCACACTGGGATCCCAAGCTACGCCCGATGACCGGCCTGGATAAACCGGTGGCGGCTTTCCTCGACCGCCACACCGAGGTGCATAACTTCATCTATCAGACCCGCAGCTATTTAGAGCAGTGGCTGCCGGCGCTGGAGAACAACAACCGTAGCTACCTAACCGTCGCCATCGGCTGTACCGGCGGCAAGCATCGCTCGGTCTATGTCGCCGAGCAACTGGCCGACTACTTCCGCTCGCGCGGCAAGAACGTGCAGTCACGCCATCGTACACTAGAGAAACGCAAATAGGCCGGCCATGAGCGTGAGACAAACTGTCGAAATAAAGAACCGTCTGGGGATGCACGCCCGCCCGGCGATGAAACTATTCGAGCTGGTGCAAGAGTTCGATGCCACCGTCACCCTGCGTAATGAAAATGGCGTCGAGGCCGAGGCCAACAGCGTCATCGCATTACTGATGCTGGACTCGGCACAAGGCGGCCAGATCGAAATCCAAGCCTCGGGTGCGGATGAACAGCAGGCGTTGGAGGCGGTTGTCTCCCTCTTTAACGCCGGCTTCGACGAAGAATAATCTTCTGCCGTCTGGCAGGTGATCACTCGCCGATTTGTGAGCTCGCTCTCTTTAAAACCCTGAGTGAGCTTACTATGATCGTCAAGGTGCGACCCTCACCGCCCATGCCGGGACGGTGAGGGTTTTATTTTGTGACGAGACAGGACGCAACGCTGCGTCACATCATGGAGAGAATCATGTCCCGACCTGCGATTATCATCAATGAATTGGACGCGGAACGCCTCGACAGGCTATTAGAACGCCCAGAGTTCGCTAACCAACCCATCGCCCAGGCATTAAATGAAGAGCTTGATCGCGCACAGTTGCTGGCACCTGAAGCCATGCCGACCGATGTCGTCACCATGAACAGCCGGGTGCGCTTCCGCGATTTAAGCAGTAACGAAGAACATGTTCGTACTCTGATCTATCCCCATCTACCGAACGACGCAGAGGATGGCCTGTCGGTGATGGCGCCGATCGGTGCGGCACTACTCGGCCTACGCGTCGGCGACGCTATCCGTTGGCACTTACCCAACGGCAGCCAGACGCATATCGAAGTCTTGGCGTTGCTGTATCAGCCCGAAGCGGCCGGTGAGTTACACCGATAAGCGCGGCCAGCCGGAAACGGCTGGCCGACCTCATTCATCCAGCCCGTACCGACGCCCCGGCAACATGGCGGCGATCAGATTACGACGTAGCCAGACTGACATGGCGATCACCGCCAGGACATGCACGCAGACCACCGCCGTCAACGCCTCGATTAACCAGAGATGCCACAGGTCTAGCGGCCAGCGCCAAGCCAACGCGCTCCCCTGCCCCCAGCCCGTCAAGGCGATAGACAACAGTAGCAACCACGTTAGCCAGATGCCGATGGCGCCTAACGGATTATGGTGCAGGGTCTGCGGCACCGTTCGACTACGCAGCTCGCGTAAATGCTGTATCAGGCTGTGCGGCGTTGGGATGAAGGCCGATAGGCGCGCGGGGCCGCGTGCGAATGTCACGCCCCACAGCAAGCGTAACAGCACCAGCCCTGCCACCGTCAACCCGATACCCCGATGCCAAAGGCTACCAGGGACCGTCAGATACAGACGATTAAGCAGGAAGCCCAGAGCCACGCTCCAGTGCCTCAGGCGGACGACCGCATCCCAACGCATCAGGCTTAACGATACTTTCTATGGTAGGTATTGCGAGTTTGCAACATCTGTTGCGCCTCGCTCTTGGCTTGATCCAACTGGCCGGCATCCGCCAGTTTCTCGGCCTTATCGATCTGACCGATCAAGATATCCAAGCCATGGCGATAATCTTTCATCTCTGCGCTATCGGCCGCCTGCCCCTGCAACTTAGGCGGTGTCTCGCTCTTAGCGGCCTCGGCGGCGCTACGCATCGCCGTCAACGCCTGTTTAAAATCCTGCGCCGTCGTGGCTTGCTGCGCCTGACGGTAATTCAGGTTAATGCTGTCCATGTCTTCGCTCAAGCTCGCCGCCTGAACCCATGCGCTGCTCGCCATCATCGCCAAGCCCGCCAAGGCCAATACTGTCTTCCGCATCTCTCTTCCCCACGTTTTATTAACATTTAGTCACGCTATTAAACATAATAAGGATAGGGAAAAGAGGCAAGCGCCGACACGACACAATCTATGCGGTATGACCTATCATTGCGAAAGATATAAAAAACTAGCGCTCACGCTAGCCGTTTAAAACGGTCAATAAAAAAGGGGCCATACGGCCCCTTAATACAGGATTTATCACCGACAAGCGTCTTATGCTTGTTCTTTATCGCCCAGCAGAACGGATTCCAACGCGATCTCGATCATGTCGTTGAAGGTCGTCTGACGCTCGGCAGAACTGGTCTGCTCGTGGGTACGGATATGGTCGGATACGGTACAGATAGTCAGCGCCTTAGCACCAAACTCGGCGGCCACGCCGTAAATCCCCGCCGCTTCCATCTCGACACCCAGGATGCCGTACTTCTCCATCACGTCGAACATCGTCGGATCCGGGGAGTAGAACAGATCGGCGGAGAACAGGTTACCGACGCGCACATCGATGCCCTTCGCCTTGGCGGCATCAGCGGCATTACGCACCATGTCAAAGTCAGCGATGGCGGCAAAGTCCTGGTCTTTAAAGCGCAGGCGGTTCACCTTAGAGTCGGTGCAGGCGCCCATACCGATCACGACGTCGCGCAGCTTAACGTCCATGCGTACCGCGCCACAGGAGCCCACACGGATGATTTTCTTCACACCGAAGTCGGTGATCAGCTCTTTGGCATAGATGGAACAGGAGGGGATCCCCATGCCGTGGCCCATCACAGAGATCTTGCGCCCCTTATAGGTCCCGGTAAAGCCCAGCATACCGCGGACGTTGTTTACCTGGCGAACATCCTGCAAAAAGGTTTCTGCGATATGTTTCGCCCGCAGCGGATCGCCCGGCATCAAAACGACGTCGGCGAAATCACCCATTTCAGCATTAATGTGCGGCGTAGCCATAAGTTTAATCCTTCTCTTTAACGCAATAGACGGGAAAACGCCACCCAACAGGGGGTGGCGTTAATAATTAAAACATCGGTTTACCGTAAGCCATCGGCGACAGACCGAAATACTGAGCCACCGTCTGGCCAATATCGGCAAACGTATCACGCTCACCGAGGGAGCCCGGTTTGACCTTCGGGCCGTAAACCAGTACCGGAATATGCTCACGTGTATGATCGCTGCCGTGCCAGGTCGGATCGCAACCGTGGTCGGCGGTCAGGATCAGAATGTCATCCGGCTGCACCAGCGCCAACATCTCCGGCAGGCGACGGTCGAATAGCTCCAGCGCCGCGGCATAACCGGCGACATCGCGACGGTGGCCGTAGGAGGAGTCAAAGTCGACGAAGTTGGTGAAGACGATAGTATCGTCCCCCGCCTGACGCATCTCCTGTAAGGTCGCGTCGAACAGCGCATCGATGCCGGTCGCCTTCACCTTCTTGGTGATACCCACATTGGCATAGATGTCGGCGATCTTACCGATGGAGACCACCTCGCCCTGCTTCTCATCCACCAGCTTCTTCAGCATGGTCGGTGCCGGCGGCTCTACCGCCAAATCGTGACGGTTACCGGTACGCTGGAACTGACCAGGTTTATCACCGATAAACGGCCGCGCGATGACGCGCCCGATGTTATAGCCACCTTTGGTCAGCTCATCGCGCGCAATCTCGCACAATTCATACAGTCTTTCCAGCCCGAATGTCTCTTCATGGCAGGCAATCTGGAATACCGAGTCGGCAGAAGTATAGAAAATCGGCTTGCCGCTACGCATGTGCTCCTCGCCCAGCTCATCGAGGATCACGGTGCCAGAGGCGTGGCAGTTACCCAGGTAGCCCGGCAGGTTAGCGCGCTCAACCAGGGTATCCAGCAGTGCCTGCGGGAAGCTGTTCTGATGCTCGTGGAAGTAACCCCAATCGAACAGCACCGGCACGCCCGCGATTTCCCAATGGCCTGACGGCGTATCTTTACCGGAGGAGAGCTCGTTGGCATAACCATAAGCGCCGATGATCTCCGCGTTTTCGTCTAACCCCTCAGGGAAGCGTCCGGTGGACTCTTGGGCAGCTTTGCCCAGCCCCAGACGGCACAGGTTGGGCAGATGCAGCGGTCCTTTACGCCCGATGTCAGCCTCACCGCGAGCGCACGCACTGGCGATGTGTCCCAGGGTATCGGCCCCTTCGTCACCAAAGCGTTGCGCATCCTTGGCCGCACCAATGCCAAAGGAATCCAGAACCATGATAAATGCACGTTTCATCTTACTCTCCCGCGCTTACGCGCCAAGCGCCCGCCCGGCGTCTCGAGACGCACGAACGGGCCAAAATCATCAGACTCGGTTTGCTATTGGCTTAACCTCTACTGGGTGATACGGCGATACACCACCGGCGTCGCTTCAGGCGCATGTTCGCCCAGCGTCACCGCCGCCCGCACCGCCTCGGCGGCCTGTTGCCAGCTCGTCTCATCGCGAGCATGCACCACGGCCAACGGACGCTGCGCGTCTACCTTATCGCCCAGGCGAACCATCTCAGTCAGCCCCACGCTGTAATCAATGCTATCGCTGGCCTGGCGACGACCGCCACCCAGACCGACGACGGACATTCCCAGCGCCCGAGTATCCATCGCCGTGATAATACCAGTTTGTTCCGCAAATACCGGCTTACTCAACACGGCCTGCGGCAGATAGCGGTCATAATGCTCAATGAAGTCAAGCGGCCCCCCCTGTGCGGCTACCATGCGCCCGAAGACCTCGGCCGCCTTGCCATTATCCAGGACTGCCTGCAGCTTACTGCGAGCCTCATCCTGATCGGCGGCTAACTTACCGGAGATCAACATCTCGACACACAGCGCCATGGTCACCTCGAACAGGCGCGGGTTACGGGCTTCGCCCGTCAGGAACTGTACCGCTTCACGCACCTCCAACGCATTACCTGCGCTGGAAGCCAGCACCTGGTTCATGTCGGTCAGCAACGCCGTCGTACGGCAGCCAGCCCCATTAGCCACCCCAACGATAGCCTCGGCCAACGCGGCAGATAGCTCGAAAGTCGGCATGAAGGCGCCAGAGCCGACCTTCACGTCCATCACCAAGGCATCCAACCCCTCCGCCAGTTTCTTCGCCAAAATCGAGGCGGTGATCAGCGGAATGGAGTCCACGGTGGCCGTGATATCGCGTGTCGCATAGAAACGCTTATCTGCCGGTGCCAGTGAGGTAGTCTGCCCGATAATCGCGACGCCGACATCAGCAATAATGCTACGGAAACGACTATCGTCCGGGAAGATATCGAAGCCTGGTATAGATTCTAGCTTATCCAGCGTACCGCCAGTATGTCCCAAGCCACGCCCGGAGATCATCGGCACATAACCGCCGCAGGCCGCGACCATCGGCCCCAGCATCAATGAGGTAACGTCACCCACGCCCCCCGTCGAATGCTTATCGACGATCGGGCCATTCAGATGCAGTGCGCGCCAATCCAACACGCTCCCTGAGTCACGCATCGCCATGGTCAAGGCGACACGCTCTGCCATCGTCATATCATGAAAAAAGATGGTCATCGCCAGCGCGGCGATCTGCCCTTCCGAAACGGTGTTATCCCGGATACCATTGACGAAGAAGCGGATCTCCTCCTCGCTCAATGCGTGGCCGTCGCGCTTTTTACGAATAATTTCTTGTGCTAGAAACAAGGTAACCCCCTGTTAAGCCGATTGTTAGAGTGGGATCGTCTACGCGATCCCTCAGAGGTAAAAGCTGTTCATCGTGATCAGGCCGCCGCAGCGACCTGAATGGGCATCAGTAGCTGCTACCGGTACCCTTGGCGTCATAACCCAAGGTCTGTAGCAAGCTGGCCAGCAGGCTAGAGGCACCGAAGCGGAAATGGCGGCTATCGGCCCAGCCCTCACCCAACAGACGATCGGCGAGTGCCAGGTATTGTGCGGCATCTTCCGCCGTACGCACGCCACCGGCAGGCTTGAAGCCGACGCTCTGTGCCACACCCATGTCACGGATCACGCTCATCATGATCTCCGCGCTCTCCAGGGTCGCATTGACCGGTACCTTACCCGTCGAGGTCTTGATAAAGTCGGCGCCGGCCTTGATAGAGATTTCTGAGGCCTTGCGGATCAGGGCTTCTTCTTTCAGCTCACCGGTTTCGATGATCACTTTCAGCAGTACGTTAGCCGCGGCACAGGCCTCTTTACAGGCTTTCACCAGATCGAAGCCCACCTGCTCATTCCCCGCCATGAATGCACGATACGGGAAGACCACATCCACTTCGTCGGCGCCATAGGCGATCGCCGCACGGGTTTCCGCCAGCGCGATTTCGATATCATCATTGCCGTGTGGGAAGTTGGTCACCGTCGCGATGCGGACTTCAGGCGTTCCTTGTTCACGCAGGGTCTTACGCGCGATCGGAATGAAGCGAGGGTAAATACATACCGCGGCAGTGGTGCCCGCCGGGCTTTTAGCCTGATGACACAGCGCGATCACCTTCTCATCGGTATCGTTGTCATTCAGGGTAGTGAGATCCATCAGGCGCAGTGCGCGCTGAGCGGCAGTTTGTAACTCGGTCATAATACTCTCCAACTGGCTGAACGCGGCCCATGCCGGTTCAATCAAAAAAAACGGGGACGGAGGTGCTAACGGTCTACACCGTCAAGTTATCCCACACGTTGGCGAGCGGACTTGGTTCCCTGAAGAGACACCCGGATGCGCCGGATGACACTGAGATCCTTCTCACCGCACAAAGCCCTTCTGGTGTGATGATTTGAACACAAAACCTCCGTCATATTTGTGTTCAATGTCACATTAGATGAAAATCCAAATGCAACATTATCGATACATATGCGATGGCGATCACAAATAGCTCGCAATTATTATCCTGGTGATCCATAAACTCAGTCAGCTGCGAGGCGGATCAATCCTCTCCTGCCCACTTATTCGTAATCTGGTTGCCATCACCATCATTAACGGTTGCAACTATGTCTGAGATCATCGATAGCACACTACGCCAACGCGGCATGGCCATCGCCTGCGATCCCCACCTCTCTCCCGAACAGAAGCGCCACTTCTTAGCGCTGGAGGCGGAAAATCACCTGCCCTATCCACCCCTGCCCGACGATGCTCGGCAGGCGTTGGAGGAAGGCGTCATCTGTGACATGTTTGAAGGCCATGCCCCCTACAAGCCACGTTACGTGTTGCCGGACTACGCCCGTTTCCTCGCTCAAGGCTCGACTTGGCTGGAGCTCGAACCGGCGCAAGACTTCGATGACGCCCTCGCCATGCTGGTTATTCTGTATCACCATGTCCCATCCGTCACATCCATGCCGGTATTTTTGGGGCATTTAGATCAACTATTACTACCGTATGTTGGAATTTTAACAGAAAACGAATTATATATCCGTATAAAACGATTTTGGCGTTATCTGGATCGCACTTTTCCCGATGCCTTTATGCATGCCAACCTGGGGCCGTCGGATAACCTGTTAACACGCCTCTTCTTACGCGTCGACGCCGAGCTCGCGCAGGTCACGCCCAATCTAACGCTCCTCTACCATCCCGACCTCACCTCCAACGCCTGTCTACAACACGCCATCGAGAACATCTGTCACTGCGCCAAGCCACATATCGCCAATGCCGCGCTACATGATAAGATCTTCACAGCGGGCGGCTATGGCATCGTCAGTTGTTATAATTCACTGCCACTGGCTGGGGGCGGCAGTACGCTGGTGCGCCTGAACCTAAAAGAGGTCGCGCTACGTAGCCAAGGGGAAGAGGACTTCTTTCAACGTACCCTGCCCGATTACTGCCAACGGCAAATCGCCATCCTCAACGCCCGCGCCGACTTCCTGTTCGAATGCTCTCACTTCTTTAGCCAGAGTTTCCTGGTACGAGAGGGGCTGATCGATCCGGCACGTTTCGTGCCAATGTTCGGTATCTTCGCCCTCGCCGAGGCGGTCGAGATCCTTACTCAGCAGGCGGGAACGGCGCTGCACTATGGCCAAGATGCACAGGCCAATGCCTTGGCTTACCGCATCAGCGCCTGGCTCGCGGATTTTGTCGAGACGACACCCCTGCGCCACGCCTGGCGGCAGCATGCCCTACTGCATGCTCAATCGGGCATCAGCAGCGATCGCGGTACTACCCCCGGAGCTCGCCTGCCCTACGGTCAAGAACCGGATCCCGTCAGCCACCTGCTGACTGTCGCCCCGCATCATGCCTATTACCCCGCCGGCATCAGCGATATCCTGACGCTGGATCCCACCGTGCAAAGTAATCCCCAGGCACTGATGCAACTCTGCCTGGGCGCCTTTTCCGTCGGGATGCGTGAGTTCACCGCCAACGTTGCGGGTAGCGAATTGGTACGCGTCACGGGCTATATGGTGCGAAAATCCGACCTGGAGCGTTTTCAGCGCGAGGGGTCACGCCTGAATACCACTTGGCTGGCTGAGGAGGCTGCTCGTAATAGCGGCATGTTGGAACGACGCGCACGGGTGATCAGCCATGAGCAGCAGATGCGCTTTAGTCAATAAGCTCCTGCCCTTCTCCTGCGTCGATGGGCCGGGTAGTCGTTTGGTGCTGTTTCTACAGGGCTGTAACCTGCGTTGTCGCAGCTGCCACAATCCTTACACCATCGGCCATTGTAATCACTGCGGCCTCTGCATCGCGACGTGTCCACACCAGGCCCTCAGTCTGTGTGACGGGCGGGTGGTCTGGGATGCGTCTCGCTGCCAGCAGTGCGACACCTGCCTGCAACGTTGCCCGCACCAAGCCAGTCCGATGGCTTTCTCCCTGAGTGTCGAGGAGGTCTTGCTACAGTTACGCCGCCAAGCGCCATTCATCAATGGTCTCACCGTGAGTGGCGGTGAGGCGACGCTGCAGTTACCCTTTCTGCAGGCGTTATTCCAGGCGATTCGGCAAGATCCACTGCTGCAAAGGCTCAATTGCCTGGTCGACAGCAATGGTGAATTGGCAGAGAGTGGTTGGGCGCGACTACTCCCTTGGTGTGATGGCGTCATGGTCGATCTGAAAGCGTGGAGAGACGAGCGACATCGTTGGCTGACCGGGCGCGGCAATCGGCGCATCCTGCAGAGCATCCGCTGGCTAGCCCAGCAACATCGCCTAGCGGAATTACGTCTATTGGTTATCCCACAGTACAGCGACTACCTCGACCACTGTGACGCGCTAGCCGAGTTCATCCTGACGCTCGGTGAAGTCCCCGTACGCCTGAATGCCTTTCACCCCCACGGCGTCTATGGCCCGGCGGCGGCGTGGCGCCGAGCCGATCGGGAAGCGATTGAGCGGCTAGCCGAGGCGTTAGCCGTTCGTGGTGTGACACGCGTGATCCGCCCGGCGCTGTATCTGTAAAAATCCACCTCTTGAAGAGGTGGCTTTAAATGGGGCCCCCTAAAAGGGGGCCTTGTTCGTTTTAATCCTGTAATAACGCCATTTGCTGCTCGTATTCTTGATCTTTCTTATCCTGATGCCTCACGTAGCGTCTGATAATTTCTTCGTTCACTCCAACTGTGTCTGCAAAGTATCCCCTCGCCCAAAAATGATTACCCCACAGCTTCTTTCGTATATGCGGAAACTTGTTGTAGAGACGAATAGCTGTGCGCCCTTTCAGGGCGCCCATCAGCGTTGAGATCGAGAGTTTCGGTGGGATCATCACGACAAGATGAACATGGTCTGTCTGAACATTCAATTCAAGTACCTCACAATCTTTCATATTGCAAAGTATATAAACTGAGCGATAAAGCTCTTTACCTACCGCCCCTGTTAAAACCTTGTAGCGATACTTTGGCGTCCACACCAAGTGATATTTGCAACGCCAGAATACATGTGCTGAACTTCTATAACTGCTCATGTCAGTGATTTCCTTCTTACTTGTGGTGAGTAAGCTGGAATTTTCTGGCATGGGCTTCCTTCAGGCTATAGCCTCACAGGGACAATCACCACCTCCCGAGGAGGTGGTTTAAAGCTGACAATAAAAAAACCACCCCGACCGTGGGCCGGGGTGGTTTTGTCCGTCAAGACGCGACTTACAACGCCAGGAAGAAACCGGCGATGGTCGCGCTCATCAGGTTAGAGAGGGTACCGGCCGCCACGGCGCGCAGGCCGAAACGCGCGATGTCATGGCGACGCTTCGGTGCCATGCTACCTAGCCCACCCAACAGGATCGCGACCGAGGAGAGGTTAGCGAAGCCACACAGGGCAAAAGAGATGATCGCCTTGGTATGCGTCGACAGTACCTGCAGGCCTGCCGCCGCGACATCCGCATCCGGCTTTAAGTATTCGCCGAAATTCATATAGGCCACAAACTCATTAACGATCAGCTTCTGGCCGATGAAAGAGCCGGCAACCTGTGCCTCGCTCCACGGAACACCAATCAGGAAGGCGAGCGGGGAGAATAGCCACCCCAGGATCAGCTCCATAGAGAGCTGCGGGTAGTTAAACCATGCACCGATCCCCCCTAACATGCCATTCAGCAAGGCGATCAAGGCGATAAAGGCCAACAACATTGCGCCGACGTTCAACGCCAACTGCAAACCGGACGCCGCACCCGAGGCCGCAGCATCGATCACGTTAGCCGGACGATCTTCGGCAGCCACCAGCGCACTGGCATCCTCACGGTCATGGGTCTGCTCGGTTTCCGGCACGATCAGCTTAGCGAACAACAGGCCACCCGGCGCCGCCATGAAGGAGGCCGCGATCAGGTACTCCAGCGGTACCCCCATCTGCGCATAACCGGCGAGTACCGAACCGGCGACGGAGGCTAACCCCCCACACATCACCGCGAACAATTCGGATTGCGTCATGGTCGCGACATAGGGACGCACCACCAACGGTGCCTCGGTCTGGCCGACGAAGATGTTGGCCGTCGCCGACAGTGACTCGGTACGAGAAGTCCCCAGCAACTTGTGCAACGCACCGCCCAGGATACGGATCACCAACTGCATGATGCCCAGGTAGTACAACACCGCGATCAGCGAGGAGAAGAAGACGATAACGGGCAAGACGCGCAGGGCAAAGACGAAGCCACCGCCACCGAACATTTCGAACATCTTGTCGGACACTAACCCGCCGAACATGAAGGAAATACCTTGATTGCCATAGGCGATAACGTTTGCTACGCCGCTAGACATCGCCCCCAACATGTCGCGCCCTGCCGGCACGTACAACACGAAGGCGCCGAGGCACACCTGAACCGCAAAGGCACCCGCCACGGTGCGCACTCGAATAGCGCGGCGGTTATTGGAAAGCAGCACGCCGAGTAAGATCAGCGAGACCATTCCCACCACACCCATTAAAAGTTGCATGGTTATTATCCCTGTTGTGTGAGTCTTTGATAAAAGGCTTACACGCCCAATGGCGCAAGCCGTCTCCTGGTGCCAGGCAAAAAACAGGAGGGGGCCCATCGCCGGCGGGCGGATTATAGCGGGGCTATGCGGTTATTTGCGCGCATTGCTCACAAATTTATACAACTTGAAGCAAGTTAAATTGTTAAAAGGTGATGCGTATCACATCATTTACTCGTTTGCGTGTGCAAAAAATCTGCAAAATTAAGGAGGGAGATGACCTCAGCGGCTATCCGCTGATGAATGAGAACCGGTCAGGCGCGTGACGGCAAGCTGAATAACCGTTGCGTATTACGATACAACGCCTCGGCGATCGCCTCGGGAGACTCTGGGCGCAACTGGCAGAGGGCTGCAAAGACACGCGCCAGTTGTTCAGGACGGTTGGCTTGGCCCTGGAAACCCGCCAACGGCATGTCCGGGGCATCGGTCTCCAATACCAAGGCATGCAACGGCAAGGTCGCCATCACGGCACGCGTCTTCTTCGCCCGCTCATAGCTGATGGTGCCGCCGACCCCGATGGCATAACCAAGCCGGACGAAGGCCTCGGCCTGGGAGAGGCTACCGGAAAAGCCATGCACTACACCAGTTCGCGCCAATGGGCGACGGCGCAGTGTCTGCGCCAACAGGTCGTGGCTACGACGCGAGTGTAGGATCACCGGTAGTTCATAGCGTTGGGCTAAGCTGAGCTGCTCCTGCAGCAGCGCTAACTGGCGTGCCGGTTGCTGCACCGGATCATAATGATCTAACCCGATCTCGCCCACGGCGACGATCGCCGGATCGCGCTGCGCCAACGCCAGCTCCAAGCGCGCCACATCCTCATCGCAGTGCTGCTCGACATATAAGGGATGAAGTCCCAAGGCGGCATACAGCATCGGGTGAGCATGGGCCAGCGCCAGCACCTGAGCGAAACGATCGGCGGCGACGCTGGGCACGATGATCGCCTGCACACCCGCCGCACGGGCTCGTTGCAGACTCGCCGACACATCACCGCAGAAGGGGGCGAAGTCGAAGTGACAGTGCGTATCGATCAGGCAGGGCAACGTCATGCCGATACTTCCACTCGCGGCGCATACACCGCAGACGGAACCGCAGCCGGCGTCTGTCGCACCGGGCCATGGGCATGGGCCGGCAACTCACGCGGCAGCAACCAATGGCCGACCGCCGCCAGAAAATAACGGGCACAGCGCCGCCCCAAATGGTAGTCGGTATTCAACGCCGCCACCGTACTACCCAGCGCATGGCTCGCCAAGGGCTTGGGCGGATAGATCTCAAAGATACGCAAGTGACCCGGTGGCTGTTCGATAAAGCGCTGTGTACGACGGTAGCTCTTCTCGTGGTACTGCATCATACGCACCATCTGCTGTAGGCTGCTCTCGCTAAGCAGCGATTCCATCCGCTTGACCCAGCGGGGGGTATAGAACATCTGCGACGGCACGGTACGCACCACCACAATGGTATCCGCCCCCAGACGGTAAGCTTCACGTACCGGAATGGCATCGCTGATGCCGCCATCCTGGTAAGTCTCGCCGTCCAACTCCACGCCACTGCGATAGAAACCGGGAATGGCGCTACTGGCTTTGATCACCTGCAACCAATCGTCACGCCGCGCTGGAAAGTAGGTCGCGCGAAAGTCGTCGCTGCGACTGGCGACCATGTAAAACTGGCGCTGCTGGCCCAGCATGCGTTCGGCCCGCTCAAAGGCCAATGGCATGTCGTGATGGGTTCGATCCACCAGCCAATCGAGATCGATCAGATGCCCACCGCGTACAAAACGCAATGGGTTGAAGAAATCGATGCGGGTGGTATAGCGGGTGATCACTCGCCGGGCATAACCGGGCTGACCGCAGACAAAGGCGGACAGGTTCTGTGCGCCGGCGGAGGTCCCCAGATAGAGATCGAAGGGGTTGAAACGCGCACGCAGAAACTCATCCAAGACACCCGCGGTGAAAATGCCCCGTTGACCGCCCCCCTCGCAGACGAGGGCGATCTTCCCCGGGCGATAAGGCTTATAAGCTAAGGGTTCAATATTTCCCAGGGTAATAGGTATTCGGTATCCCACGTTGCACCTCATCACGACACGATCGAACGGAACGCATGTACCCACGTAGGCACACACTACGTCCATCCGTTAAGCATACCTTGGATAAGGAGACGGAATAAGTCCAGCCAGGCGAGGAAATATTCATATTCTGTCCGCTTTGGCTAACACCGTGTCATCGCGCATAGCACAACGGGCCTGACGGCCCGTTGTATGCATTAAGCGTTCGCCTAGCGGCGAAACGATCAATGTTCGCGCGTCTGGCGGAAACGCACCTCGGGGTAGCGCTCCCGTGTCAGGTTGAGGTTGACCATGGTCGGCGCAATGTAGGCCAGGTTATCGCCGCCATCCAGTGCCAGGTTTTGCTCGTTCTTACGCTGGAAGTCATCGAATTTCTTGGCGTCGTCGCACTCGACCCAGCGGGCGGTAGACACGTTGACCGACTCATAGATCGCCTCGACGTTGTACTCGCTCTTCAGGCGTGCCACCACCACATCGAACTGCAGCACACCGACCGCGCCGACGATCAGATCGTTATTGGTGAGCGGACGGAAGACCTGTACTGCCCCCTCTTCGGAGAGCTGCACCAGCCCCTTCAGCAACTGCTTCTGCTTAAGCGGATCGCGCAAGCGAATACGGCGGAACAGCTCCGGCGCAAAGTTAGGAATACCGGTGAACTTCATCTCTTCACCCTGGGTGAAGGTGTCGCCGATCTGAATGGTGCCATGGTTATGCAGGCCAATGATATCGCCCGGGTAGGCCTCTTCCACATGGGCACGGTCGCCGGCCATAAAGGTCAACGCATCAGAGATCACCACATCCTTACCGGTACGCACCTGGCGCAGCTTCATCCCCTTGTCGTAACGCCCGGAGACCACGCGCATAAAGGCCACACGGTCGCGATGCTTAGGATCCATGTTGGCCTGGATCTTAAATACGAAGCCGCTGAACTTCTCTTCGTCGGCGCTGACTTCGCGCACATCGGTCATCCGCGGCATCGGAGCGGGGGCCCAGGCAACCAGGCCATCCAACATATGATCCACACCGAAGTTACCCAGCGCGGTCCCGAAGAAGACCGGGGTCAGTTGACCGTTGAGGAAGGCCTCCTGTTCGAACTCGGTCGAGGCGCCCTGCACCAACTCCAGCTCTTCGCGCAACTGCGCCGCCAGATCGTCGCCCACCGCCTCGTCCAACTGCGGGTTATCCAATCCCTTAATTACCCGGACTTCTTGGATGGTATGTCCCTTACCGCTCTGATACAGGTAGGTCTCATTCTTATACAGATGGTAGACCCCCTTAAACAGCTTACCGCAGCCGATTGGCCAAGTGATCGGCGCACAGGCGATCTTCAGCTCGTTCTCCACCTCATCCAGCAACTCCATCGGATCGCGGATGTCGCGGTCGAGTTTGTTCATAAACGTCAGGATCGGCGTATCACGCAGACGCGTGACCTCCATCAGCTTACGCGTACGATCCTCGACGCCCTTGGCGGCATCGATCACCATCAGGCAACAGTCCACCGCCGTCAGGGTACGGTAGGTATCTTCGGAGAAGTCTTCGTGCCCCGGGGTGTCCAACAGATTCACCAGGCAGTTGTGATACGGAAACTGCATCACGGAGGTGGTAATCGAGATCCCGCGCTGCTTCTCCATCTCCATCCAGTCAGACTTGGCATGCTGGCTCGATCCTCGGCCCTTGACGGTCCCGGCGACCTGAATCGCCTGTCCGAACAGCAACACTTTTTCGGTGATGGTCGTTTTACCGGCATCGGGGTGCGAGATGATAGCGAAGGTGCGCCGTTTAGCGACCTCGCGAGCGTATTCACTTGGCGACATGATTTTCTGTTCTGTATTTGAGCTGCCCTGCCCGCCGACACGAGCTAACGGCGTCTATCGGTGGGCAACACAGGAGTAAATGGGTCATAAGCGCGCCATTTTCCCTGATTTATCCAGGTTAGACAACGCGCAATTTTCGTAGGCCAATCGCACAGGAGAGGCGAGAAACAGCCGGAGCGAGCCGTCAGAGCCCTCGCTAACCGAGCGGTAACGCCATGATACGCGCATCCTCGCGCCCATCGGCGGTCGGATAATAGTTACGCCGCAGCGACACCTCGTTAAAGCCCAGATCCTGATACAAGGCGATCGCGGGCTGGTTGGAGTCGCGGACTTCCAGCCAGAGGGTCACCACACCCCGATCCGTCAGATCATCGATCAGGCGCAGCAATAACTGGCGCCCCAGCCCTTGACGTTGAAAGGCGGGGGCGACCGCGATATTAAACAGCGTCGCCTCATCCAATACCACCTGGGTGATGGCGAAAGCCGCCAACTGTCCCTGGGACTCCAGCTTCAGATTGTAGTAACGCTCACCCTGGTTACCGACAAAAGTATTACGCGTCCAGGGAAAGGCGTGGCTGGCGCACTCCACGCCGTAGGCGGCGTCAATGTCCGCCGAGGTCAGGGAAGAAATGGTGTTGCTCATGACAAATTTGCTGCCA
Source organism: Edwardsiella tarda ATCC 15947 = NBRC 105688 (assembly GCF_003113495.2). NCBI lineage: Bacteria > Pseudomonadati > Pseudomonadota > Gammaproteobacteria > Enterobacterales > Hafniaceae > Edwardsiella > Edwardsiella tarda. The sequence continues at coordinate 3,067,143 of NZ_CP084506.1, forward strand.
TAGGGCGCGCTTGGCGCCGGGGTTATGATAAAGCGCACTGAGCGCCGAGGTGTGCAGTTGCGCTTCTGCCGGAGCGGCATCGCCCAACCACCAGCAGAGGTAATGCTGGCGCTGGTCCAGCGTCTCATACTGCTCCGGGGTCAGGATCACCGCCTGCTCCGCCGTCAGCGACAGCGCACGCAGAATATCGCACAACAACAGATCATCCGGCGACAAGGGGGCCTGTGACACGATCAATAGCCGTGTCTGGGGCGATGGCGTAATGGCGACCTCGCCACGCAATAGCGACGGACGGCGTAACACCCACTGCGTCACGCCAAGCTGCTGTAAAAGTCGATCGCGTCGCGAAACCATACTACTCCTACCTCATCTGCGCCGTACGGCGCCGGGGAACTCGTTGATGCCTGTCTGGCTACTATGCTAACAAACCCCCGGCCCCGCTACCATCCATGACAGACGATGCCGAGTTTCAGAACCCCGTTGAAAGCTTTATAATCGCCGGTCAGCCCATAGAGGAGTTTTGTGTCATGTCCGCTTTTACCCCGGCCAGCGAAGTCATACTGCGCCATAGCGAAGAATTGGCTTCACGCCGCGTCCTGTTCGCCGGCGATCTACAGGATACGCTGCCTGCGCAGTTTGATGCCCTCGAGGTACGCGCCCACACGAGCCAGTATCACCACTGGCAGGCGCTACAATCCACCATGGGCGAGCGCTGTCTATTCGCCTTGGAAGCGCCGCAGGCGTTCGTCGCCGGTATCGATACCCTGCTGTACTATTGGCCGAAGAGCAAACCCGAAGCCCTATTCCAACTCACCCAGCTGCTATCGGTGCTACCGCAGGAGTGCGAGGTGTTCATCGTCGGGGAAAACCGCGCCGGGGTACGCAGCGCTGAAGAACTATGCGCCGAGATGGTGACGCTGAGCAAAATCGACAGCGCGCGTCGCTGCGGCCTGTACCATGGCCAACTCACTCAGCCGGTCACCTTCGATCTGGCTGACTGGTGGATGAGCTACCACACCGGTTCGTTACACATCGCCACGCTACCGGGCGTCTTCAGCCGCGATGGCCTGGATATCGGTAGCCATCTGCTGCTCTCCTCGCTGCCCCACGGCCTCAAAGGACGCGTGCTGGACGTCGGCTGCGGTGCCGGGGTTCTCTCCGCCGCCATCGCTCGCATGTCACCAGAGACCACCCTTACTCTGTGTGATGTCAACGCCGCCGCGCTGGCCGCCAGCCGCCAAACCCTGGCGCAGAATGACATCCCGGGCGAGGTGATCGCCAGTAATGTCTTCTCCGACATCGACGGTCGCTTCGATCTGATCATCTCCAACCCGCCCTTCCACGATGGGGTACAGACCAGCCTATTGGCCGCACAGACCCTGATCCGGGGAGCGATCAGCCATCTACAATTAGGTGGCGAGTTACGCATCGTCGCCAATGCCTTTCTGCCGTATCCGCAGGTACTCGACGCCATCTTTGGTCGCCATGAAGTGGTTGCCCAGACCGGGAAATTCAAGGTCTACTCCGCCATCCTCGACCGCCCGGCGCTAGAACATAGTCGCCGCCGCTAAGCCCCTGGGCCGGCACTGCCGGCCTTTTTTTCGCAGTTGAACGGCGAAAAGATGGCGAAGACGGCCAAATTTACATCGAACGCGGAAGATTCGGCAAATAACTGTTGACGCCGCGACGAAAATCTCTAGAATTCGCCTCCGTGGTTACGTTACTCCCGTAGTAACGCAACGGTATGCGAAGGTGGCGGAATTGGTAGACGCGCTAGCTTCAGGTGTTAGTGTCTTAACGGACGTGAGGGTTCAAGTCCCTCTCTTCGCACCACATAACCACGATTGATTGCGCTTTGACGGCACCTTGCGAAGGTGGCGGAATTGGTAGACGCGCTAGCTTCAGGTGTTAGTGTCCTAACGGACGTGAGGGTTCAAGTCCCTCTCTTCGCACCAAAGCCGACGAGCGACAATCGATACACCCGTGTGCGAAGGTGGCGGAATTGGTAGACGCGCTAGCTTCAGGTGTTAGTGTCCTAACGGACGTGAGGGTTCAAGTCCCTCTCTTCGCACCACTTCTTGGTTGTTCTCTCCCGATATGCTCTCGTAATCCCTCAATTATCTTTACACGTTTATTTGAACTCTCTACTGCAGCTTTCTGGTCAGTTATTTTCGTTTTTCGCCGTCTCAAGTACGTTCCCCCTCGTTCAGGCCCCTCAACCGATCTGCAATGACAACATACTCAACGATCCCATCACGATCCCCAGATCGAACACCTGCTGCCGCTCTCTCCCGTCCCAACAGCCCAACACGGTTAATAGCGGCAAGAAATGCTCGGGGGTCGGGTTAGCCAGCGCGGCATCGGGATGACGCGCAAACTGCACGAGGGGTGACTCACAGCCTTGCTGCGACAGGTTATCCCGTACGAAACGCTCAAAACGTAACGCCCAAGGATAGGGAGGCGCGAACGCCTGCCAACGCAGAGTGCGTAGGTTATGTACCACGTTACCGCTTCCCAACAACAGGATACCGCGGCGCCGTAATACCGCCAGCGCTTGCCCTAAGCGATAGTGGTATGCGGGGGGTTGTGTCAGATCCAGGCTAAGCTGCACCAGCGGAATATCGGCCTGAGGATAGAGATGCAACAACAGACTCCAGGCGCCATGGTCAAATCCCCATGCTTGTCGATCTAACGCCAGCGGGAAATCCGCCGCCAGCAACGTCTGTAGCTCCATCGCCAATGCGGGGCTCCCCGGCGCCGGATAGCTCAACGCCGCCAGCGCCGGCGGGAAGCCGGTAAAGTCATGCAGGGTACGGGGGTGCGCCATGGCCGTAACCCATAGCCCACGCGTACACCAATGGGCGGAGATCACCACGATGGCACGCGGACGAGGCAACGCAATACCAAGACGTCGCCATTGTGCGCTAAAGGGGGTCTCCTCTAAGGCATTCATCGGGCTACCGTGTCCCAGAAACAGTGCAGGCATCGGGGCATCATACATCGCGACTCTCCTCAAACGCCCCCACACTTATCAAGCGGTGGCAGCGACATGGCTGAGCTAAGCACTCTCTGGCAAGAATAGAATAGGCACAGACAATCAGTGGGATTGTGTATAACATGATCACCAATATTTACTTTTATTCACACTTAATAAATAATGAAAATCATTATCATTTTTGGAGAGTGTGCCCATGTCCATCCCCTTGCTCCTTACGCTGCTCGCTGGTGCCGCGACTGCCGTCGGTGCCCTCCTTGCGATTATCGGCCGAAAACCCTCTAACCGAGTCTTAGCCTTCTCACTCGGCTTCGCCGCCGGGATCATGCTGCTGATCTCTCTGATGGAGATGTTACCCGCCGCGCTGGCTACGCCAGGCATGCCGCCTTTGCTGGGGTACGGTATGTTTATTCTTGGTTTGGTGGGGTACTTCCTGCTCGATCGCCTACTACCGCACAATCACGCCCATGACATGGTTCCGCTAGGCGGCGCGGCGCCACGCAATCTGAAACGCACCGCCCTACTCCTCACCTTGGGGATCAGCCTACATAACTTCCCCGAGGGTATCGCGACCTATGTCACCGCCAGCGCCGATCTGGAGCTGGGCATGGGGATCGCATTGGCGGTCGCCATCCATAACATTCCTGAAGGGCTCGCCGTCGCCGGGCCGGTCTACGCCGCCACCGGTTCACGCCTGCGTGCCTTCGGCTGGGCAGGCCTATCCGGTGTCGCAGAAATCCTCGGCGGGGTACTGGCTTACGCGGTACTCGGCCCCGCCATCTCGCCCATAGGTATGGCGGCGATAATGACTCTGGTTGCCGGTATCATGGTGGCGCTGTCAGTGGATGAGTTGATGCCGCTGGCTAGGGAGATCGACCCTCAGAATAACCCCAGTCGTGGTGTCCTGTGTGGGATCACGGTCATGGGACTCAGTCTAGCCCTGCTACAGACGACGCCGTTATGATCAGCGCATCGTCCTCTCACCTCGCGGGAGGCGTAACAAAAAAGGGATAGCCAGTGGCTATCCCTTTTTTTATGACTCTGCGCGGTGACGATTAGCTCGCCTGCTCCTGGGACTCATGCGCCTGGCGGTAAGCCACCAGATCGTCGATAGTCACCACCGGCATATTATGTTGGCGGGCAAACTCCACCACCTGCGGCGCGCGGGCCATCGTACCGTCATCATTAGTCAATTCGCATAGCACCCCTGCCGGGCGGAAACCGGCCAGCGCGACCAGATCGATGGTCGCTTCGGTGTGGCCACGACGTACCAATACTCCCCCAGGACGCGCACGCAACGGGAACACATGGCCAGGACGGTGCAGATCGCTCGGCTTGGCATCATCGGCAATCGCCGCGCGTACCGTGGTCAGACGATCGCGTGCGGAAACCCCGGTCGTCACCCCTTCTGCCGCCTCGATGGTCACGGTAAATGCCGTACCATAGTGGCTGGTGTTATTACTCACCATCATCGGCAGATCCAACTGCTGACGACGCGCCTCGGTGAGACACAGGCAGACGATGCCGCTACCGTGACGAATGGTCATCGCCATCTGTTCAACGGTCATGGTTTCGGCGGCGAAGATCATGTCGCCTTCGTTTTCACGATTCTCATCATCCAGCACCATGACGCCACGGCCAGCGCGCAGTGCAGATAGCGCATGTTCCACGCGCTCCATTGGGGTACCGAAATCGGAAAGCAGAGTCTGATTCATGGTAAAAAACCTCATCAATAGTTGTATGAATTACCAGAATCAGGGCAATTTGAGGAGCAGCTCGTGCCAGAGGCACGGACAAAATAACGCGAGCGGGTTCACCCCGGCAGATGTCGTTACTCTCTCCCATCCGGACTATAACCGTCGGCCCCGGAATTACACCGGATCTGCTGACCTTGCATCGTAATGCAAGCGCTCGCGGGCTTTCGGTGACGCCACTGCGTACCGATTTACCGCCGGTAGGGACTTTCACCCCGCCCTGAGAAGTAAGCGAAATGACTATAACGCCAAAGCGAATAGCGAGCAATCGTCATCGTCGATTATTGGCGTTCGCTCACAAAGCCACAGAGTAGGGTGCAAGAACGAACATTTATCATCCAGGACAAGCGATTGCGTGCGATAATCGCCTGCCCTACTGGCATCTGAGATAACACTACGGTAACGTATCCACTACCGCATGATTGCCGTAAAAACCAAGGAACGCACCATGATTGATCCCAAGAAAATTGAACAGATTGCCCGTCAGGTGCATCAATCCATGCCGAAAGGACTACGCGAGTTCGGTGACGATATGGAGAAACGGATCCGCCAGATCCTTCAGACGCAGCTTAACCGCTTAGATCTGGTTAATCGCGAAGACTTCGACGTCCAGACCCAAGTGTTGCTGCGTACCCGGGAAAAACTGGCGTTACTGGAACAACGCGTCGCCGCGCTGGAGAATCGCCTCTCGCGGGATGAAGAAGAGCAGGCCTAACGCCTGCCCCTCATACGCTGCGCCGCCGAACGCGGCGTGGTAACAACAGCGTCAATAAGGCGAGCATTCCCAGCGCATACAGGCTCTTCACCCCGACCATCAACAGCAGTAACACGCATAGCCCAGCGCCAATCACCGCCATCATGCGCGCCTTCCCGCGCAACAGGCGACATCCTGCCAGCATGCACAACAGATAGATCATGATGAAGACGCCATTGGCGTAGACGATCAGCGCATCCAGCGCCAGATCACTCAGATAGATAGCCAACGAACACACGAGGCAGCAGATGACCACCGCCGTCAGCGCATTGACCGGCGCCTGCCGTGTCGAAAGCCGAGCCAGACGACTCGCGGGACGCTCCTGTGCCTGAGTCCATACCAGGCGAGCGAAACTCTGAATATAGATATTCAGGCTGGCAAAACACGCCAAATAGCCGATCACACAGGCAATCCACAACGCCTGCCGACCGAACAATTGCACCACAATCCCCGGCAACGATGCCGCCGCCTCTCGGCCACTTCCGTAGGCATGAAAGTAGAGTACCGCCACGCTACAGGCCCAATAGACCACGCCTGCCAGCAACAACCCCAACAACAGAGCCCGTGGGAAGTCACGCTCGGGATGACGAAACTCCGCTGCCAAATGCGCGAAGGCTTCGAGACCGACGAAACACCAGAACATCACCGCCAGGGCTGCGGCAAGGGGAGATAATGCGAGTTGCTGCGCCGTCGGCCAGGGGATCGTCGCCGGGGTGATCCCGCCACGCCACCAGATGGCGGCGATCAGCAACACCACCAGCACGGCGATCAGCGTCTGTAAATTCGCGCTCGACCCCGCGCCGCGCGTCCCCAGTAGCCATACCGCCAACAGTGTCGATAACTCTACCGCCAACAGGCTTCCCCCCTGCCAGCCGAACATCGCCTGCCAGAAACCGGCCGCAATCTGTAGCGAGGCGGGCAGCCCGACGGGGATCACCGACAGGAATAACCAACCGGTAACCCGTGCCATGTGTGGGCCAAACGCCTTACCGACGAAGTGCGCCGCGCCACCTGCACTCGGGAAGTGGCGCCCCAATCCGGCAAAGCCGATGGCGATGGGAAAGACTAAGACGATCAATAACGGCCAGGCCCAGAGACTCCCTGTGCCGGCGACTTGGGCCGCCAGCGCCGGAACCGCGAAGATCCCGGTGCCCAAAAGGGAGGTGGAGAGCAAACCAACGCCCTGCACCAACCCTAACTCCTGCTTTAATGTTGCCACGATGCTATCCTGCTAAGCTGTCTGCGACACCTTAGCCGTGCGGGTTCTGACGGATGGTATTGATGATATTGGTCGTCGAGCAGCCATCTTCAAAGTTCAGGACGCGGACCTCGCCACCAGCGGCGATCACCTCGCGGCCCCCCGCGATCTCCTCGGGCTTATAGTCCCCCCCCTTCACCAGCAGATCGGGCAGGATCTCGGCGATGATACGCTGCGGGGTATCCTCCTCGAACGGGATCACCCAGTCGACGGACTCCAGTGCGGCCAGTACCAACATACGCTGTGCCAACGGGTTAACCGGGCGCTCTGGCCCCTTCAAACGGCTAGTCGACGCGTCGCTGTTGACGGCGACGATCAGGCGATCGCCCAACTTACGCGCGTTCGCCAGGTAAGAAACGTGACCGGCATGAAGAATGTCGAACACCCCATTGGTCATCACCACCTTCTCGCCACGTTGACGCGCCTTGAGTACCGCCGCCTTTAGCGCTTCCTGTGACATCACACCAAAGCCGGTGTCGGCACGACCGCGGATGGCGTTCTCTAGCTCAATAGGCGAAACGGTGGAGGTCCCCAGCTTGCCGACCACCACGCCTGCGGCGGCGTTAGCCAAGAAGCACGCCTCCTCCAGCGAGGTACCGGCGGCAATGGCCGTCGCCAACATACCGATCACCGTATCGCCGGCGCCGGTCACGTCATACACCTCTTGCGCCTGCGTCGGCATATGCAACGGCGGAACGTCACGCTGTAGGAGCGTCATCCCCTGTTCGGAACGCGTCACCAACAGTGCGGTCAACTCGAAGCGATCCATTAACGCCAGACCACGTTCGACGATCTCCTGTTCGCTCTGGCAACGCCCAACGACAGCCTCGAATTCGGAGAGGTTCGGTGTCAGCAACGTCGCCCCACGATAGCGTTCGAAGTCGGTACCTTTCGGATCGATCAAGACCGGCACACCGGCATCACGCGCCAGGCGGATCATCGGCTGTACCGCGGCCAAGGCTCCCTTGGCATAATCGGATAGGATTAGGGCGCCCAACTGGGGTAACGCCTGACGGATACGGGCAAAGATCGGCTCGGGGTCGACACCACCGAATCCCTCTTCGAAGTCCAGACGGATCAACTGCTGATTACGCGACAGCACACGCAACTTGGTAATGGTCGGCTGATTCGGCACCGCGACGAAGTCACAGGCCACATTGACCTCTGCCAGACGCTCAGCCAAAGCACGGGCGGCATCATCGACGCCAGTCAACCCCACCAGACGGGCTCCGGCACCCAGCGAGGCAATGTTCATCGCCACGTTGGCCGCGCCGCCGGGGCGCTCTTCAATGGTCTCCACTTTGACCACGGGCACCGGTGCTTCCGGCGAGATCCGGCTGGTTGGCCCATACCAGTAACGATCCAACATCACATCGCCCACTACCATCACTTGGGCGCGGCGAAAATCAGGCAGGGTTACTTTCATCCCCAGACTCCTACGTATCAAGATGGGCGCAATATTATCACAATCCCCTCAATATCAATTACACTAGCCATTAAATCTATCTTTGAGGCCCCTTGAACGAGCGTTATGGCAGACAATCACGTTTATCCACAGTTTCGGCGCAGCATGTTGCATCCCCGCTATTGGCTTACCTGGCTCGGGATCGGGATCTTCTATCTGATCATGCTACTACCCTATCCCTGGCTCTCCCGCCTGGGCAAGAGACTGGGGAAACTGTCGATGCGCTTCTTAAAGAAACGCGTCCAGGTTGCCCGTCGCAACCTAGAGCTCTGTTTTCCGCAGATGGCGGAGAGTGAACGTGAACGCTGGCTCGAGCAGAACTTCGAATCGGTCGGCATGGCGCTGATCGAAACCGGGATGGCCTGGTTCTGGCCGGATTGGCGTATCCGCCGCTGGTGTAAGATTGAGGGCGATGACAACATGCAGCAAGCCCTCGATGCGGGTAAAGGCATCCTTTTAATCGGTATGCACTTTCTCACCCTAGAGCTGGGGGCGCGTATCTTCGGCATGCAGAATCCCGGCGTCGGGGTCTATCGTCCCAACGACAACCCCGTACTCGACTGGCTCCAGACGTGGGGGCGGTTACGCTCCAACAAATATATGATCGATCGACGCGATGTGAAGGGGATGATCCGCGCATTGAAAGAGGGCGAGATCGTCTGGTACGCGCCGGATCACGACTACGGCCCCAAGAGCAGTGTCTTCGTACCGTTATTCGCCGTCGAGCAAGCCGCCACCACCACCGGCAGCTACATCCTGGCTCGTATGAGTAAGCCGACCATCCTCCCCTTCACCCCGGTACGTAACGCGGATGACAGCGGCTATACCCTGTATATCCAACCGATGATCCAGGACTTTCCGCTCGACGATCAGTATGCGGCGGCTAGCTACATGAACCGCATCGTAGAGCGCGAGATCATGCTGGCGCCGACGCAATACATGTGGCTCCATCGCCGCTTCAAGACCTGCCCACCAGGCATGCCCTCACGCTACTAATCGACCGTTATGGGACGGCCCTACCTCAGGCGTCGTCCCCGCCCAACCAACGCTGCCAACTTGCCGCCACCCGCGCCCGCTCGGCACTAAAGCGTGTCGCCTCCACCACGCCCGGTAACGCTTGTAACGCCAAGTGATGCAAGGTGTTGCGTAGGGTGACATAGGCTTGCGTTAACCCCGCCGCCTCCTCCTGCGTCATAATCTGATAGCGCGCCATCAGCTCGAAGATACGCACATTGTCCGACCAGTGCGTCAGGCGTGGCTGCGTCGCCGCATAACGCAACACCAGATATTGGGCGATAAACTCGATGTCCACAATGCCGCCAGCATCGCTCTTGATATCGAAGTGCTCAGCGTGACGGCTCCCCAGATGAGCTCGCATCTTGGCGCGCATCTCGCGCACCTCACGTTGCAACGATGCTCCCTCGCGGGGACGACAGAGGATCTCATGACGAATGGCGGCGAAACGTTGGTGCATCGCCTCATCGCCATAGACCGGCCGGGCGCGAACCAATGCCTGATGTTCCCAGGTCCAGGCTTCATGACGTTGATAGTCGCCGAAGGCCTCGAGGGTACTGACTAGCATCCCCGCGGCGCCGGAGGGACGCAGCCGCGCATCGACCTCATACAGGATCCCCGAGGCGGTACGCGTGCTGAACAGGTGCATGATGCGTTGTGCCAGACGGAGATAAAACTGGCGACCGTCGATACTACGCGGCCCCTCGGTCATCACCTCCACGGGGCAATCCAGTAGAAACACCAGATCCAGATCGGAGCCATAACCCAGCTCCCATCCCCCCAGCTTGCCATAACCGATGACGGCAAAACCGCGTGTACTCTGGCCAACCAGGTGCATCGGCTGGCCATAACGCGCCACCATCTGCTCCCATGCCTGCTGCACCACCGCATCGATCATCGCCTCTGCCAGATAGGTCAGATGATCACTGACCTTCATCACCGGCAATACACCGGCAATATCGCTGGCGGCGATACGCAGCTGCTGTGCATGCTTAAACTGGCGCAGCGCCTCCAGACGCTGCTCCTCATCGTCCGGGATACGCAACAGATATTGACGCAGCTCATCACGGTACGCCTCTTGGGCGACGGGTCGATACAGGGTGGCGGGATCGAGCAATTCATCGAGCAACAGCGGATAACGCGCCAACTGATCGGCTAACATCGGCGAGGCGGCGCAGAGGCGGATCAACTGATTCAGCGCCGCCGGATACTCCATCAGTAGCTCCAAATAGGTGGTGCGAGTCACGATGTTGAGCAGCAGAGGGATCAAACGTTGCAACAACGTCAACGCCTCGTCGCGGACACACACCTGCGCCAACAGCGCCGGCATCAGGGTCGCCAACACCTCACGTCCACGCGGGCCGATAGTACGCTTATCCACATCGTGACGAAAATCGGCCAGGGCGCGCTGCAGACGCGCCCGTTCCTCATCATCCAACTGCGGCATCAGCCGTGCCACCTCGGCGGCCTCCAGGCTCTCTTGCCACAATGGCGCAAAATGCAGGGCCGCATCAGCGGCACTCTCCTCCTCGCCATCATCCTCCCCGATCAGGGCGTTGAAGATGGCTCGCACCGCTGACATCCGCGTCTGTAACGCCTGCTGCAATTGTGCCCAATCCGCTAACCCCATGCCGTAGGCGAGGCGAGCACGATTAAGCGCATCGGCGGGTAAGGTCTGGGTCTGCTCATCGTTGATCGCCTGCAGCAGATTCTCCAGGCGGCGCAAAAAAAGATAGGCATCACGTAACGTCGCCACCTGCTCCGGGGTCAGCAATCCCAACTGACCGATCGCCGCCAATGCCGGTAGCAGTGCACGTTGCTGCAATGCCCGCTCGCGCCCCCCCCGGATCAGTTGGAAGACCTGAGTGATGAACTCGATCTCACGAATACCACCGGCGCCGAGTTTGATATTGTCTGTCAGCCCCCGGCGACGCACCTCGCGCGCAATCATCCCCTTCATATTGCGCAGTGACTGAATCACGCTGAAGTCGATATAGCGGCGGAAGACGAAGGGACGCAACAGACTGTACAGCTCCTGGCTATAGCGATCCTGGCCATCGCCCAGCAGGCGGGCCTTGACCATGGCGTAACGCTCCCAGTCGCGCCCTTGCTCCTGATAGTAGTCCTCCAAGGCGGCGAAACTCAGCACGAGCGGGCCGCTATCGCCAAAAGGACGCAGACGCATATCCACCCGGTAAACGAACCCCTCCACCGTCGGCTGATCCAGCGCCTTGATCAGCCGCTGTCCCAGCCGGGTGAAGAACTGGGCATTATCCAGTTCGCGCCGACCGCCGCGGGTATGTCCCCCCTGTGGGTAAACGAAGATGAGATCGATGTCGGAGGAGAAATTCAGTTCGCCGCCCCCTAACTTACCCATCCCGAGGATCAATAGGGGCTGCGCCTCGCCGACCTCGTTGCACGGCACACCCCACTCCTGACAGCAGCGGGCATAGAGCCAATCACGCGCGCCAATGATCAAGGTCTCGGCCAAGACGCTGAGCTGAGTCAGCGTCTGCTGGCAATCGGCCTGGTTGCTGCTCTGCATCCAGGCGATACGCGCCAACATCTGACGACGGTACAGGCGTAATACCGTCATTAATGCCGCCTCATCCTGCACCGCAGCGAGATCCTGCGCCAGCCAGTCGGCATACTGCTGCCACTCCGTCGCCTGCGGCGCTTGGCTTTGCAAGCGCTGCCACCACGCAGGATGCGCGACAAACGCATCGGTCATGAAGTCACTCAACGCCAGTACTGACAACGCCGACGGCGCGACAGCCGATAAGCGCGCAGCCTGGCGCTCACCCTGGTCGCGCAACCGCGCCGGCATCTCCCGAAACTCGGACATACTCACTCCTTTGCGTGATAGCATGACTCAATGCGCCGCCATCGGAGACGGCGACATAGAGGACTAGGTTTAGCGCGCGCCGTTGCGCCAGAAAGCCGGTTGATGCAAGGCTTGATGACAGGCCGCCGTCAATGACGCGTCCGCCCCTTGGGCGATGGTGTGCGCTAACGCCTGCCAGGGCATCAGATAAGCATCCACCGCCTCGCTCTCATAGGCACCGCCTAACAGGCGTACCGCCAACATCTGGTGCTGTAGGCGCCCCAGCTTATCCTGGTACTCCTGAGGATGATGGATATGGGCAAATAACGCTTTCAACTCCGCGCCGCAACGCCCCAACATGATATCGGCGAAACGCTTGAATGAGCCGGCCAGTTTGTCGCGACCCGCCGCGTCGACGAAGGGACGCCAACCCGCCTCGGCCACCCAGCGAGTAAGCGCTAACTGAGTCGTCAGAGAGTCATGGCTATAGCAGCATGCCGCCGCCGAGCAATCCGCCTCGGCGAGACGAGACTCCAATGCGCCGATTCCGGCGCGCAACGCCGTGCTCGCCTTACGTGGCACGATGCCACCAAAGAGCGTCAGACACTGGCGCACTGCCGCCAACGCCTCCTGCACCCCACCTCGCGCGGCGGCATCGCCGCGCAACCACGCCTCTTCATGGTACTGCCAGTGTGCCAGGCTATGGCGTAGCGCGGCAGACAGTCCCTGTTCGACGCTGGCGCGTGCCGCCGGACGTAGCGAAGCGAATGGCTGCGCGCGTAGCGCCGGGGCACCAGCCGCCAGACGATAGCCACGTGCCGCCTTGCTCAAACAGCCTAAACGCACGCCCTCTAGCGCCAACAATTGCTCGGCAAAAGCGAACAGATCGGTACGCTCGCCGCTCAACAGCTCCAGCTCGATCTCGTGCAGTGCCTCGCTCCGTCCTGCCGCGCGGATCTCGCCTTGGTCGAGCGCTACTTCAATTTGACTCGCCCCGTAAGTGACCACCCACTTTTCGCGCGTAAAGTCGGTGCTGAACAGCGGTTGTAGCGCCGCTTGTAAGGCATCGAGATCGCACGCCTGCGGCCAAACCTGGGCTGGCAACAGCGTTAAACAGGGTTCAGGGTGCTCCAACGGAATATTATACTCTGGGCGTTGATGTAGACCGCCAAACTCGCTACCGGCAGTCTTCAGCGTCATTTCATAGCGTCCGTCGCAGCCACGGATACGTAACCCCATGTCATAACTACGCAAAGTCTGCCGTTCCGTCTCATAATAGATATTGCTCAACGCCTGAGGCGGCGTATGCTGAAGCGGCCATTGCGCTAGGCTGGCGGGTAATGCCTGTGCGGCGCTAGGAAGTGCGATGAATTTCAGTTCAATTTCCACGGTCATTTTTTCTGTCATATTAAGGTTTTACCGAGGTATGAGATATTGCTCGGGAAAAAATGTAAAAACTGTGTCCAATGTAGGACACATCAGTTACCATGCGCACCTTTCTGACGAACTATGCGCAGAAAACCATCAATTTAAGGTGCATGAGTGATGCCAGTAAATACTATTTTAGGCTTGTTTGCCAAGTCTCCGCTGAAACCCCTGCAAGAGCACGCCAGTCGCGTGCACGAATGTTGTAGCCTACTCATCCCCTTCTTCGCCGCCACCGCGCAGCAGCAATGGGATCAGGCGCAAAGCGTGCGCGAACAGATCTCCAATCTGGAGAAACAGGCTGACACGCTAAAGCGTGAAATCCGGTTGAAATTACCACGCGGTTTGTTTCTTCCGGTCGATCGCGGCGACATGCTGGAGCTAGTGACACAGCAGGATCGCTTAGCCAATCGTGCCAAGGATATCGCCGGCCGCGTCATCGGTCGCCGTCTGCAGATCCCGCACGCGATGCAGGCAGATTTCATGAATTACCTGCAACGTTGTCTGGATGCCACCGCCCTATCCAATAAGGTCATCCATGAGATGGATGAGCTGTTGGAAACCGGGTTCCGCGGCCGCGAAGCCGATCTGGTCGAACAGATGGTCATGGAGTTGGATCACATCGAAGACGATACCGATCATTTACAGATCCTATTACGCCAGGCGCTGCTCACCCTCGAGGGTGAACTGAACCCGGTCGATATTATGTTTCTCTACCAAATCATCGAGTGGGTCGGCGGGTTGGCCGACAAAGCCTTGCGCGTTGGTTCCCGCTTGGAACTGATGCTGGCCCGAAGTTAATTACCACACACGGACACAATAGATGGAAATCATTGCCAACCACGGCACATTATTGATTATGGTGGCGGCCTTCTTTGGCTTGCTGATGGCTATCGGTATCGGCGCCAATGACGTCGCTAATGCCATGGGTACCTCCGTCGGCGCGCGCGCCGTCACCATCCGTCAGGCGATCATCATCGCCATGATCTTCGAATTCGCCGGGGCCTATCTGGCCGGTGGCGAAGTCACGCAAACCATCCGTAGCGGTATCATCGATACCAGCGCCTTCGCCGGCCATCCGCAGACATTGGTCTTCGGGATGATGGCCTCGCTGCTGGCCGCCGGGATCTGGCTGATCCTCGCCTCCCTGATGGGCTGGCCGGTCTCCACCACCCACTCGATCATCGGCGCCATTATCGGCTTTGCCTGCGTCTCTATCGGCCCGGAAGCGGTCGAATGGGGCGGCGTAAAAGGCATCGTCGGTAGCTGGATCATCACGCCATTAATCTCCGGCGTCGTCGCCTACGGCATCTTCCTTAGCGCCCAACGTCTCATCTTCAACACCGACAACCCGTTCGCTAACGCCCGCCGCTTCGGCCCGGTCTATATGTTCCTGACCGCGTTGGTGATCGCCCTGGTGACCATCAAGAAGGGGCTAAAACATGTCGGCCTGCATCTGACCGATGGAGAAACCTGGCTGATCTCTATCCTGGTTTCGCTGTTGGTGATGGTGTGCGGCTATCTCTACCTATCACGCAAATCCTTTACCGATGACGCCGACGAGCAGGATCACTTCCGCGGTGTCGAGCGCGTATTCAGCCTACTGATGGTCATTACCGCCTGCGCCATGGCCTTCGCTCACGGCTCCAACGATGTAGCCAATGCCATCGGGCCGTTGTCAGCCATCGTCGCCATCGTGCGCGAGCCGAACGTACTGGCCGGCACCTCCCCCATCGTCTGGTGGATCCTGCCGCTTGGTGGTATCGGTATCGTCGTCGGCCTGGCGCTGATGGGGCGTCGCGTGATGGAAACCGTCGGGACCGGGATCACCGATCTGACGCCAAGCCGTGGCTTCGCCGCCCAGTTCGCCACCGCCTCGACGGTCGTGATCGCCTCCGGCACCGGCCTGCCCATTTCGACCACACAAACGCTGGTTGGCGCGGTGTTGGGCGTGGGCTTCGCCCGTGGTATCGCCGCGCTCAATCTGAACGTGGTGCGTAATATCGTCGCCTCCTGGATCATCACCCTACCTGCCGGAGCCGCGCTCTCCATCGTGCTGTTTTATCTGCTACAAGCCATCTTCGGCTAATCGACTCACTATCTGCCGATAAAGCACAACAAACCGGCCAGAGAGCATAATGCGCTGGCCGGTTTTTTTGTCCCTACACACGCTGGCGAAGGCCACGCCGCGCCATGACAGCTCGGAGAGTTCCCATTTTCAGTTTTTTCATTGCCTCACCGTACACTTGCCCTTACTATCAGGCCAATTTATTCACTAAATGAACTGATTTCCGCTATGCATAAATTCTGCCGCCTCCTCCTCCCTTTGCTCGGCCTTTGCCTGGCTTTCCAGAGCCATGCCGACGAGCAACGCTTCATTTCCGACGCGCTCAGCACCTATGTTCATAGCGGCCCCGGCAACCAATACCGCATCGTCGGCACCATCAACGCCGGCGATCCAGTGACACTGCTGGGCGTGAATCAGCAGACGCAGTTCGCGCAAATCCGCGATGGCAAGGGGCGCAATGTCTGGCTTCCCCTCGATCAACTCAGCAATCAGCCTAGCCTACGCACCCGCGTGCCCCAGCTAGAATCGCAACTCAGCGCCCTGACCGCCAAGCTCAGCCATATCGATGGCGAGTGGCAGCAAAAGACCGCCGAGATGCAACGCAAAGTCGCGGGTAGCGACGACACCATCGCCCGTCTACAGGCGGAAAATCAGCAGTTGCGTCAACAGCTGAGCAATGCCCAGAAGAGCCTCGGTGCCCTCAACTCGCAGTTGGATGACAAGAAACGCGCTATCATCCTGCAGTGGTTCCTGTATGGCGGGGGCGTCGCTGGCGCAGGCTTACTGCTGGGCTTGCTACTCCCACGCCTACTGCCCAGCCGTAAGAAAACGCGCTGGATGAATTAAGTCTCACTCCGACGCCGCATTCTGCGGCGTCGTCGTTCTCACCCGGCATCGATTGCCGTTACCGAACGCTTGCAGTAACATGAAATTAACAATTAACCGACTGTATACCGAGGTTTGCACGTGAAGATTTATCTGGTCGGGGGCGCCGTGCGCGACAAATACCTGCATCTCACCACACACGACCGCGACTGGGTGGTGGTGGGTGCGACGCCACAGTGCCTGCTCGCCCAGGGCTACCAACAAGTTGGCAAGGACTTTCCGGTCTTTCTCCATCCGCATAGCAAGGAGGAGTATGCCTTGGCGCGTACCGAACGTAAGGCGGGACAAGGCTATACCGGCTTTACCACTCACTTCGCGCCAGACGTGACCCTGGAACAGGATCTGCTACGACGCGATCTGACCATCAACGCCATGGCGGAGGACGATACTGGGCGGCTCATCGATCCTTACGGTGGGTTAGACGATCTGCAACAACGCTGGCTACGCCATGTCTCTCCCGCCTTCGTCGAAGACCCGTTGCGCGTGTTGCGCGTCGCACGTTTCGCCGCCCGCTTCTTCTCCCTTGGCTTTCGGGTCGCCGAACCGACCCTGGAACTGATGCGGCAGATGGCACAACAGGGGGAGCTAAACCACCTTACCGCCGAGCGGGTCTGGTTAGAAACGGAGAAGGCGTTGGCAGGCCCCGCGCCACAAGTCTACTTCCAAGTGCTACGCGACTGTGGCGCGCTGGCCATTCTGTTCCCCGAGATCGACCGGCTATTTGGCGTGCCAGCACCGGTCAAGTGGCACCCGGAGATCGACACCGGCATCCATACCCTACTCACCCTGGCGATGGCGACACGCCTGAGCGAGGATCTCGCCGTACGTTTCGCCGCGCTCACCCATGACGTCGGTAAGGGACTGACTAATCCCAATTTCTGGCCTCATCATCACGGCCATGGCCCGGCGGGCGTACGCCTGGTACGCGAGCTATGCCAACGTCTGCGGATCCCGAATCCACTGCGCGATCTGGCCGTGCTGGTCGCCGAGTATCACGATCTGATCCATACGGTCGATCGCCTGCGCCCCAGCACCCTGCTTAAGCTGTTGGATAGCATCGATGTCTGGCGCCGTCCCCAGCGCTTGCAACAGATGATCTTATGCAGTGAGGCGGATGCGCGTGGCCGTACCGGACTGGAGGAGAATGCCTACCCACAAGGCGACTATCTGCGGGCCGCCTATCAGGCGGTCGCACAGGTGGCGGTACGTGAGGTGGTGGCCGATGGCTTCCAGGGGGCGGCGATCCGCGAAGAGTTGCAGCAACGCCGTCTACAGGCGTTGAAGGCGTGGAAGGCCGCGCAAGAAGAGAGTGGGATGGGCAACGCCTAAGCGTGGCCCATCCTTAGACGTCGGCTCAACAGAACAGAACGTAGACCGCCGCCGCCACCACGAAACGATAAATGGCAAAAGGAACGAAGGAGATGCGCTTGATCACGTTGAGGAACGTCTTGATGGCGATCAGCGCGACCACAAAGGCAGTAATGAAGCCGACGCTGAACATCGGCAGATCGCCCCAAGACAGGTAAGGCAGGCTCTTATACAGCTCCAATGCGCTGGCTCCCAACATCATCGGTACCGCGAGGATGAAGGAGAACTCCGAGGCTGCATAGCGGCTGACGCCCAGTAGCATGCCGCCAGAGATGGTCGCACCGGAACGAGAGAACCCCGGCCACAACGCTAAGCACTGGAAACAGCCGATGATAAAGGCCTGGCGATAGGTGATATCATCGAGTCCCACCGCGCGCGGTTGCGCGGGCTTGAGCCACTCCGCCGCCAGCAGTAACAGTCCCCCCACCACCAAGGCATACGCCACCGTTAGCGGGGTAAACAGCGTCTTGATAAAGTCATGAAACAGTAGCCCTAACAGTACGGCCGGTATCATCGCCAACAGGATATGACCCAGTTTTAACCGTCCTTGACTACGTCCTTCATGTAGCGGTGGCCGACCGAAATGGATCCCGATCAAGCCGAACAGGCGGCGCCAGAACATCACGACCACCGCCAGAATCGATCCCAACTGAATGATCACTTCGAACGTTTTGGCTTTATCTCCCTCAAAGCCTAGCCAGTGGCCAACGATAATCATGTGCCCAGTCGATGACACCGGCAAAAACTCGGTTAACCCCTCGACGATACCCAGGATAAACGCATTAAACAGCGTATACAGCTCCATATGTACTCATTTCCTGCAGTGATTGATTAATGACAGTTAGTTAACCGCTGGACGGTGACCACGTTCGATCAGCACGCCGACGTTGCGCGCCTGTGCAACGGCGCCCGGCTTACTCACCCGCAGACGAACCCACGGGCTATTAAAACGCGCCAGCAGCAAGGCGGCGACCTCCTCGGCCACACGCTCGACCAACGCGAAACGATTCGGCTCGACGTGTTGCAGGATGGCCTCACTGACCTCGGCGTAACTCAGGCAGTGTGCAACATCGTCGCTCTGTGCGGCCCGGCGATTATCCCAACCGAGCTCAACATCAAACACCAACTTCTGGCGGATCGTCTGTTCCCAGTCAAATACCCCGATGGTTGTGACCACCGTCAACCCTTCGATAAATACGATGTCCATCACGCGATTCCCGTTTTTTTACCCTGCTGCGGATACCACTTCTTGTAGAATGTGCGTATTATCCACAGATATCCAACGCTGTCGCGTACTAATCCCTCTACGGAGTAGAGAGGCGGCACAGAGCGTAGGTGGTTCAACACCCTGAATTTTCCTATCAATAAGACGGAGCTGAATCAATGAGTGCGACTGCGTTAGGCATGATTATTTTCGCCTACCTGTGCGGCTCCATCTCCAGCGCCATTCTGGTTTGCAAAGCGGCCGGTCTCCCCGACCCGAGGGAAAATGGTTCTGGTAATCCCGGAGCGACCAACGTATTACGCATCGGTGGTAAGTTAGCCGCCGGCGCCGTTCTGATCTTCGATGTTTTGAAGGGGATGATCCCGGTTTGGCTGGCGTATAAACTGGACGTATCGCCCTTTTATCTCGGGCTGACCGCCATCGCCGCCTGTCTCGGCCATATCTACCCGGTCTTCTTCCATTTTCGCGGCGGCAAGGGGGTGGCGACCGCCTTCGGTGCCATCGCCCCTATCGGTTGGGATCTGACCGGGTTGATGGTCGGCACCTGGCTACTGACGGTATTGCTCAGTGGTTACTCATCCCTTGGCGCCATCGTCAGTGCGCTCATCGCCCCCTTCTATGTCTGGTGGTTTAAACCCCAGTTCACCTTCCCCGTGGCGATGCTCTCTTGCCTGATTTTGATGCGTCATCATGACAACATCCAACGGCTATGGCGCGGGAAAGAGGGGAAGATTTGGCGACGTGGCGCCAAAGGCCAGCGCAGCGACCAGGTGCCGCCGCTATCGGATAAAACCCCGCCGCAAGATCAAGATAATGACCAGGAGCCGCCCGCGGCGCGCTGAGACGGCGACGCGAGCGAAGGGGTTAACCGGGCGCATTCACCGGCGGTAATTCGGCCAACGGCCAACGTGGACGCACCGTAATTGACAGGTCGGCATCGACCCCGCTCTTCAGACGCACCATCCCCGCATAGGCGATCATCGCGCCATTGTCGGTGCAAAACTCTGGCCGCGCATAGAATACTGCCCCGCCACGCTGCTGCATCATCTGCGCCAGACGCTCGCGTAACGCACGGTTG
This sequence comes from Edwardsiella tarda ATCC 15947 = NBRC 105688, assembly GCF_003113495.2. Lineage (NCBI taxonomy): Bacteria > Pseudomonadati > Pseudomonadota > Gammaproteobacteria > Enterobacterales > Hafniaceae > Edwardsiella > Edwardsiella tarda. Next base: position 3,087,256 of record NZ_CP084506.1, read on the forward strand.
GCGCTCACGCCACCGGCCATTACCAGGCGCTGGAAGCCCGTCAGCTCCAATGCTCGGCGGCATTTGATCGCCAACGTCTCGACTACCGCATCCTCGAAGGCTCGTGCGATATCGGCACGCGTCTGTGCATCATCGCCATTGGCGCGGATCGTATTGGCGGCAAAGGTCTTCAAACCCGAGAAGCTCAAATCCAACCCCGGACGATCGGTCATCGGGCGCGGAAAGACAAAACGGCCCGCGACGCCTTGCTGCGCCATCTTCGATAGCATCGGTCCACCGGGATAATCCAGCCCCAGCAACTTAGCGGTCTTGTCGAAGGCCTCGCCTGCCGCATCATCGATCGACTCGCCCAATAGGCGATACTCACCGATACCGGTGACGCTAATCAATTGGGTATGACCGCCGGAGACCAATAACGCAACGAAGGGAAACGCCGGCGGCGTCTCCTCCAACATCGGCGCCAACAGGTGCCCTTCCATGTGATGTACCGGTACCGCAGGGAGCCCCCAGGCGAAAGCCAACGCACGCCCGACGGTGGCGCCCACCAATAACGCCCCCACCAGTCCGGGTCCGGCGGTATATGCCACGCCATCCAGATCGGTGGGAGTCAGCCCCGCCTCACGCAGCGCCGCCTGGATCAGCGGTACGGTCTTACGAACATGGTCACGCGATGCCAACTCCGGCACCACGCCGCCATAGTCGGCATGCAGTTTAATCTGGCTATATAGCTGATTGGCCAGGATCCCTTTTTCATCGTCGTAAATGGCGATACCGGTTTCATCACAGGAGGTTTCGATCCCCAGAATACGCATGACGGCTCCAACAACTCGTTCTTAACAACTCAAAGTGGCGCATAATAGCACAATTCTGCTATACTACTTCGCTTTCTTACTGCGGCCCAACGCCGTTGAAGGATGAGACAGCGCTTTACAATCGGGTGCTGTTCGGATTAAAATTCCGCACCATTTTTGAACAGCTGGCAGATGGCCAGCGAAAAGACCGATTTTTATCGAGGTGAGAGGCACATGCCGGTAATTAAAGTACGTGAAAACGAGCCGTTCGACGTAGCTCTGCGTCGCTTCAAACGTTCCTGCGAGAAAGCAGGCATCCTGGCTGAAGTTCGTCGTCGTGAATTCTATGAAAAACCGACCACCGAACGTAAGCGCGCTAAAGCGTCTGCGGTTAAACGTCACGCCAAGAAACTGGCTCGCGAAAACGCACGCCGTACTCGTCTGTACTAACCGCGGCGGGTTTTTTCCCGCTTGCCAGTAGGTCACAGACCATGTCGTTGTTGGTATCGCACGGGCAATGACATATGAAGGCCGTGCCTTCCGAAAGGAATGCGCGGCTTGTTCTCGTTTAGAGGCTGTAAAACTGTTTGCCCTCCTCCCCCTAGGGAGCCACCCGGCAAACAACCACTGTAAAGGGCTTATGGCTGGACGAATCCCACGCGTATTTATCAACGATCTCTTGGCTCGAACCGATATTGTCGAGCTGATCGATGCGCGGGTGAAACTCAAGAAGCAGGGGAAGAACTACCATGCCTGCTGTCCATTCCATAACGAGAAGACGCCCTCGTTTACCGTCAACGCGGACAAACAGTTTTACCATTGCTTCGGCTGCGGTGCCCACGGCAACGCCATCGACTTTTTGATGAACTATGATCGGCTCGAGTTTGTCGAAAGCATTGAAGAGTTAGCCACCATGGCGGGGCTGGAAGTGCCCTATGAGTCCGGTAATGGGCCGAGTCAGATGGAGCGCCATCAGCGCCAGAATCTCTACCAGTTGATGGAGGGGCTGTGCAGCTACTATCAGCAGGCGTTGCGTCAACCAGGTGCGACACAGGCGCAGAGCTACCTCGCCGGGCGCGGGATGAGCCAGGCCATCATGGATCGCTTTGCTATCGGCTATGCGCCGCCGGGCTGGGATAATGCCCTGAAGCGTTTTGGCCGCGAAGCCGCCGGGCGTCTCGCGCTCAACGATGCCGGGATGCTGGTCAATAACGATAACGGCCGCAGTTACGACCGTTTCCGCGACCGCATCATGATCCCTATCCGCGACAAACGCGGGCGGGTGATCGCCTTCGGTGGTCGCGTGTTGGGTAACGGTACGCCCAAGTACCTCAACTCGCCCGAGACAGAGATTTTCCATAAAGGCCGCCAGCTATTCGGCCTGTATGAGGCACTACAGCACGCGCCACAACCAGCGCGTTTGCTGGTGGTCGAAGGGTATATGGATGTCATCGCCCTAGCACAGTATGGCATCAACTATGCTGTTGCTTCGCTAGGAACCTCCACCACCGCCGAACACATCCAGTTGCTGTTCCGCCATACCGACAGCGTCGTGTGCTGCTACGATGGCGACAACGCTGGGCGCGAGGCAGCCTGGCGTGCACTGGAGACCGCGCTGCCCTACCTGAGCGATGGTCGCCAGCTGAAGTTTATGTTTCTACCCGATGGCGAAGACCCCGATACGTTGGTGCGTAAAGAGGGAACCGATGCTTTCGAGCAACGCATGAATGCGGCGCATCCTTTGTCGACCTTTTTGTTCGATACGCTGCTGCCGCAGGTCGACTTGAGCACCCCGGATGGCCGGGCCAAGCTCAGCGCCCTCGCGCTGCCCCTCATCGGCCAGGTGCCCGGAGAAACACTGCGCCTCTATCTGCGCCAGGCGCTCGGCCAGAAGTTGGGAATACTCGACGATAGTCAGTTGGAAAAGCTGCTACCACAGCGCAACCCGGCGGTAAAGAATTATCAGCCGCCCAGGTTAAAACCGACGACTATGCGTATACTAATAGCATTGCTGGTGCAAAATCCGGCGTTAGCCAGCGAAGTGCCGACGCTAGAGGGATTGCGCCAACACGCGCTGCCGGGCCTACCCCTGTTTATCGAACTGGTGGAAACCTGTCTGGCACAACCGGGGCTGAGCACCGGACAGTTGCTTGAGTTGTATCGCGATAATAAATATGCGCCACAACTTGAAACATTAGCAACATGGAACCACATGATCATAGAGCCAATGGTGCTCGAGACTTTCGTCGACACGCTTGGCAGCCTATATGATGCCGTGCTGGAACAACGGCTGGAACATCTGATCGCCCGCGCCAGAACCGAGGGTCTGACGCCCGCAGAGCGCGAAGAGGTGCGTTCACTGAACGAGGCGTTAGCCAAAAAGCATTAATGCATAACAGACACCGGCTCCTAAAGAGAGGCGGTGATTAGACATAATCATAAATTTAGCGGCTTGATTGCCGATACCACGCAGGATGTAACGCCTGCATGCCGCAATACCGGGGAGCGGCGACGAATGAAAGTAACCCGCGTACGGTCCTGATGATTCGGGCCTTAAGCATCGTTGGCTGGCATAGATAATCCGACCAACACCAATTAAAACTCTGAAGTGTGGATACCGTCTTATGGAGCAAAACCCGCAGTCACAGCTCAAACTTCTTGTTACCAAGGGCAAGGAGCAAGGCTACCTGACCTATGCTGAGGTCAATGACCATCTGCCGGAAGATATCGTCGACTCCGATCAGATCGAAGACATCATCCAAATGATTAATGACATGGGCATCCAAGTGATGGAAGAAGCACCGGATGCCGATGACCTGATGCTGGCGGAAAACATTGCCGACGAAGACGCCGCCGAGGCGGCGGTACAGGTTCTGTCTAGCGTCGAATCCGAAATTGGCCGTACCACCGACCCGGTACGCATGTACATGCGTGAAATGGGTACCGTCGAACTGCTGACCCGTGAAGGTGAGATCGATATCGCCAAGCGAATCGAAGACGGTATCAACCAGGTGCAGTGCTCTGTCGCCGAGTATCCGGAGGCCATCACCTACCTGCTGGAGCAGTACGATCGCGTCGAGGCGAGCGAAGCGCGTCTCTCTGATCTGATCACCGGTTTCGTCGATCCTAACGCCGAAGAAGATATGGCGCCGACCGCGACCCACGTGGGTTCCGAGCTGCCGGAAGAAGAGCTGAACGACGACGATGATGAAGACGAGGATGATGAAGACGGCGACGACAGCGACGACGATAACAGCATCGACCCAGAGCTCGCTCGGCAGAAATTCATCGAACTGCGTGAGCAGTATGAGAAGACGCGTCTGGCCATCAAGGCCGAGGGCCGCAGCAGCGCCAAGGCACAGGAAGAGATCCTAAACCTGTCCGAAATCTTCAAGCAATTCCGCCTGGTACCGAAGCAATTCGATTACCTAGTGAATAACATGCGTGCAATGATGGATCGCGTGCGTGGCCAAGAGCGTCTGATCATGAAGCTGTGCGTCGAGCAGAGCAAGATGCCGAAGAAAAACTTCATCACCCTGTTCACCGGTAACGAAACCAGCATTACCTGGTTCGAAGCCGCGTTGGCGATGGGCAAGCCTTGGGGCGAGAAGCTCAAGGATATGCGTGAAGAGGTCGAGCGCAGCCTGCAAAAACTGCATCAGATCGAAGAAGAGACCGGTCTGACCATCGAGCAGGTCAAAGATATCAACCGCCGCATGTCCATCGGTGAGGCGAAGGCGCGCCGCGCCAAGAAAGAGATGGTCGAGGCCAACCTGCGTCTGGTTATCTCCATCGCCAAGAAGTACACCAACCGTGGCTTGCAGTTCCTGGATCTGATTCAGGAAGGTAACATCGGCCTGATGAAGGCGGTCGACAAGTTCGAATACCGTCGCGGTTATAAGTTCTCGACCTACGCCACCTGGTGGATTCGTCAGGCGATCACCCGCTCCATCGCCGATCAGGCGCGTACCATCCGTATTCCGGTGCATATGATTGAGACCATCAACAAACTCAACCGTATCTCGCGCCAGATGCTGCAAGAGATGGGCCGCGAACCGACGCCGGAAGAGCTCGCCGAACGCATGATGATGCCGGAAGATAAGATCCGTAAGGTGCTGAAGATCGCCAAAGAGCCGATCTCGATGGAAACCCCGATCGGTGACGATGAAGATTCGCATCTGGGCGATTTTATCGAAGACACCACGCTGGAACTGCCACTGGATTCCGCCACCTCGGAGAGCCTGCGTTCCGCCACTCGCGACGTGCTGGCTGGACTGACGGCCCGTGAGGCCAAGGTGTTGCGTATGCGCTTCGGTATCGACATGAACACCGACCACACCCTGGAAGAGGTTGGCAAACAGTTCGACGTCACCCGTGAGCGTATCCGCCAGATCGAGGCGAAGGCGCTACGTAAATTGCGTCATCCAAGCCGCTCCGAAGTCCTGCGCAGCTTCCTGGACGATTAATCGCTCCCTCCTTATCCTTCTATCAACCCCCGGCCATCGCCGGGGGTTTCTTTTGATACCACGCCACGCGCCAGCATGACACAAACCTCTAACGCAACGTCTGGTATAACGCCTGATAACTGGCGACCAACTCCGGCAGCGTCGCCCGGTTCAGACCGCTCGGATTCGGTAATACCCAGACCTCACTCTCGCCGATAGGTTGCGCTTGCCGCCCCCAGGCAGGTCGACGGACACCAAACGCCTGGGTGAACGCTTGCTTGCCCAACACCGCTAACGCCTGCGGCTGGTAATGTTGTATCTTCGCCCGTAACGCCTCCCCGCCGGTATGCAACTCGGCCGCCGTCAACTCTGCCGCCGTCACCGTCGGGCGTTGCACCAGCGCCGTGATACCACAGCCGGTATCCAAGAGATGCGCCTCCTCAGGCGGCGTCAGTTGGCGCTCGGTAAAGCCCGCCAGATGGATTACCTGCCAGAAGCGATTATGCGGATTCGCGAAATGGTATCCCGTATGGGCCGAACTTAAACCCGGATTGATGCCACAAAACACGACTCGCAACCCTGGAGCCAGAATATCTCTACTCATCACAGCGCCTTACTGTTAACCGACTGACACAAATCTTATCGTAATTACAAAGGGCTAGCCATGTTCAAAAAAGCGGCGGGCGCCGTATAGGCACTGGATCTCTCCCTGTGATTTACTCTATAATCCCCGCCACTCGGCCCCTTAGCTCAGTGGTTAGAGCAGGCGACTCATAATCGCTTGGTCGTTGGTTCAAACCCAACAGGGGCCACCAAATTTTAGCTTTAGATTCAGTCATTTAAGCCACCTCTAACCGGGTGGCTTTTTTGTTGGCTAATAATGAGTGGCGATAAAATGGCGGTGAATTTTCTGCGCCGCCCTCGCGATGACCCTAAAAGGATCCATCGACACTGCCAGCAGAACGTTTAGGTGAGTGCTCTCACACGACACACTGAATAGGCAAGACCACCGCTACAGGCTACGACGTCCGAAAGCCGCCTGCCAATCCTGTTCAAATTGCACCACCGCCGCCGTCACCGCCGGCGTGGTGATGAACTGTTCGGCGACATCCGGTGGTAGGGTAATGGCTTGGCAACCGGCCAGCAGGCAGTCCAACGCCTGACGAGCATGCTTAAAGCTAGCGGCCAGTACTTTTGCCTGTGGCGCGTGTAGCGTCAGCAGGTGCTGCAACTCCTCAACCGTCTTGATCCCATCACCACCCTGCGCATCGAGGCGGTTCACATATGGCGCGATATAGTCGGCGCCAGCCAACGCCGCCAGTAGTCCCTGCCCTGCCCCATACACGGCGGTTCCTAGCGTCGGGATCCCCTCCTGCTTCAATTGTGCGATCGCCGCCAACCCCTCCGCCGTGACCGGAACCTTAACTACCAGATCGGCGATGATGGCGCGTAACGCATGCGCATCCCGCACCATGCCCGCGGCATCAGACGCCATCACCTGAGCAAACAGACGTCCGCGTCCCCCGAGCGCCTCGTGTAAGCGCGGCAACACCTGAGACGGTGGCTGACCACTACGGGCGATGATGCTGGGATTGGTGGTCACCCCGGCCAGCGGCAGGATGCGGGCCAGACGTTGTACCAGCGCACAATCGGCGCTGTCGAGATAGAGTTCCATGCGGATGTCCTTAATCGAGGATGAGGCAAGACTAATTTTTGTGCAGTATAGCGGTGGAAAGCGCAGCAATTATTGATTAACATCAAGTCAACTTTCGTTCGAAAGTTATTAAATCTTCGTAAGAAGAACTGCGGGGTCTTGATGATGATCTTTAATATTCAGCGTTACTCCACGCACGACGGTCCCGGGATCCGTACCGTGATCTTTTTCAAGGGTTGCTCACTCGCCTGCCGTTGGTGCCAGAACCCGGAAAGTTTGCTACGGAGCCCGGAACTGCTGTATGACGCCCGGAGCTGTCTGGCGGCGTGCACACAGTGTCAGGATGCCGCCCCCGCCGTCGCGCTACGCGCCGGGCAGGCGATCTCGCTACACCGCGAGCACGCGGATGCCGCCGCCATTGAGGCGTTGCGCGACTGCTGCCCCAGCCAGTCGTTAACCGTCTGCGGCGAGGAGATCTCCGCCGAGACGATCCTCTCGCAGATCGAACGCGATCGTCCGTTCTATCAACGCAGTGGCGGTGGAATCACCCTCTCCGGCGGGGAACCGTTTATGCAGCCGCGGTTAGCCGAAACGTTGTTACGCCGCTGCTACCAAGCGGGGATCCATACCGCGGTCGAAACCTGTTTACACGTTCCCTGGCGCTATCTGACGCCGTCGTTACCCTGGACAGATCTGTTTCTGGCCGATCTCAAACAGGTGGATTCGGCACGCTTTCGTGCCTGGACCGGCGGCAGCGCACGACGCGTCATGGATAACCTGCGCCGCCTGTCCGCCAGTGGAAAGACGCTGATATTACGTGTCCCCGTGATCCCTGGCTTCAACGCCGCTCTCGATGATATTCAACGCATCGTCGACTTCGCCGCCGACGAACTGACCATCAGTGCGATCCATTTCCTGCCCTACCACACCCTGGGGCGCAACAAGTACCGCCTGCTCGGTCGGCCTTACCTGGCGCCGGAACAGGCCTTAAACGATCCCGCCTTGCTGGATGCGGCCCGCCACTATGCGAGCCAACGCGGCCTGAGCGTGACACTGGGAGGATAACACCATGACCACTCTGCACCTGAACACTCTGAGCGCACGTATCCGGGCGCATAAAGCGGCCTTGATCAACATCGTCACGCCGCCCATCTGTACCGAACGAGCCCAGCACTATACCGATGCCTACCAGCGTCATCTGGACAAACCGCTCCCGGTGCGACGCGCCTTGGCGCTGGCGGAGCACCTGGCTCGCCGCACCATCTGGATCGATCACGACGAGCTGATCGTCGGCAATCAGGCCAGCCGCCTGCGTGCCGCACCGATCTTCCCGGAGTACACGGTCAGTTGGATCGAGCAGGAAATTGATGATCTGGCCGATCGCCCTGGCGCCGGCTTCAGCGTCAGCGAACAGGACAAGGCCGTACTGCACCGCCTCTGCCCCTGGTGGCGGGGGCAAACCGTGCAGGATCGTTGCTACGGCATGTTCACCGATGAGCAGAAGGCGTTACTAGCCAGCGGGATCATCAAGGCCGAAGGCAACATGACCTCCGGCGACGCGCATCTGGCCGTCAACTATCCACTGCTGCTGGATATCGGGCTGGATGGGCTGCGCGAGCGGGTTGCCGCGCGCCGCCGCCGCATCGATCTGACCCAACTGGACGATCTGCACGGCGAACAGTTCCTCAAGGCCGTCGACATCACGCTCGAGGCGGTTAGCCAGCACTGCCTGCGTTTCGCCGCCCTGGCCCGACGCATGATCATCGATGAGCCACGAGCCGAACGGCGCAGCGAACTGCTCACCATCGCCGACGGCTGTGAACACATCGCCCACCGCCCACCGCAGACCTTCTGGCAAGCGCTGCAACTGTGCTACTTCATCCAACTGCTGCTGCAGATCGAATCCAACGGCCACTCCGTCTCCTTTGGTCGGATGGATCAGTACCTCTATCCCTGGTATCGCCGTGATGTCGAGCTGGAGCAGACCCTCGGCCGTGAACAGGCCATCGAGCTACTGCAAGGCTGCTGGCTGAAGCTGCTCGAAATCAACAAGATCCGCTCCGGCACGCACTCTAAGGCCTCCGCCGGCAGTCCGCTGTACCAGAATGTCACCATCGGCGGGCAGAACCTGGTCGCCGGCGTGCCCCAGGACGCCGTCAACCCGCTCTCCTATGCCATCCTCGAATCCTGTGGGCGACTACGCTCCACTCAACCTAACTTGAGCGTGCGCTACCATGCCGGGATCAGCGATGACTTTCTCGATGCTTGCACCCAGGTGATACGCTGTGGCTTCGGTATGCCAGCCTTCAATAACGATGAGATCGTCATCCCCGCCTTTATCGCGCTGGGGGTCGCACCGCAGGATGCCTACCAATATGCCGCCATCGGCTGTATCGAAACCGCCGTCGCTGGCAAGTGGGGCTACCGCTGTACCGGGATGAGCTTTATCAACTTCGCCCGTGTCATGCTGGCGGCGCTCGAAAGTGGAAGAGACGCCACCAGCGGTCACGTTTTCCTGCCGCAGACACAAGCATTATCACAGGGGAACTTTAGCGACTTTACCCAGGTCATGGCCGCCTGGGAGCGTCAAATTCGTTACTACACGCGCAAGTCTATCGAGATCGAATATGTGGTGGACACGGTGCTGGAGGAGAACGCTCACGATATCTTGTGCAGCGCGTTGGTGGATGACTGCATCGAGCGCGCCAAGAGTATCAAACAGGGCGGTGCCCACTATGACTGGGTGTCGGGCCTTCAGGTGGGTATCGCCAATCTGGGTAATAGCTTGGCGGCGGTGAAGCAGCTGGTATTTGAACAGCGACGCATCAGCCAACAGGCACTGGCACGCGCACTGGCAGAAGACTTTGACGGCCCGCAGCACGAACAGCTACGCCAACGCCTGGTCAATGGTGCACCCAAATATGGCAATGATGACGATAGCGTGGATGTATTGCTGGTGCAGGCCTATGGCTACTATATTGACGAGTTATCTCACTACCATAACCCTCGCCATGGACGAGGTCCCATCGGCGGTGGTTACTATGCAGGCACCTCCTCCATCTCCGCCAACGTCCCCTTCGGAGCCGCTACCCTGGCCACCCCCGATGGCCGTAAGGCGCACACACCGTTGGCCGAAGGTGCTAGCCCAGCATCGGGTACCGACCGTCTCGGACCGACGGCGGTGATGGGATCGGTAGGTAAGCTGCCCACCTCGGCCATCTTGGGCGGGGTGCTGCTCAACCAAAAACTGAACCCGGACACGCTGGAGAATGAAAGCGATCGCCAGAAACTGATGCAGTTGCTACGTACCTTCTTTGAGGTCCATCAAGGCTGGCACGTACAGTACAACATCGTTTCGCGCGAGACGCTGCTGGATGCCAAGGCGCACCCGGAGCGCTACCGCGATCTGGTCGTACGCGTCGCCGGCTATTCGGCCTTCTTCACAGCGCTGTCGCCGGATACTCAAGACGACATCATCGCCCGTACCGAGCACGTGCTGTAAAGAAAAACGGCACTGTCCGTTGGACAGTGCCGTTTACCGTAAGCGTTAACCGCTCGATCAATTCATCTTATGCAGACGTTTCACGTCGATCTTCGTGGTGCTCCAATCTTTATCGACTTCCCCTTGGATCTCCACTTTATCTTGCGGGGTGATGGTCTGACCGTTCCAGTACTTATGATCGATCTCGACTTCGATGGTGCCACTCGCATCACGGAAGGTATAGTGATCGCCGCGTACACGCTGTTCGATATGCCCCTGAAGGGTCACCCAGCTATTGTCACTCATCTCTTTCGCCTTCGCGATGGTGGTGACCGCCTGTTGACCGCCGACAAAGCCGCCTTGCTGAGTAGTCTGGGTCTGTTGCGCCGCACCCGGGCCAGAGAAGCCACCCGTCTGAGCGAAAACCGGTGCACTGCACAGGGCCAAGATAGCAACAATCGCCGCACTTTTTTTCATTGTTATACTCCCGTGATGGAATTCAGAAAGCAGTCTCGCCAACTGCCGATGTGTGCATTACACCAAACAGTCCTTAACAAGATCTTAAGTATTGATTCTAGCGCTCAATTATTCCAGCTAGCGCTAACAGACTTCACTTCTCCCATCACCGTGCTGTACAAAAGGTTTGCCACACGGTTAAATCGGGCGCAAAACCCAAACGAAGATGACACTATGCGCGTACTGTTAATCGAAGACGATCGCTTGATTGGCGATGGCATCAAGGCCGGCCTCAGTAAGATGGGCTTTACGCTGGACTGGTTCAGTGACGGTAACCAAGGCTTGGCGGCATTAGATGCCGCCCCCTACGATGCCGTCATCCTGGATCTCAGCCTGCCTGGGATCGATGGGTTGGAGATCCTACGTCGCTGGCGCGAGGCGGGGCATGCTGAACCCGTGCTTATCCTTACTGCTCGAGACGCCTTGGAGCAACGAGTTACCGGGTTGCAGCAGGGCGCGGATGACTACCTCTGCAAGCCCTTCGCGCTGATTGAAGTCGCCGCCCGGTTACAGGCGCTGATACGGCGCAACCATGGGCAAACCCAGACGCAGCTAAGCCACGGAGCGGTCACCCTCGATCCGCTGAGTCTCACCGCCACCCTGGATGGCGCCCCATTACTCTTGAAGCCGAAAGAGTTTGCCTTGCTGGAGCTGCTGCTGCGTAACGCCGGTCGCGTGCTACCGCGCAGTCTCATCGAAGAGAAGCTCTACAATTGGGAGGGCGATGTCTCCAGTAATGCGGTCGAGGTTCATATTCACCACCTGCGGCGTAAGCTGGGCAGCGCGTTTATCCGAACCGTCCATGGCGTGGGCTATACCCTGGGAGACGCCTGATGCTGCATCTGCCACGCCGCCTGGCACATAGCCTGCGCGCCCGCTTAACCGGCGGTTTTCTCATCCTGGTGCTACTGGTATGGAGCAGTGCCAGCGCCTTGGCCTGGTATCAGACTCGCGCGGCCTTGAATGAGCTGTTCGATACCCAGCAGATGCTGTTCGCCAAACGCCTGCTGGCTTTCGATCTCAGCCAGTTGAAGTCCCCGATCCAACTACCACAAAGCCATGATCTCTTGCGTAAACACCGGGGAGATCAAGATAACGATGCCTTGGCCTTCGCCATCTTCAGCGCCGATGGCCGTATGTTGCTCAACGACGGCGACAATGGCGATAACCTGGTCTACAACTATCGGCGTGATGGTTTCACCGACGGCTATCTCAACAACGATGATGACAGCTGGCGCCTACTCTGGCTGACCACCCCGGACGGCCGCTACCGCATTCTGGTCGGGCAAGAGTGGGACTACCGTGACGACATGGCGCTGAGTATCGTCGCCGCGCAGATGGCTCCCTGGCTGGTGGCGTTGCCGATCATGGTGATCTTACTACTGATCGTGATCAGCCGCGGGCTGGCGCCATTACACCGCCTCGCGGCCACCCTGGGCCGCCGCCGTCCCGATGATGCGACACCCTTGGCACGTGGCGCCATTCCCAGCGAGGTGTGGCCGGTCGTCGAGTCGCTCAATACCCTCTTCTCGCGCACCACCGCCCAGATGGTACGTGAACGCCGCTTCACCTCCGATGCCGCCCACGAGCTGCGCACACCGCTGGCGGCGTTACGCGTCCAGGCCGAGGTAGTTCAGCTGGCGCAAGATGATGCCGCATTACGTCAACGCGCACTCAGCCAGTTAGATCAAGGTATCGATCGGGCGACGCGCCTGGTCGATCAGCTATTAACGCTGTCGCGCCTGGATTCGCTGGCACAACTCAACGATGTGCAGTCGCGCCCCTTGGCCGAGATGCTGCAAGAGGCGGTTATCGAGATGGATGCGAGGGCGCATGCCGCGGGCGTCACCCTGGCCCTCTGTGTCGAGGACACCAACGTCAGCCGCCAAATCCAGCCACTGCTGTTCTCCCTGCTACTGCGTAATCTGCTGGATAACGCCATCCGTTACAGCTCGGCAGGCAGCCAGGTCACTCTGCGGCTGGATAGTCGCTGCCTCCAAGTGACAGACAACGGTAGCGGTGTCGATGACGAGGTACTACAGCGCCTGGGTGAGCGCTTCTATCGCCCTCCCGGCCAGGAGAAAACCGGCAGCGGTCTGGGACTGTCCATTGTGCGCCAGATCGCGACCCTGCACGGTATGCGAGTTCAATTCGCCCATGCGCCGGGCGGCGGCTTCCAAGTCACCCTCCATTGGTAGGCGCTGGCACTTAGACCCAGCCCTGGCGACGGAAGGCATGCAATTGGGTGACAAACTGCTGCATCTCCTGCGGCGTCCCCAACGTCAAGCGGTTCCAGTTGTTCAATGGCGGGAAGGGGCGCCCCACCAGGATGTGATGCTGTTTCATCCGCGCCTGGTAATCCGCGGCGTCCCCCTTCACTTGGTGGAAGATAAAGTTAGCCTGCGATGGTAGATAGGGCAGCTGCAACTCATCCAACGCCGCGCAGACGATCTGACGCGCGAGATCGGTATTCTTGCGACTCTGCGCCACAAACGCCCGATCCTGTAGTGAGGCCAACGCGGCAACGGCGCCGGCGGTGTTGGTGTTATCCAGCGACATCAGCGCCTCGCTCTGTGCGGCTACCGCCGGTTGCGCCACACCATAACCGATGCGCAACCCCGCCAAGGCATACAATTTAGAGAAGGTGCGCGTCACCAACAGATTCTCATGCCCGGCCTGCACCAGTTCGATGGCGCTGCGAAACGCCGGATCGCTCACAAACTCGGCATAGGCCTCATCGATGACGAAGAACGTGTCCGGCGGCGCCTGGGTGATCCACGCCGCCAACTGATCGGCGGGCGTGATGGTCGCCGTCGGGTTATTCGGGTTGCACAGATACACCAACGACAGCCCCTTGAAGTCACGCGTACGGCGTTGCATCTCTGCCAACGGGAAGGCCAGCTGTGCGTCCAACCCGATCTTAACCACCTCGACGCCCAACGGACGCAGATACAGTTCGGCATAATTAAAGGTGGGGTCCGGCACCACCAGCTGCACCGCCTTCCCCTGGCGCTGCGCCGCGAGCGCCTGAGACTGCAGCACGGCCTGGATACACTCCGAAGAGCCATTGCCTAGGGAAATATGTGCCGGCGTCAGCGCCAATGTCTCGGCCAACGCGGCGATCAACGCCTCGCGTGCCGCATCGGGATAACGGAACGCACCGGGCAACGCCGTCACGATGGCCTGCTGCGCCTGCGGCGACATGCCCAGAGCATTCTCATTGAAGTTTAAGGCCAGCGGATGGGCGGCATCTGGCGCGGCGAGCGGACGCTCGCCCGTCGCTTGCGCCCGAGCAAGGCCGAGCGGACCGGATAACGACAGGGCCCCGAACAGGGCAACGGAAGACTTGAGTAGCGTTCTACGATCCATGGCAAAGTCCTTTTCGTGTCCGCCCCACGCCGTACGGTTAGCACGACGACGTGAAGCGGAAGAATTATCGGCAACGGTAGGCAAATAGCGCCGCTACGCAGCATAGCGTAAAAACATATCGCTACCAATAATTATGCACAAAAAGTGACTTTATATTTCATTTACCGTGGTGTGTTAGCCGTTTTCACTGCCTTGAGCACCACGAACTTACGGTTCATGCCCAAGGTGGTGCAATTGCCGAACAAACGACGCAGTTTCTGGTAGTAATCCAAGTGACGATTCCCGACGATATACAACACTCCGTTGCGTTTCAGGCAACGTCGCGCGGCGACGAACATATCCCAGGCCACCTGATCGGTGATGGAGTGCTGCTGATGAAACGGTGGGTTACACAGCACCGCATCTAACGAGCCGCCTTCACGGCCAGCGAGACCATTGCCGACCCAGAACTCACTGCGCTCCAGGTCCTGTGGGCGGTTGTGCTGCACATTAAGATGGGACGAGGCCACCGCCATATAGGACTCATCGGCGAACAGCACCCGCGCCTGCGGGCAACGGTGCAATACCATCAACCCTAACACCCCATTACCACACCCCAGATCGGCCACCTCACCCTGTAGATCCTCCGGTAGGTGTTGCAGGAAAAAGCGGGCACCAATATCGAGGCCGGTACGAGAGAACACCCCTGCATGGTTATGCATCATGTAGTCCGTCTCATCCAACGGCCAAACGGTGGTCGCCGGCGCCGGTGTCGGCTGACGCGGCGCTACCTGGCAATGGATCAGGCGTGCCTTCTTCCAAGCCAATGAGGTATGCGTATCCCCCAGGATCGACTCAAACAGCTGTAGCGTCGAGGTGTGGATGTCGCGCGCCTTCGCCGCGGCAATAATCTGCGTTTCCGGTGTCACCACCGCGCGTAGCGCATGCAGCTGCTGTTCCAACAGCGCCAGCATCTTAGGCAGCTTGATCACCACCAGTCCCGGAGCGTCGGGCAAGGCGCTCAGGCTGTCCAACAGGGTCACCGCCTCTTCATCCAGCCCATTGAGCTGTAAGTTATGGCGCGTCGCCAGCTGGCTAACATAGGAGTCACTCACGGAATAGGGACGCCACGCATGCAGGGCACAGGCCAATGCCCCGAAGGCATCGTTGAAAATGATCACCGGACGCCCCTGCGCCTTGGTCAGATCGATCTGTTGCAGTAGATACTCGTCCGCGGCCTCCCAAGCCTGTAGGGACGGATCGTCTGACTGACGGGGAAAACGCTCCAGCGTCAGGTCGGTGATGGCCGGACAACCGGCGCTGGATTCGAGTTGGCTCATCGCCCCTCCGCAAAATCGCCCGCCGACGGCGGGCATCAAGTACAATAGTCCACTATTGTACCTGAAGGAGGGCGAAATGACGTCCCTGAGTTACCTTGCCGGTTATCCGGAACCCCTGCTGGCACAGGTGCGCACCCTGATCGAGCAACGCCGCCTGGCACAGACACTGCGGCAACGTTATCCCCAGCGCCACGACATCACGACCGATCGCGCCCTGTATACCTATGTCATGGCGCTCAAGAACCGCTATTTGCGTAACGCCTCCCCGCTCAGCCGGGTGCAGTACGATAGCCGTATCCAGGTGATCCAGCAGGCGCTGGGATTACACAGCGCCATCTCTCGCGTACAAGGTAGTCGTCTGAAGGCCAAGGCGGAGATCCGCATCGCCACGCTATTTCGTCAGGCCCCTGAACCCTTGTTGCGCATGATCGTGGTACATGAGTTGGCCCATCTACGCGAGAAAAACCACGATAAGGCGTTCTACAGTCTCTGTTGCCATATGGAGCCGGACTACCACCAGTTAGAGTTCGACGCTCGCCTCTACCTCACCTGCCTTGATGTTGAGGGAGACGTATATTGATCGCGTAATGAATATGCTAGCCTGATGGATAATTTTTATCCTTAGGGAGACTGCCATGATCCGCCTCGCCATCATCGGAACCAACTGGATTACCCGGCGTTTTGTCGATGCTGCCCTATCTTGTGGCCAGTACCGCCTCAGCGCCGTCTACTCACGCAGCCTGGAGCAGGCCAGCGCCTTCGCCGCCGACTACGGAGCGACATGCTGCTTCGACAGTCTCGAGGCGTTAGCCCGTAGCGACGAAGTCGATGCCGTCTACGTCGCCAGTCCCAACGCCCTACACTGCCCGCAGACCTTGCTGATGCTGAGCCACGGTAAGCATGTCATCTGCGAGAAACCGCTCGCCTCGAACTACGCCGAGGCACAACGTGCCTTTGATTGCGCGCGCGCCAATGGCGTGGTGCTGTTTGAGGCTTTCAAGACCGCCTATCTGCCCAACTTCGAGGTGGTACACCGCACGCTGCCACGCCTCGGTCGCCTGCGTAAGGCGTTCCTCAACTACTGTCAGTACTCCTCGCGCTATCCACGCTATCTGAATGGCGAGAATCCGAATACCTTTAACCCGGCGTTTTCCAATGGCTCCATCATGGACATTGGCTTCTACTGCCTGGCCAGCGGCGTCGCGCTCTTTGGTGAACCGCAACGGATCAGTGCCGGAGCCACGCTACTGGAATCGGGCGTCGATGCCCACGGTCACGTCGTCATGAACTATCCCGGCTTCGAAGCCTTGCTGTTCCACTCCAAAGTCAGCGATTCGGCGCTAGCCAGCGAGATCCAGGGAGAAGAGGGCAGCCTGGTGATCGAGCACCTGTCCCAATGCCAGCGAGTCACGCTCATACCGCGCGGCGGCGTCGCGCAGGAGATCGGCGTGTGGCAGGGTGAAAATACCATGGAGTATGAGGCGCAGCACTTCGCCCGCCTGATCCGTGAGGGCAACGTCTCCCACGCCGGCGTCGCGCGTGCCCTCTGCACCGCCCGCCTGCTGGATGAGATCCGCCGCCAGACCGGTGTAGTCTTCCCCGCCGATCACGCCTGACGACACGGGGCCACTAGCGGCGCCCGTGACGGGTACTGTGCGCCTGTGGCCCCGATTTTTTGATGCTGATCGCCGCCAACGCTAACACGATCAAGACGATTCCGCTGCCCTCCACCGGCCCCGGATTCTCCCCCAGCAGCCACCAGGAAAACAGCACGCCACAGACCGGTACCGCCAACGTACTCAGGCTGGCTATCCCGGCGGGTAGGCTCTTCAATACGAACAACCACAGGCTCCACGCCAATGCCGTTGCCAGAATGGCGCTATAGGCCAATGCCCAAAATACATAGGGTTGCCAATCCACGCTACGCTGCGGAACCAGCCAAGCCACGACACTCATCACCACGGCGGCGTACAGCATCTGCCAGGTGGTCAACGCCAACAAATCGATGCCGGGATAACGGGCGTACATGCGTTTCGCGACAATCGCACTCGCGCCCCAGCTGATCCCCGAGAGTACCGCCAGCAATGCGCTCTGCAATGAAGAGAAATCCAGGCGCCAAGGTTGCAACACCAAGAGTAGACCGACGGCGGCGACCACAATCGCGCCATACTGCAACCGGCGCATCCGCTCGCCCAGAAACAGGGCTGCCATGATCACCACCCAAAACGGCATGGTGTAACTGAGGATCGCGACCTTGCCGGCACCACCGCTCATCAACGCCCACTGTGCCAAACCGACCATACCGCATGTCTGTAGCAACGCGATGGCCAGGGTGTAGCCAAACGGCGTCGGCCGCATGCCACGTCCACGCAGGCGCAGCACCAGCAATAGCAACAGCGCGCCGCAGATACACCGCAACGCAGTGAAGTCGAAGGCGCCGATATACAGCGTCACCTGCTTCATCGCAATCCAGCTGTAGCTCCAGATCAACGTCAGAGCGATCAGGCCACCGATCGCCAGGGGGTTAGTTTTTCTTGCAACTGCCATGACATCGCCACCGTTCTGCTTATCTCTTCAATTAACGGCTCACTATAACGGCTTCAGCCCCGTGTTGCATGGCTGCAACCGGCATTGCTTATGCCATCTTGATCTGAATAACGCCGTTCTGATAGCTAAGTATCGCGTATGACGCTGGACAGGGATTGACCGCTGACACATTTTGCATTATTTTCTGCGCAGCAAAGGGGAGTAACTTCTAATTTGCCGGTTAATCGTCATTACGGTGCGTAACTGCACCCGGTTACCGGGCAACCTCATCGGCTCCCGCCGATGACTGCGTTGTAAGTGAGACCTTGCCGGAAGGCGAGGTGTCTGCAATGCATGGTTAATAAATGCACAGCCGCGGTTCGCCTTCCGACACCATCGGCCGATTAACCATTAAAGGATTCTTCCATGCTCAACTCTGTCGGCACCCCGTGGTTGTGGGGGAGCTTCGCCCTGATCATCGTCATCATGCTGGCCATCGACCTGCTATTGCAGGGTCGCCGTGGCGCTCAGGCCATGACCATGCGCCAAGCCGCCGCCTGGTCGCTGGTCTGGGTCAGCTTGGCTCTACTGTTTAACGCCGGTCTATGGCTCTACCTCAGTGAAACGTTGGGGCGTGAGGTCGCCGACCAACAGGCGCTGGCCTTCCTCACGGGTTACCTGATCGAGAAGGCGCTGGCGGTCGATAACGTCTTCGTCTGGTTGATGCTGTTCAGCTACTTCGCGGTACCGGCCAGCATGCAACGCCGGGTATTGGTCTATGGCGTATTGGGCGCCATCATCTTGCGTACCGTGATGATCTTCGCCGGTAGCTGGCTGGTGACTCAATTCCAGTGGATCTTGTATCTGTTTGGCGCATTCCTGCTGTTCACCGGTATCAAGATGGCCATGAGCCATGACGACGAGGGTGACCTCGGCGATCGTCCACTGGTACGTTGGTTACGCCGCCATCTACGCATGACCGACCGTATCGAGAGTGAGCACTTCTTCACTCGCCGCAATGGGGTGTTATTCGCGACACCGCTGCTGCTGGTTCTAATCCTGGTCGAGTTGAGCGACGTGATCTTCGCCGTCGATAGCATCCCGGCGATCTTTGCCGTGACCACCGACCCGTTCCTGGTGCTCACCTCCAACCTCTTCGCCATCCTCGGCCTGCGCGCCATGTATTTTCTACTGGCCGGCGTCGCCGAACGCTTCTCCCTGCTGAAGTATGGCTTGGCGGCGATCCTGACCTTCATTGGGATCAAGATGCTGATCATCGACTTCTATCACATTCCGATCGCCGTCTCGTTGGCGACCGTTGCCGGGATCCTGGCGCTGACCCTGCTGATCAACGCCTGGGTTAACCATCGTCGCGCAACGCGTTCCCCCCGCTGATGGCCGATGCTCCGGTGTGCTACGCCGGAGCGTTTCCCCCGCCAAACCCACTGCCTTTCACCATAATGAAATAGAGTAATAGTTGGTTATTGCTATTTTTTTAGTTTCTTATCCTGACACCTGTTTTTGCCGATGTGAGCGAGGTTGGCTTTTTTGCGCACCTTTTCACAAATTAGTGAAAAAAATACATTAAAAGTAATTTTTTTGTTAATTTTCGACGGCGCCAGCAGAATTTTATAAATTCGTCGTTCCCTATTGAGTCGATTTCCCTATACTGGGGTAGCAAACACATTTAGTTACAGGTTGCCAGAGAGGCAATCCAAAAATATAACAAGTAGGTAATCGATTATGGAAAGACAATCCGGGTTTATGCGCTTTATCCTGCGCGGTAGTCTCGTCGGGCAAATCATGGTGGGGCTCATCTTGGGCATCGCACTGGCCTCCTTCTCCCCCTCTGCGGCCGTCGCCGCCGGTCTGCTGGGGACGTTGTTCGTCAGTGCGCTGAAGGCCGTCGCGCCGGTGCTAGTCTTCATTCTCGTCGCCGCCTCCATCGCCAATCACCGCAAAGGGCAGAAGACCAATATGCGTCCCATCGTGCTGCTGTATCTGCTCGGGACGTTTGCTGCCGCGTTGGTCGCGGTAGTCATGAGTTTCCTCTTCCCCTCCGAGCTGGCGTTGGTCGGGCACAACAACGATATCACCCCGCCGGGTGGCATCGTCGAGGTCATCCAGACGCTGCTGCTGAATGTGGTGGATAACCCCTTCCGCGCGCTGGCTAACGGCAACTTCATCGGGATCTTGGCCTGGGCCATCGGCCTGGGGGTGGCGTTACGCCATGCTTCCGATACCACCAAACGCGTGGTCGGCGATCTCTCCTATGGCGTGACCTTTATCGTCCGCGTCGTGATCCGCTTCGCCCCATTGGGTATCTTCGGCTTAGTCGCCTCCACCCTGGCCGAAACGGGCTTCGATGCGCTGTGGGGCTATGCCCACTTGCTGATGGTCTTGGTCGGCGCCATGCTGATGGTCGCACTGGTGCTCAATCCCCTGATCGTCTTCTGGAAGATCCGCCGCAACCCCTATCCGCTGGTCTTCACCTGCCTGCGCGAAAGCGGCCTGACCGCCTTCTTTACGCGCAGCTCTGCCGCCAATATCCCGGTGAACATGGAGCTGTGTAAGAAGCTCAAGCTGAACGAGGATACCTATTCCGTTTCCATTCCGCTGGGGGCCACCATTAACATGGCGGGGGCCGCGATCACCATCACCGTATTGACGCTAGCCGCGGCATATACGCTGGGCATCACCGTCGATCTGCCGACCGCGTTACTGCTGAGCTTGGTCGCGGCGATCTGTGCCTGCGGCGCCTCCGGGGTCGCGGGCGGCTCACTGCTGCTGATCCCACTGGCGTGCAGCCTGTTCGGCATCAGTAACGATGTCGCCATGCAGGTCGTCGCCGTCGGCTTTATCATCGGCGTATTGCAGGACTCCTGTGAGACCGCGCTTAACTCCTCCACCGACGTGCTGTTTACTGCGGCGGCCTGCCAGGCGGCCGAGGCCCCTGCGGGTCAAACCTCCGCCGAGTTGAGTTAACCGCCAGCCATATCGACAACGGGCGCCAATGGCGCCCGTTTTTCGCTTTACTCGCTGCGGAAAGGGTCGATACCACGCCGCTGCATGCGGTAAAAACGCACGATGTTATAACCATTGACCAAGAGAAAGCTCCCCTCGATCAGTGACCCCCCTAGCGATCCCAGCCACAGATTATGGATCACCCAACAGGCGGTCGAGCACCACATCACACAGCGCGTCGTCAAACCACGGCAACGGAAGAGTGCCCAAGTACTGGCGATGGTGCCGACGATCGGCAGCACTTCCAGCGGATGCTGCAACTCGCCGACCCCCAGCACCAAGGTCAGTACGATGAACAGAACCATCACCCACAGGTTACGCGTACGCGTTGCGACGACCGAACGGATCGCATTCAACTCGGCACTCATACCGGCGGTACTGGCCCCCATCAGGAAAAAATGCACACCGATGATGGAACTGTACAAGGCTAATTGCAGGCGAAAACGGCGCTCGTCACGATTAAAGAAGGTCGTGATACCGACCAGAAAGGCGACAACGCCCACCCCCTGGGCAAACAGATACGCACTGTTCATGTCCTGATTCCTTCAGGATGGAAGGCGCCCTACGGCGCCCCTGGCGACACGTGATGACCCATTACAACGTGACACCGCTCTTGAAGATCGCCAGCTCGCGAAAGTCGTTCTTCTCGTTACAGGTCGGCTCACCCTCGGCGATCGCGACGATCAGCTCGATAAACGTCTCCAGCAGCTGATCCATCGTCTTGCCCTGCAATAACTGCCCGGCGTCAAAGTCGATCCAATGCGGCTTCTTCTGCGCTAACGGGCTATTTGTCGCCAATTTAACGGTGGGCACGAAACCACCGTATGGCGTGCCGCGTCCGGTACTGAATAGCACCATATGGCAGCCGGCGGCGGCCAGCGCGCTGGTGGCGATGGCGTCATTACCCGGCGCACTGAGCAGATTCAGCCCCGGCGTACGCAGGCGCTCACCGTAACGTAAGACATCCATCACATGGCTCTGACCGGCCTTCTGGGTACATCCCAGAGACTTCTCCTCCAGGGTAGTGATGCCGCCAGCCTTGTTACCCGGTGAGGGGTTTTCATAGATCGGCTGACGATGGTCGATAAAGTAACGCTTAAAATCGTTAACCATGGTCACCGTCTTGGCGAAGGTGGCCTCATCGCGACAACGGCTCATCAAGATGCGCTCGGCACCGAACATCTCCGGCACCTCAGTTAGCACGCTGGTACCTCCGTGGGCGATGACATAGTCGGAGAAGCGCCCCAATAGCGGGTTGGCGCTGATCCCCGAGAAGCCATCAGAGCCGCCACATTCCAAACCGAAGCGCAGCTCGCTCAGCCGCCCCGGCTGACGCTGGTCGCTTTGCATCAGCGTATACAGCTGCTGCAATTGCGCCACACCGGCCTCCACCTCATCCTCCTCCTGCTGACAGATCAGGAAGCGTACCCGCGCCGGATCGTAGTCGCCCAGCGTCTCGCGGAAGGCGGCGATCTGGTTGTTTTCACACCCCAGTCCCACCACCAGCACGCCACCGGCGTTGGGGTGACGCGCCATGTTCTGCAACACGGTACGGGTATTCAGGTGATCATCGCCCAACTGTGAGCAACCGAAGGTGTGACTAAACAGATGAGCGCCATCGATCCCCGGCGCCCCCTCGTTATCACGCAGGAAACGTTGCAACATCTGACGCGCCATGCCGTTAACACAGCCGACGGTCGGCAAGATCCACAGCTCGTTGCGGATCGCCACCTCACCATTGGCGCGACGATACAGCGCGATCGCACGATCCGCCGGTTGCGTCGTCGGTGCGACAAAGTCGGGCTGGTACTGATAGTCGTCCAGATCGCTGAGATTGGTACGCAGGTTCTGGGCATGCACGTGATCACCGGCGGCGATCGGCACTAAGGCGTGGCCGATCGGCAGGCCGTACTTGATGATCATCTCCTGCGGCGCCAGATCGCATAGGGCCAGCTTATGTCCGCGCGCGATCGCCGCACGCAGCGTCAACTCAATGCCATCGCAGGTAATCGTCTCGCCACAGGCTAGGTCACGCAGGGCAACCGCCACGTTATCTTGAGGATGGATCTGAATAATGCTTTGCATAGACATTGGCTCGTTCCCTTAACCGCAAGATACCGACAAGGCGCTCAGCGCCGCACGCATGCCCTGCCGCTCGATAGCCTGTAACGCCGAGCTGACCTGTTGCGCCAATCCCGGCACCTGATTGAGATCTTGCCCCCAATGCGCCTGGTCGCCTAACACCGCCGCGACCAGCTCGTCCAGGCTCTGACGCCCTTCGCGTACCGCCTGCCAACCGTCGGCGTAAAAGGCCAACCAATAGGCATCATCCTGCAGTGGATAAGGCTGCCCATCGCGTTCGCCGCGATAGAAGGCGATCAGGGCGGCTAAGGCGAAACTCAGGCGGAGCGGGGGGCGCCCCTGTTCGGCGCAATAAGCCAACAACTGCGGCAGGATGCGCGTGCGGAACTTGGTCATGCCGTTAAGGGCGATAGACAGCAGTTGATGCTGAATATAAGGGTTACGGAAACGGCTAAGTACCGCCGCCGCAAACGCATTCAACTCCTCGCGAGGTAGATCGAGCTGCGGGACAATCTCTTGGGAGATGGCCTGCTCCACAAAGGCTGCGACTTGAGCATCATCCATACTCTGACCGACACTATCCAACCCCGCCAGGTAGGCCACCGGCACCAACGCGGTGTGAGCGCCATTGAGAATCGCTACCTTACGCTCCTTATAAGGGCGAATATCCTGCACGATTCGAATGTTCAACGGCATCTGCGTAGCAGCGTAGGCATCCAGGCGTAGCGCCTGCGCCAGCCACTGCGGCCCCTGGATGACGAACAGATAAAAGTACTCCGCACTATCGAGGAAACCATCCTGGTAACCCAACTCGCTACACAACATCGCCGCCTCCTCCCGTGGATAACCGGTGACGATGCGATCGACCAGTGTGGAGCAGAAGGTATTGTGCTGACACAGCCACTGGTAGAAATCGGCGGGCAAGGCCCATTGCTCGGCATAGCGCAACACCAGCTCACGCAACGCCTCGCCGTTGTAGTCGATCAGCTCGCAGGGCAACACGATCCACCCTTTATCCGCCGCACCGGCAAAATGACAGAAGCGTTCGTACAACAAACGGGTCAGCTTGGCTGGAAAACTGGAAGGAGGGGCGTCCGTGAGACGATCTTGCTCGGCATAACTGATGCCCGCCTCGGTCGTGTTAGAGAAGACAAAGCGGATGTTGGGATCATGCGCCAACGCCAGGAACTGATCGAACTCCCGGTAGACGTTCAACTCGCGATTAACGCTACGGATCACACGCCGTGTGGCGACCGCCTTCCCCTGTTCATCCAGACCGCGCACCAGCGTGGTATACAGGCCATCCTGGCTATTCAGCGAGGGGGGGAAATCGCTATCGATCGGCCGTACAACCACGATGCCAGCATCCAGATCGGTGTGCTCATTCAGCAGGTCTAGCTGCCAGTCGACGAAGGCGCGCAGGAAGTTGCCCTCGCCAAACTGGATCACTCTATCGGGGTGGCGACGACCGGGAAAGTTGCGACGATTCAGGGTTTGCATCAGGAACTACCTCAATAGCAGGCCCTCCGCCCTGCGGCGGCCCGCGACAATCAATGGGAATCGGCTACGACGCCGCCGTAGCCGAGATCTGCGCGATGATTACAGTTCGATGGCGAAGTAATGCTTGGCGTTATCGAAGCTGATGTTTCTGACCATTTCGCCCAACAGCGCGATATCGGCCGGTGCCTCGCCCTGCTCCACCCAACGGCCGATCATCTGACACAAGATGCGGCGGAAATACTCGTGGCGGGTATAGGAGAGGAAACTGCGGCTATCCGTCAACATCCCGACGAAGCGACTCAGCAGCCCCAACTGAGCCAACTGGGTCATCTGACGCTGCATACCATCTTTCTGATCGTTGAACCACCAGCCAGAACCAAACTGCATCTTGCCCGGTAGGCCTTCTCCCTGGAAGTTACCAATCATGGTGCCCAGGACCTCATTGTCACGCGGATTCAGGCAATACAAGATGGTCTTCGCCAAGCCACCGTTACGGCTTTGGGCGTCCAACAGACGGGAAAGCGGTTGAGCGACCGGCGCATCGTTAATCGAGTCGAAGCCGATGTCGGGCCCCAGGCGTTCAAACATCGGCGTATTGTTGTTACGTAACGCGCCGATGTGATACTGCTGTACCCAACCGCGCTGCCGGTACTCTGCCCCAAGGAACAACAGCACCGCCGTCTTGAACTGGGCGATCTCCGTTGTGCTCGGCGCAGCGCCGCTCAGGCGTCGCGCCAGGATCGCATCCAGTGTGGCCTCATCGGCTTCGGCATACAGCACCACGTCCAAGGCGTGATCGGAGACCTTACACCCCTGCTCGGCGAAGTAATCCATACGCACCTTCAGCGCCTGGCACAGATCGGCGAAGCGCGTGATGTCGACATCCGCTACCGCGCTCAGATTAGCCATATACTCTGGGAAAATAGCGGCATCGATATTGAACGCCTTATCCGGACGCCAGCTAGGTAATACCTTGGTGGTGAAACTGCTATCGGCGGCGATCGCCCGATGGTGACGTAAATCATCGATCGGATCGTCGGTGGTCCCCACCATCTTCACATTCATCTGACGCATGATTCCACGCGCCGTAAACGCCTCATCGGCTAATAAGTGATTGCATCGCGTCCAGATAGCCTCCGCCGTCGCACCGGATAACAGAGTGTCGCGGATCCCAAACGGACGACGTAGTTCAAGGTGGGTCCAATGGTATAACGGGTTACCAATAGTATGCGGCACCGTCTCCGCCCAGGCCTGAAACTTCTCACGATCGCTCGCATCGCCAGTACAGAAACGTTCTGCTACCCCATTGGTCCGCATCGCGCGCCACTTGTAGTGGTCGCCTTTCAACCAGATGTCATACAGGTTTTTGAAACGATAATCTTCGGCAATCTGCTCCGGAGGAAGGTGGCAGTGATAATCGAAAATAGGCTGTTCTGCCGCATAATCATGGTACAAGCGGCGGGCGAATTCGCTATCAAGCAAAAAATCTTCGGTCAAAAACTGAGACATAATCGGGTTCCTCAGATGCGGTGGATGCACTCGCTCGGGGGTGCGCTGGCGAAAGTTATCACACCAATTTAAAAGTTAGTCCAGAACTTTATCCAGCTTTGCGGACTGTATGACAAAAAACGTCATGACGTGACGAGAAAAGCATCAGTACAGCCAGAGATAGATTCCATAAATTATGATGATCATTATTCCGTAATCCAATTATGGTTTTTGTGATAGCTCTCAATCTTTGAATCTGTATGACAAGTTATCTTAGCCGTCGAAGTAACTCGGCTGAGTGTCAACCAATTTAGCCCATTGTGGTTTGACCAATATTCAGCAAGTACGCCATAGCGAGATTATCCGTCTCATCACTACGCCACTGTCAGGGTGTAGTGGATTGCTGGTGTGCGCCATCATTCCTGGTAGCAGGAGTACACGCTAACCATCGCACCCTTGGCTCCGCCAAGGGGCTAGGCCGTCTTATGCCTAAACGGCGAGCGACATGGTTAAATCATGAAACGGGGGAGAGAGTTTAAATGCGTAAAATCAAAGGATTGCGCTGGTACATGATCGGCCTGGTGACCATCGGGACGGTTCTAGGCTACCTGACGCGCAACGCCGTCGCCGTCGCCGCACCCGCACTGGAAGATACGTTACACATCACCACACAACAGTACTCCTATATCATCGCCGCCTACTCTGCCTGCTATACCATCATGCAACCGGTCGCCGGTTATGTACTGGATTTATTGGGTACCAAAATTGGTTACGCGGTATTTGCCTTATTGTGGGCACTGTTCTGTATGGGAACCGCATTGGCCAATAGCTGGGGTGGTCTGGCCATTGCGCGCGGCGCGGTTGGTATGGCCGAGGCGGCGATGATCCCGGCCGGTCTCAAGGCCTCCTCGGAATGGTTTCCCGCCAAAGAGCGCTCAATTGCCGTCGGTTACTTTAACGTCGGCTCTTCCATCGGAGGGATGATCGCGCCGCCGTTAGTCGTATGGGCGATCATGGTACACAGCTGGGAGATGGCGTTCATCATCACCGGTGTCCTAAGCCTGGCCTG
Organism: Edwardsiella tarda ATCC 15947 = NBRC 105688; assembly: GCF_003113495.2. Classification (NCBI taxonomy): domain Bacteria; kingdom Pseudomonadati; phylum Pseudomonadota; class Gammaproteobacteria; order Enterobacterales; family Hafniaceae; genus Edwardsiella; species Edwardsiella tarda. Next base: position 3,114,520 of record NZ_CP084506.1, read on the forward strand.
GGCGATTGGCTGGCTGATCTTCTACAAACAGCCCAAAGATCAAAAGCGCCTCAGTGAGGAGGAACGCCAGTACATCCTCAGCGGCCAAGAGGCACAACATCAGAGCGGTAACGCCGAGCGCATGTCGGCCTGGCAGATCCTACGCAATCGCCAGTTTTGGGGCATCGCGCTGCCGCGTTTCCTTGCCGAACCGGCTTGGGGGACCTTTAACGCCTGGATCCCGTTATTCATGTTTAAAGCCTATGGATTCAATCTGAAAGAGATCGCCATGTTCGCCTGGATGCCGATGTTGTTCGCCGATTTAGGCTGCATCGTTGGGGGGTATCTGCCGCCACTGTTCCAGAAGTACCTCAAGGTTAACCTGATCGTCTCGCGTAAACTGGTGGTGACGCTAGGCGCGCTGTTAATGATCGGCCCTGGGATGATCGGCCTGTTTAGTAGTCCCTATATCGCCATCGCCCTGTTATGTGTCGGAGGATTCGCTCACCAGGCTCTCTCGGGATCGCTGATCACCCTCTCCTCTGACGTCTTTGGCCGTAATGAGGTGGCGACCGCCAACGGCCTGACGGGGATGGCGGCCTGGACGGCCAGCACCCTGTTTGCCTTGGTGGTCGGCGCGCTGGCCGATACGATCGGATTCAGCCCGCTGTTCGCCTGCTTGGCCGTCTTTGATCTGCTTGGTGCGCTGGTCATCTGGACGGTACTACAGAATCGTAACGCGAACGACCCCTTACCGCGCCCTCAACCCGCTAACGCTAACGCCTAATCTCTTCTGCGCTAAACACCCGCCACTAGGCGGGTTCTTAGCCCCTGTCATTTTGTTCGCGGAGGGTCACACTCCACACGCTTGCGGCTAGTGACAACACGGTGAAAAGTGGTATAACAACTCGCATCATGACGTCGAGTTACTCGACGCCTGCGTCTTCACCCTCTAACCGAGCACGAATATGGAATGCACGAGACTCTACCAACAGCTGGCCGCCGAACTGAAACAACGCATTGAGGGCGGCGTCTACCCTGTCGGCGATAAACTCCCCGCCGAGCGCTTCATCGCCGAGGAGATGGATGTCAGCCGCACCGTGGTGCGCGAGGCCATCATCATGCTAGAGGTCGAAGGGTATGTTGAAGTGCGTAAGGGCTCCGGCATCCACGTGATCAGCAACCAGCCCAAATCGCTGATCCTGCCAGATACGGCTATCGAGTTTGCCAGCGCCGGGCCATTCGAACTGTTACAGGCTCGTCAGTTGATCGAGAGTAATGTCGCCGAGTTCGCCGCGACACAGGTCACCAAGCAGGATATCGTCGCGCTGATGGAGATCCAGGAGCGTGCTCGCCAGGAAGACCGCTTCCGCGACTCGGAGTGGGATCTCAAATTCCATGTCCAGGTCGCGCTGGCGACACAGAATAGCGCCATGGCTACCATCGTCGAGAAGATGTGGAGCCAGCGCATTCATAACCCCTATTGGCAAAAGCTGCATGAGCATATCGATGATAAATCGATCGAAAGCTGGTGCGAAGATCACGATAAGATCCTCAAGGCGTTGATCCGCAAAGATCCGTATGGTGCGAAGATCGCCATGTGGCAGCATCTGGAAAATACCAAGCAGATGCTGTTCCACGCGACCACCGATGATTTCGAGTTCAACGTCGACCGCTACCTATTCGCCGAGAACCCGGTGGTGCATCTAGACGCCGTCGCCAACGGCAATAAATAACGCCCCCATTGTATCCGACATAAATAGGCTCCTATAATATCTCTAGGTGATGGTGTTCCACCCTTAATTCATGAGATGGATTAAAAACCGCCGGGGATAACCGAGAGTCAGTCGAGATAGGTCATCACGTCCGCTTTCGCTGCTCCCTGCCCCGCGCTGATGACGCCTGGCAAAACGACGCGTTTCTCCGTCATCGGCGGGGCGTGCGCTTGCCCGGCGTTGTTCGTTTCCCGTGGCCTGCGCATTCCCCCATAACTTAGGTTTGTAAAGGAGTCCGCCATGAATTATGGCCTCACACTGTTAGTCGTCGCCTGTGGCGGCGCACTCGGCGCCATCAGCCGCTTCCAAATCACCAATTGGTTCAATTCCTGGTTTGGTAACGCGTTTCCCTATGCCACCCTCACCGTCAATGTCATCGGCTGTTTCATCATGGGTGCCCTGGTTTCCATGCTGAATAGCGGCGCGTTGATTGCGCCACACTGGCGTCCGCTGATCGGGGTCGGCTTCCTCGGTGCATTGACGACCTTCTCGACCTTCTCTTTCGATACCTTTGCCCTCTTTAGCGAGGGGTTCTGGCTGAAAGCGATGGTGAACGTGCTACTCAACCTGATCCTGTGCATGGCTGCCGTCAGCGCCGGTTACTATCTGCTCATGTCTCGTAGTGCGTAAAATGGGAGAGTCGGGAGAAAGTCCGCTTTATCAGTCTGTTCCAGCGATTTTGTCCTACAAAACTGGCGGGCGGATAGTGTATAAATTGCGCAAAATTACCCGATAAATCCCTATTTTGGGCTGTTTCAGCGTCAACGATTTTGCTAAAGTGAGCGCCTGTTTTTCTGTCTGTATCTGGAAACGACAAAATATTGAAGCGTGTAACCTCTGCCTCCTTATTGCTATTGCTTCTCTGCTGGGCCGCTACGGCCATCGGCAAGATGGGGGCATGGCATTATCAGGCCACGGTCTCGCTTCCCCTCGCCCCGCTCCCATGTAATACGGCAGGATACCACGCCGATTATCGTGAGCCGGCTGGCAATCTCTGCCTGCGTCGCATCCAGCACAACCGGAAGATCAGCGCGCTGATCCGTTCGCATCAATGCGGCGGCAGCGAAGCTGAACGCAATGGCGTCATCCCACCAGACATGGCGCCACCGGAAACACGCCGTCCCTATACGCCCCAAGCGTCGGGTTACGACGGCGATGATGCCCGCCTATCACGCATTCTGCTGCGTACTCTCCAGCTTCCTCCTCATCATCATCGGCTAGGAGGCTGGAAAGAAAGCAACATCCTGTATCGCGGCCAAGTGACCTATCATCCCGCGCTCGCCTAAACTCATGGTGTTATATGAGGCGAACGTTGGCCACGAGCTCCTCCGCTCGTATTGGCTGAAGCGGTAAGCGTTCCCTCCGCAATCTCTGCTAGGAATTCGTGATGGAAATTATTCAACAACTCATTACTGCCCTGTGGCATCAGGACTATGAAACGCTAGCGAATCCTGCGCTGGTATGGACGATCTACGGCATTCTTTTCGTGATCCTGTTTCTGGAAAACGGTCTACTGCCAGCCGCCTTTCTGCCAGGCGATAGCCTGTTGATCTTGGTTGGGGTCTTGATCGCCCGCGATACGATGGACTTCCCGCTGACGCTCTTGGTGCTCACCTCTGCGGCCAGCCTAGGCTGCTGGCTCGGCTACTTGCAGGGACGTTGGCTGGGTAATACCCACCTAGTACAAAAATGGTTATCGCATCTCCCCTCGCACTACCACCAGCGTGCCCATCAGCTATTCCATCGCCATGGCCTCGCCGCCCTATTGATCGGCCGCTTTCTGGCGTTTGTACGCACCCTATTGCCATTAATCGCCGGGCTATCGGGGCTAAACGGGGCTCGCTTTCAGTTCTTCAACTGGGCCAGCGGATTGCTGTGGGTACTGATCCTCACCACGCTGGGCTACATCTTGGGTAAAACACCGCTGTTTTTACGCTATGAAGATCAACTGATGAACCTGCTGATGCTACTGCCACTGGTCCTACTGATCTTTGGCCTGGGCGGATCACTGCTGGTGCTGTGGCGGAAAAAACATCGCCAGCCTAGCAGCAAAGGCCCGAGGGAATAACGTGAGCCAGGCATATCAACCGCCATGCATAACTCGCTGGGGCTGGAAACGTCTGTTAGGCCTGTTGCTATTTATCGTCGCGGCGCTAGCGGCGGTGATCCTACCGCAGTTGAGCCATAAAGAGGTATCGCTCCAGATCCGCGCGACCCATAGCGGCCTGGCGACGCCCGACGGCTTCTTCGTCTATCAAAAATTGGATGAGAATGGCATCGACATCGCCAGTATTACACCGGATCGCGATGGCCTGGTCGTACGACTGGCGCGCCCAGAGCAGCACTCTCTGGCCTTGCAAGTTCTACTGCGTGAGCTGCCCCCCGGCTACAGCATCGCCGACAAGATCCTACATCGCTCGCTATTTCATCGGAGTGAGCGAGCTGGTGAGGCACTCTCCTACAGTGGTGGCAACGACCATTGATACCGAGGTGGGACGCTGAAGCGTCCCACCTCCGATTCCCCCACTGTACGCCCCGCTCCAGCACCCGTTAACCTAAGAGGCCGCGCTAAATCCGGCGCCCCGCCTGGCGATGCCACACTATCTGCCAGGGATAGCGAGAGTACGCCTAAACTGTCTGCAATATTTTACGATAAAGCCAAATTATTACAGGCTGTTGACCCGCCATACCCTTTGCACTCTCCCTAAAAGCCAGCTATGTTGAAAGTCCATGTCAGTAACGTGAAGGAGCGTAACAATGGCTAACGATTCCACCGCTGAACATCTGCGTGCCGAGCTAAAATCTCTGGCTGACGCGCTGGAAGATGTCCTCAACTCATCCACGGATAAACCCAAGGCCGAACTGGAAAAACTGCGGGCCCGTGCACACGATGCACTGCACAACAGCCGCGAGCGTCTGAGCCAGGCCGGCGAGAATGTCGCCACCCAGACCCGCGAAATGGCTGGTCGTGCCGATGACTACGTGCGTGACAACCCGTGGACCGGTGTCGGCATCGGCGCTGCCGTGGGCGTGGTACTCGGCGTACTGTTGGCTCGTCGCTAATGGTCGGCGAGTCATCCTCTGCCCAGGGTTCCACCCCCGGGATCCTGGGTAGCGTCCGGCGTGTCGCCACCCTGCTGGCTGGCATGGCGGAAACCCGCCTACGTCTGGCGGTGGTCGAGTTGGAAGAGGAGAAGGCAAACCTGATCCAGCTGCTGCTCATGGCTGGCGTCACCTTGCTGTTCACCGCTTTCGCACTGATGAGTCTACTGGTGTTCCTGTTTTGGGCGGTCGATCCCAACTATCGGCTCTTAGCCTTGGGGATCGCCACGGCAGTACTCTTCCTGTTCGCTATCATCGGCGCATGCTGGACGCTCAGCAAAGCACGTCGCTCGACCTTGCTCTCCGCCACGCGCAACCAACTGGCGATCGATCGCCAACTGCTTGAGCGCAAGGAGAAACCATGAATCGTCATCGCCAGGCATTGGCCGACGAAAAGGCGTTGCTACTGCAACAGATCGCGCTACAGCGTCTGGATCTTCACCGTGAGGTCATGCATACCGAGCAACTCTGCCAGCGTCTTGATCGCAGCCTCGGCGTTTTATGGCGTCTACGTCGTCCTCTCTCTCTGCTCGGTGGCGTGATCGCCGTCTATGCGGCGCGTCACCCTTCGCGTCTCATGGGGGGCGCCAGACGCGTCGTCGCCCTATGGAGCGCACTACGCCTCGCTCGGCGCACCTTCTATCCTTGATCGTCCCCGCTCTCCCTCGGCATTAGCGTGCCGATACCGGCTCTCGTCCTCAATAACATAGACCGCAGGATCCTTACGCTTCCGCACATGACACCCCAGTGGGGAGGATATGAAGTGATTGTTAGCACGTTTCTTATACTCACACTCACTATTTCTCAGTGAAAAAAGGGGCTAAATCACCTTCTGTATAGCGATTCTACCGAAGCTAAAAATCCTTGATTTAGGTCAATCAAATTTGCTTTATAAAATCCTCATTCCCATATATAGTGTCCGAAACTCAAGACAGCAACTACATATAGTAGTTATCCACAAAGCATCCACATGTGCCGCGTGAAGCCTTATCGCACGCGGCTTCGTGTTGTGGATAACCGGTAGATGGTTAACGGATGCCATACATACCACAATCACAGGAGCAAAAAACGGTGAAACCTATAGTGATTAAACGGGACGGTTGTCAGGTGCCCTTCAACGAACAGCGTATCAAGGAAGCGGTGCTGCGCGCATCGCAGGCTGCTGGCGTAGATGATGCCGATTACTGCGCAACCGTTGCCCGCGTAGTCGCTATGCAGATGGCCGATCGCGAACGTGTCGATATTAACGAAATCCAAAACGCCGTAGAGAACCAGCTGATGGCGGGCGACTACAAGCAGCTTGCACGCGCCTACATTGAGTACCGTCATGACCGCGACGTCGCTCGTGAACAACGCGGCCGCCTTAATCAAGATATCCGTGGCTTAATCGAACAGAGCAACCCGGCGTTGCTCAACGAAAATGCCAACAAAGATAGTAAGGTGATCCCGACTCAGCGCGATCTGCTGGCCGGTATCGTCGCGAAGCATTATGCCAAGCAACACCTACTGCCACGCGACGTGGTACAGGCGCATGAGCGTGGCGAGATCCACTACCACGATCTCGACTACTCTCCCTTCTTCCCGATGTTCAACTGCATGTTGATCGATCTGAAGGGGATGCTGACCAATGGATTCAAGATGGGGAATGCGGAGATCGAGCAACCCAAATCCATCTCTACCGCCACCGCAGTCACCGCTCAGATCATCGCTCAAGTGGCTAGCCATATCTATGGCGGTACCACCATTAACCGCATCGATGAAGTGCTGGCTCCGTTCGTCACGGCCAGCTTCGAGAAGCACCGCCAGATCGCCGAGCAGTGGAATATCCCGGATGTAGAAAGCTACGCCCATGCCCGTACCGAGAAAGAGTGTTATGACGCATTCCAGTCGCTGGAGTATGAGGTAAACACCCTGCATACCGCCAACGGCCAGACGCCGTTTGTCACCTTCGGCTTCGGTTTGGGCACCAGCTGGGAGTCCCGTATGATCCAGCAGTCGATCCTGAAGAACCGCATCGCCGGTTTGGGCAAAAACCGCAAGACCGCGGTCTTCCCCAAGCTGGTGTTCGCTATCCGCGACGGGCTCAATCACAAGCTGGGCGATCCGAACTATGATATCAAGCAGCTGGCCCTAGAGTGCGCCAGCAAGCGGATGTATCCGGACATTCTCAACTACGATCAAGTCGTGAAGGTTACCGGCTCGTTCAAGACACCGATGGGTTGCCGCAGTTTCCTCGGTGTTTACGAGGAGAATGGCGAAATGATCCACGATGGGCGTAACAACCTGGGCATTATCAGCCTGAACCTGCCGCGTATCGCACTGGAGGCCAAGGGTGACGAAGCCGCCTTCTGGAAACTGCTCGACCGCCGGCTGGAGCTGGCTCGCAAGGCATTGATGACGCGTATCGCTCGCCTGGAAGGGGTCAAGGCTCGTGTGGCGCCGATCCTGTATATGGAAGGTGCCTGTGGTGTGCGTCTGAAAGCCGACGACAATATCGCCGATATCTTTAAAAATGGCCGGGCCTCTATCTCACTGGGTTATATCGGCATCCATGAGACCATCAACGCCCTGTTCGGTACCAAGACGCATCTCTTCGATGACGAAACACTGCGCGCCAAGGCTATCGCCATCGTCGAGCGCCTGCGTCAGGCGACCGATACCTGGAAACAAGAGACCGGTTATGGTTTCAGCCTGTATAGCACGCCGAGCGAAAACCTCTGTGACCGCTTCTGCCGTCTCGATACCGCCGAATTCGGCGTGATAGAAGGTGTGACGGATAAGGGCTACTACACCAATAGCTTCCACTTGGATGTGGAAAAGCAGGTCAACCCATACGATAAGCTGGACTTTGAGGCGCCCTATCCGCCGCTGGCTAACGGGGGATTCATCTGCTACGGCGAATATCCCAATCTCCAGCACAACCTGAAGGCGCTGGAGGATGTCTGGGACTATAGCTACCAACGCGTGCCCTATTACGGCACCAACACGCCGATCGATGAATGTTATGAGTGCGGTTATACCGGTGAATTCGCCTGTACCAGCAAAGGGTTCAGCTGCCCGAAATGTGGCAACCACGACTCCGCCAAAGCCTCGGTAATCCGCCGGGTATGCGGCTATCTCGGTAGCCCGGATGCGCGTCCGTTCAATGCGGGCAAGCAGGAAGAAGTGAAGCGCCGCATCAAACACCTGAATAACGGTCAAATCGGTTAACCGCGTCGCGTGACGCCAGCCCGCCGCTGGCGTCACGCGCAGGACAACACGCCATGAATTACCATCAATACTACCCGGTCGATGTGGTAAACGGCCCCGGCACACGCTGCGTACTATTCGTTGCCGGTTGTGTTCACCAGTGCCCGGGGTGTTATAACAAAAGTACCTGGCGCCCAGACTCCGGCGTGCCCTTTGGGCCGGAGATGGAAGATCGCATCATCGCCGATCTCCAGGATCAGCGCATCAAGCGGCAAGGCCTCTCGCTGTCGGGGGGCGATCCGCTCCACCCCAACAATACGGCGGCGATCCTCCAGTTGGTGCGGCGAGTCCGCGCCGAATGCCCCGGCAAGGATATCTGGATCTGGACCGGCTATCGTCTGGATGAGTTGAACGCCGAACAACAGGCCATCGTGGATCTGATCAACGTCTTGGTCGACGGTAAATTCGTTCAGGCGCTAAAAGATCCCATGCTGATCTGGCGGGGCAGTAGCAATCAGGTCGTTCATTATCTGCGTTAACGCGTGCTTAGGCGTCGCAACACTCCGCGAGCCGTGCAAGCTGTTCCGACTCCAGGATCTGTAGACGGTAAGGCGCGGGATGCAACGCACAATGCAGCATGGCTCGCGCCACGCTATCAGCCTCTACCGCACGCCACTTCTCCGGTAATAAACGGAAGAATGGCTCGGAGAGCTGCTCCAGTAGGCGTGGTTTCGCTCGCTCCCCCTGAAGCAATGAGGGGCGTAACAGCGTTAAGCGACGCCACGCCTGCAACTCAAGCGCCTTCTCCATCTCACCCTTAGTCCGGCTGTAAAGGAAAGGAGACTGAGGATTCGCACCCAGCGCGCTCACTACCACGTAATGCTGGCAGTCATGTTGCAGCGCCACCTCACCGCATTCCACCACCAGCGAATAGTCGACATAACGAAACGCGCTATCACTACCGGCTTCCTTGCGGGTCGTCCCCAAGCAGCAAAAAGCAACGTCACATGGACCCTGCCAAGCCAGCATCGCACGGCAAATATCCGTCTCCACCGGATTGATCAACTTAGCGGACGACGGCAACGCCGTGCGAGTCGGCGCATAAATCTGTGAGACACGAGGTTCCTGTTCCAATAACGCCAATAATGTCTGCCCAATCAGACCAGTCGCACCAAGCAGTAATACGTTCATCGGTTGTTCCTCCCCCTTCTCAGTATACGCGCTCTCCATCCTGGCGCTGCCAATGACGCTTATGACCGAAGCCACAACGATTATCGGTCATCTTGACCTGCATCAGTCGCAGCGCCCAGATCGGTGCCGGCCGTAGCCGGGCCAATGGGAAACGACGATAGTAGCGACGCCGCGCCCGTGCCTCATCCTCTCCCGCCAAGCGGGCGATGTGTGCACGAAACTGAATACCCTGGATCTGCGCCACATTACGCGTCTGACGCGCCACGGTCCCGGCAACCCATGGATTGCCCAACATCAACTGACCATGCTGCGACTGGGGCGAGGTCAACAGATACAGGGTCATGGAGGCCTCATCCCAGGCATAAAAGCAGCTGGCACACCACACGGCCTCGCCCTGACCGGTAGCCAGTGTCACCACATGTTGCCGCGCCAAAAAATGCCGGATTGCGGCCAGATCGTCGTCCGAGGTCAGCGCCGACCTATCGCCACGCAGAGGCTCGTCCTCGACACCCTCGTCGCGTAAACTGACACTCATCATACTCCCTCGCAGGACACATCCATGACTGACACTGTAACGCATAATCGTTGGTATCTGTATATCTTGCGAACGGCGACGGGCGCACTGTATACCGGAATCACCACCGATATCGCACGCCGTCTTGCACAGCACCAGAGTGGACGCGGCGCCAAGGCGTTGCGTGGCAAGGGACCACTGACACTGGTATTCCAGGCCGCCATCACGGCACATGGCGAGGCGCTACGCGTAGAGTACCGAATCAAACGGTTGAGTAAAAAACAAAAAGAGAGGCTGGTCAGCGACCAGCCTCTCTCTCCGTGGCAATGGTTAGCCGACAATGGCCAACTTACTTCGTCAGATAAATACGATTCGCCTGAGCAAAACGTTCACGCATCTGCGGCGACGGTCCCTTGCCCAGTAGGCTAACCACGATGATGGCCAGCGAGGCCAACACGAAGCCCGGAATGATCTCATACAGGTGGAACCAGGCATATTGCTTCCAGAGCACCACCGTCACCGCCCCCACCAGCATACCGGCCAAGGCGCCATTGCGTGTCATCCCCGGCCACAGCAGGGAGATGATGATCACCGGGCCGAAGGCGGCACCGAAGCCGGCCCAGGCATAGCTGACCAGATCGAGCACATAGTTATCCGGATTGGCCGCCAGCGCTATGGCGATCAGCGCGATCAGCATCACCATGCTACGACTGACGATCACCAGCTCGCGCTGGTTAGCATGCTTACGCAGAAACGCCTTATACAGATCCTCGGTCACCGCGCTGGCGCTAACCAGCAACTGACAGCTCAGAGTACTCATCACCGCCGCCAGAATAGCCGACAGTAAGATACCGGCGATCCAAGGGTTAAACAGCAGCTTAGACAGCGAGATAAACACCCGCTCCTTATTCTCATGCACCTCCAACGCCAGTTGGGGGTGGGTAGAGAAGAAGGCGATACCGAAGAAACCGACCGCCACCGCGCCGCCGAGGCAGAAGATCATCCAGATGATGCTGATGCGACGCGCCTTACGAATGGTGTGATGTGAATCCGCCGCCATAAAACGCGCCAGAATATGGGGCTGACCGAAATAACCGAGCCCCCAGCCCATCAGCGAGATGATCGCCACCCAATCCAGGCCACGGAACAGATCCAGGTAGGCCGGGCTCTGCTGAGCAATGGCATGCATCGCATCATCGAAGCCGCCGACACTGACGATCACCATCACCGGCGTCAGGATCAGGGCAAAGATCATCAACGTCGCCTGTACGGTATCCGTCCAGCTTATCGCCAAGAAACCGCCGATGAAGGTATAGGCAATCGTCGCCGCCGCACCGGCCCACAGCGCGCTCTGATAGCTCATGCCGAACGTGCTCTCAAACAGTCGGGCACCAGCGACCACGCCGGAGGCACAATAGACGGTGAAAAACACCAGGATGATCAGCGCGGAGATCAAGCGCAGAATACGCTGCTTATCTTCGAAACGCTGGGTGAAGTAATCCGGCAGCGTCAGGGCATTGTTGTTCAGTTCGGTGTGTACCCGCAGACGTCCCGCCACGATACGCCAGTTGAGGTAGGCGCCGACCACCAACCCGATAGCGATCCAACTCTCCGATAACCCGGCGACCAGCACCGCGCCCGGTAGCCCCATCAGCAGCCAACCACTCATATCCGAGGCCCCGGCCGATAACGCAGTCACCACGCTACCCAAGCGCCGTCCACCGAGGATGTAGTCAGAAAAGTTATTGGTGGCACGATAGGCCAGTAGGCCGATCAGGATCATGCCGAAGATATAAATCAGAAAAGTGATTAGTGTCGGTGTATTAACACTCATCCTGTACCCCTGTCATCACGGTGTCATGCACCGCTTTTTTTGTTGTGAAAAGAGGCGCTGTCCACGGCATTAGACGACAGACAAGGCACGCCTGGTATCGTGCCCGCCAGGGCGCTAAACCCGGCATGCATAGTGCGATGCAACAGTGAAACGCCCAATACGCGATCAGGCGCGGAGAAAAGCGCAGAAGATAGCGATAAATGCGTGGAGCAGGCAAGGCTACTCGTCCGCGTACCAGTCGGCACGCGGGGGGATGCATGATAGACCCAGCAGGGAAGAACGACAAGCGTTCAGAAGATAGGCGGCGGGGCAGCGCCCGCCGTCATCGTTTAAAAGCGAGCGAACGGTGCAGCGTATTCGATGCGCCCACGCGTCTGAGCCAACGCGTCGGGAGCCAGGGCATAGACCTGAAAACTCGCCTCACAGCCCGGCCAACGACAACTTAGCCCATGCTCAGCCGCATTGACGAAGCCAAAACGGCGGTAGTAGTGTACATCACCTAATACGACGACAGCGGCATAGCCGAACTCATTCAGCGTATCCAGCCCCTCATAGACCAATTGCTCGCCGATGCCCTGGCGACGATAGCCCTCGTCCACCACCAGCGGCGCCAAGCCCACCCACTGACACTCCTCACCGGCGACCGTTACCGGACTGAAGGCGGCATAGCCGATCACCCCACCCTCGTCATCCGTCGCCACCACGCCCAAGGTCAATAGGCCATCTTCGCGCAGATGCGCCACCAACTCGGCCTCGGCACGACTCGGAAAGCTCGCCCGGAGCAACCGTTCAATGCCCGGGGCATCGACAGGGATCTCCGCCCGGATCAACATGTGGTTACCGCACGCGCGCGCGTCGACGTGCCCTCCTGGAGTCCCGCAGCGACGAAGTCGGCCAGCTGCATCAATACCATGCGTAACGGTGTCGGCATCGACTCCACATCGATAGCATCCATCAAATTCTTCACATACAGCCCCAGTTCGGTATCGCCTTCGATACGTAGGCGACGCTGGAAAAACAGCGTGTCGGGATCTTCTTTACCGGCCGCGATCAGGATCAGATCGTTGGCATCCGCGCTGAAGGTCACATCCGCCGGTTGTTGGCGGCTGACGCGCAAGCCCCCCTGCTCCGCCGTGACACACCAACACAACCCGAGGTCACGCACCTCGACTTGTAACCAACGCCCATCGAGAAACGCCAGTTCGCCTTCCGCTAGCGCTTGGCGAAACTGCCAAGCGAGCAGCTGCTCCAACACCTGCCGTTGCAGAGCAAACGGCGTAATTTTTAACGGCAGGCTCAACAATGCCGGCCCCTGACGCACGATCCGTGCTCGCAATTGTTCCAACACCGCGGTGACTCCTTCTGATCAGATAGCGTCTATTCTGCCATATCCGGCCAGCTAGACTGCGTCTTATATCAACAAAAAGCCCCATCGATGTCACGGACTAATGCGCCGAGCCTACGCTATTTGGTAACAGACCATCAACACGTCAGAAACTGCCTCAAGTCAAAACAACTACATAACGTCTTATCTAGAATGAGCGGCGATAACGATGACGCCAGCAGGGCGGCGTCTCCGATCCTTACTACGCGCCAAGGGAAGTATCCCGTGGCCCATCTCAGGAAATCGCATATGGAGCTGCTGTGCCCCGCCGGTAATCTGCCCGCCCTCAAAGCGGCTGTGGATAACGGCGCCGACGCCGTCTACATTGGATTGAAAGACGATACCAATGCCCGCCACTTCGCCGGTCTCAACTTTAATGAGAAACGGCTCCAGGAGGCGCACGACTATGTACGACGCCATGGTCGTAAACTGCACATCGCCATCAATACCTTCGCGCATCCGGACGGCTATGCACGCTGGCAACGAGCGGTGGATATGGCCGCACAACTGGGTGCCGACGCGCTGATCTTGGCCGACCTGGCGATGCTGGAGTACGCGGCCGAGCGCTACCCCCATATCGAACGCCACGTATCGGTGCAGGCCTCTGCGACGAACGACGAGGCGATTCGTTTCTATCAACGTCACTTCGCCGTAGCACGCGTGGTGTTACCGCGCGTGCTCTCCCTGCATCAAGTCAAACAGCTGGCGCGAACCAGCCCGGTGCCGCTGGAGGTGTTTGCCTTCGGCAGCCTCTGCATCATGTCCGAGGGGCGCTGCTACCTCTCTTCCTACTTGACCGGTGAGTCACCGAATACCGTCGGTGCCTGCTCCCCGGCCCGCTTTGTACGCTGGCAACAGACGGCTCAGGGCATGGAGTCACGGCTCAACGATGTCTTGATCGATCGTTACGCTAACGGTGAAAACGCCGGCTACCCAACGTTGTGTAAGGGCCGTTATCTGGTGGATGGCGTGCGCTATCACACGCTGGAGGAGCCGACGAGTCTGAATACCCTCGCCCTGTTGCCGGAATTGATGGCGGCCAACATCGCCTCGGTCAAGATCGAGGGGCGGCAACGCAGCCCGGCCTACGTCAGCCAGGTAACCCGCGTGTGGCGCCAGGCGATCGATCGTTGCCGCCAGGCTCCCGAGAGCTTCACCCCCGAGCGCGCCTGGATGGATGCGCTCGACGCCGTGTCCGAGGGGGTACAAACCACCCTCGGCGCCTATCATCGTCGCTGGCAGTAAGGAGTCCCACCATGCAATATGCGCTCGGCGCGGTACTTTACGGCTGGCCTGCGGCCAGTCTGGAGACATTCTATCAGGCCGCCGCCGACAGCGAGGCCGACATCATCTATTTGGGCGAAACGGTATGCAGCAAGCGACGGGCACTCAAGGTCGGTGACTGGTTAGCGCTGGCCAAAACGCTGGCCGCAAGCGGCAAGCAGGTGGTGCTCTCCACCTTGGCACTGATTCAGGCACCCTCCGAGCTCGGCGAGTTACGCCGCTATGTAGAGAACGGCGAGTTCCTCATCGAAGCCAACGATCTGGCGGCGGTCAATTTAGCCGCCGAGCGCCGCTTGCCTTTCGTCGCCGGACCGGCGCTCAACTGCTACAACGCCGTCACCCTACGTCTATTGCTACGCCAAGGGATGGTGCGTTGGTGCATGCCGGTGGAGCTATCGCGCGACTGGCTACGCAACATACGCCAACAGTGTGAGCAGCTCGGTATCGCGGGACGTTTCGAGATCGAAGTCTTCGCCTATGGTCATTTACCGCTCGCCTACTCCGCACGCTGTTTTACCGCGCGCGCCGAAAACCTCCCCAAAGATGAATGCGAGACCTGCTGTCAACACTATCCACAGGGGCGCCGCGTGCTGTCACAAGAACAACAGCAGGTCTTCGTGCTTAACGGCATCCAGACCCTGAGCGGTAACTGCTATAACTTGGGAAATCATCTGCATGAGATGCAAGGATTGGTCGATGTGGTGCGCCTCTCGCCACAAGGTATCGACACGCTAGACATGCTGCGCCGCTTCCGGGCTAACGAGCGGGGAGACGCCCCACTCACCTTAGATAAACAGGAGGAGTGCAACGGCTACTGGCTCCAACTCGCCGGGCTCACCCTGCAAGCCTAGCTTAACAACGCAACGCGGGCGCACTCGGCGCCCGCGACATCACTCCCCCACCCGTTATCTTATCAGGACGCCTTACGGGCCATAATCTCGATGATCTGGGTATCCGTCTGACGCATCGCGCCACTCGCCAAGGCACATAGATTGGCGATCGACTGATCCACATCGTGCGCCACGATGCCCTCATTGCCGCTTACCGCACTGTCATCCAAGGCCATCAACACCGCCTTAAAGGCGGCACTGGCGCTGGTGGAGACCTTCATCGCGCAACTGTTGGAGGCGCCATCACAAATCATGCCACTGACATCACCGATCATGCTGCCGATAGCCATCGCTACCGCCTCATAACGCCCATCGATCAACCAGGCAATGCCCGCCGCCGCCCCCATCGCCGCCGTGGTGGCGGCGCACAAGGCCGATAACGCTGGCAGCTTGCTATGGATATAGATCGCCGTCAGATGCGACAGCATCAATGCCCGCGTCAATTGCTCCTGAGAAGCCTGGAGATACTCGGCTACCACCACCACCGGCATGGTCGCGGTGATCCCCTGATTGCCGGAGCCGGAGTTACTCATCGCCGGCAACACCGCCCCCCCCATGCGGGCGTCAGAAGCCGCCGAGGTACGGATCATGATCTCGCTGAGCAGATCGTGAGAGAGCAGGCCACGCTCACGCTGCTGGGCCAGCGTAGCGCCGATGTGCAGACCATAGCGGCTGCGCAGCCCCTCACGCGACAGCGCGCCGTTCAGTTCGGCCGCATCCAAGATAAAGGCGATTCGCGCCAGTGGCACGTCACAGGCGAAACGGTAGACTTGCTGCAACGAAGCGCGCGCCAAGCAGTAGCCCGCCTCGCTCGCCTCGCCGACGCCATCGGCAGCGAAGATCAGCTGGCCGTTATGCTCCACGCGAATCACCCGAGTATGGTCGCCCGCGATAGTCACCTCGGCCCACGACTCACCGGCATAGACGCGTGCGCAAGCGAGTAACACCTGCTCGCAAGGCTGCTCCATTCCCACACTCACCTGCCCGGCGGCGAGCAATGCTTTAGCTGCCGCGATCGCCTCGGCGGAGGCATGCTTGATCACCTCCAGCCCCGCGTCGGCATCACCGCCTAGCGCGCCCAACGCCGCCGCGATCGGCAGGCCCACCATCCCCGTGCCAGGTACCGTGACCCCCATACCGTTCTTCATGAGGTTAGGTGAGACGCGGCATACGATACGCTCGACTGGCGCAGCCAGTTGGCGAGCGGCCAACGCAGCGGCCAACGCCAGCGAGATTGGCTCGGTACAGCCCACCGCCGGTTTGACCTCCTGGCGGACTGCGCGGATAAACTCATCCCACAACAGCGCGTTATCGCAAGGATTGGATGTGTTATTCATAGTTCAGCCCTTTATCGAGAAACGAGTCGCGCGTCATCCCTTAGGAAAAGGCCAGCAGCGGTGAAATACACAGCAACAGCCCGGTGACGATGATCACCCATAGGGAGACGCCCTTATACTTATGCAGCGCCGGCACTCGGTACACCAAGTAGGCGGGGATCAGACACCCCACGAGGCCGAAGATCGGGCTACATACCGAGGTAAAACTCAACACCGGCGCATTGAGGATAATCGCCCCCCACGCCAGCAAGACGGCAAAGACCATGATGCCGTTCTGAACCCAACGCGCGTTAATACGCTCGGGCGGCAAAACACGCCGCAATAGATTCATCACGATGCCTTGAGTCGCCTCCCGGAAGCCTAGGTAGACGCCAAAGAACGCGGTCATCACGGCGAAGATATTGAGAATGACGCTCACCACCGTGACCCAATTTCCGGCACCACCATCAATAAACTGCGCCGCGATGGCCAGAGCAGAAATATTCTGCTGATAGGCCTTCACCGCCTCGTCATGCCCCATCGCTAAGGTGAATGAGACGGCGTAGAAGAAGACCGTGACAAAGAGGATGCCAAAGGCGATATTCATCGCCCGCAGCGCCTTGTAGCGGGCAACCTCACGTGACTTCGCCTTCGCACGGTACGAAATCACCATCGGGCTGAGCGTCTGAATGAACAGGATCGAGGTCAAGGTAAACGGCAGCGTAATGACCGCGTTCTTGATCAACAATGCTAACGGCGGCAACGCGCCGGCGTTATACAGATGCCACATTCCCACCATCGCTACACCTAACGCCGCGACGACCAGCAGCTTGGTCAACACCATGAAGCTGGAGAGCTTAAATAGCAGCTGCTCACCCCGCGATGAGATGGCGACCAGCACACAGATCAGCGCCAAACCATAGAAGGGGTTGTCCGATAACAGCCCCTCGGTCACGCCAAAGGTATGCAGGTACGAGGCACTGTCGTTCGTGATGGCCGTCGAGTAGACGAACATCCAGATCACCAACATCACAAAATAGAGCGCCCCCAACAGAATGCCCCAGTTCTTTCCCAGGTAGCCGCTGATCACACTCGGGTAGTCGCGACACTCTGGCGCCTCGGCCAAGGTGTTAATAAACAGGCGCTGAAACAAGTACATCGCCGGATAGCCCACCACCGACGAAAGCAGGAAGACCCACAACCCCATTAGGCCGACCTGAACCGGTAAGAAGACGATCCCCGCGCCGATCGCCATCCCGATACTCATGATGACCCACCCCACATCGGTGCTGTCGAAACGCGTCGCCTCACGCCATTCACGTTCGCTCATGCCGCCTCGCGCCGAAACGGGTATATCGCTCATTACCACACTGCTTGCTTGTGTCGTTTCCATCGTCGCTCTCACTTGCCAGTAAGCGGCGGGATCCACGGCAAATCACAGCCTGCCTCTGCCGTCTCGGAGCCGCCTGTAGAGAATTATCATCGTTATCATTTACAGAGTCGGATGCCGCGCAGCAGGGCGATGGCGCAATAACATCATCGGGTGCAGGATCTATTATTGTGGCGAGATCATAACGCGCTTGCGGGAGAAAAAATTTTCAACTCATCGCTCTGCGATAGCGGTCTACATAAAAACTTTTCTCTAAAAAGGGAATTATCTTGAATATTTACCTACACAAATGGCAAAAGGTAAAATTATTTTTTATACAAACACGTAATATGCAAATAATGCATTGATATATCGTGTCTTTCAGCGAGTAGTGAACAGCGGGGAGGGAAACAGACGCTAACAAGATGACGCGCCAGCATAAATAAAAATGTGTTGTTGATCGCAATTTTTTGGCGACCAAGCGCACACTTTAGTCAATAACTCTGTTTTTATATAAAAAAACACTATCGATCAGAATGATTAACTAGTGCTTTACTGGGTATCGATAATAAAAAGGCCAGCCCGAGGGCTGGCCTTATCATCTAGCAGGCTAGATGCTTATGCATCATTGAAACGACGACGGCTGTGGCCGTTATCATCGGAGCGGGCATTACGGTTATCACGGTTAAAACCGCGATCGCCACGACGGTCATCAGAGAAACGACGCTGACCACCGAAACCCCCACGACGTTCGCCATCACGGCCACCGCCGAAGCTACGGCGCTCACCACGATCGCTGCGCTCGCCAGTACGCTCACGACGCTGTTCACGCGCCGGGGCATCGCCGATCAACTGCATGTTCATCGGCTTGTTCAGGATGCGAGTACGGGTAAAGTGCGTCAACAGATCACCCGGCATACCTTTCGGCAACTCGATGGTAGAGTGAGAACCGAACAGACGGATATTACCGATGTAACGGCTGCTGATATCGCCTTCGTTGGCGATAGCGCCCACGATGTGACGAACTTCGACGCCATCGTCACGACCCACTTCGATACGATACAGCTCCATCTCACCCACATCGCGACGCTCACGACGCGGACGATCACCACCGTCGCGACTATCGCGGCTGTCGCGCTCGCGGCGGGCAAAGCGATCACCACCACGATCATCACGATCGCGGAACTCGCGACGCGGACGACGCTCGATCACCGGATCCGGCGGCAGGATCAACGGACGCTCACCCTGGGCCATCTTCAGCAAGGCGGCTGCCAGCGTTTCCATATCCTGCTCTTCTTCCGGCTGCAGCTTAGCCAACAGCGCACGGTATTGATCCAGATCGCTGCTCTCCAGCTGCTGCTGGACACGGGCGGCAAACTTGGCCAGACGGCGCGTGCCGAGCAGCTCGGCGTTCGGCAGTTCCACTTCCGGAATCGTCAGCTTCATGGTGCGCTCGATGTTGCGCAGCAGGCGACGCTCGCGGTTATCGACGAACAGCAACGCACGACCGGCACGACCGGCACGGCCAGTACGGCCGATACGGTGAACGTAAGACTCGGCATCCATCGGAATATCATAGTTAACGACCAGGCTGATACGCTCGACGTCCAGGCCACGTGCGGCCACATCGGTCGCGATCAGGATATCCAGACGGCCATCCTTCAGACGCTCCAGGGTCTGCTCACGCAGCGCCTGGTTCATATCACCGTTCAGTGCCGCACTGCTGTAGCCATTACGCTCCAGCGCTTCGGCCACTTCCAGGGTGGCGTTCTTGGTACGGACGAAGATGATGGCAGCATCGAAGTCTTCCGCTTCCAGGAAGCGTACCAGCGCCTCATTCTTACGCATCCCATACACCGTCCAGTAGCTCTGGCTGATGTCCGGGCGAGTGGTCACGCTGGACTGAATGCGCACTTCCTGCGGCTCATTCATAAAGCGACGAGTGATGCGGCGGATCGCCTCCGGCATGGTGGCAGAAAACAGTGCGGTCTGATGCTCCGCCGGAATCTGCGCCATGATGGTTTCTACGTCTTCGATAAAGCCCATACGCAGCATCTCGTCGGCTTCATCCAGTACCAAGCCACGCAGACTGGCCAGACTCAGCGTGCCACGCTTGAGGTGGTCCAGCAGACGGCCCGGCGTACCGACCACGATCTGCGGCCCCTGACGCAGGGCGCGCAACTGAACGTCATAACGCTGGCCGCCATACAGGGCGACGACGTTGATGCCGTGCAGGTGCTTAGAAAAATCGGTCATCGCTTCGGCAACCTGTACCGCCAATTCGCGGGTCGGTGCCAACACCAGCACCTGCGGTGCCTTCAGCGAGGGATCGATATTGTTCAACAGCGGCAGTGAAAACGCCGCGGTCTTACCGCTGCCGGTCTGCGCCATGCCCAGCACGTCGCGCCCGTTCAGCAGGTGAGGAATACAGGCCGCCTGAATCGGTGACGGCTTCTCATAGCCCAAATCATTCAGGGCTTCAATAATAGGTGCAGCTAACCCCAGGTCAGCAAAGGTGGTTTCGAACTCAGCCATGTAAACGTGCCTCATGATGTGCAATGGCGGCCAGTCTGCATAACTCGTCTAGAAAACGAACAACATTTTTCATTGAAAAGTGTGAACCGGCTCAAATTAGAAGAAATGACGAACAAAAAAACCTCGCCCGTAAAGGACGATTAAATCAATGATTTAAGAATAAAAATGTTCGTCAGCTTTATTGCTGGTCCGATTCTGGTATGTCGTCTTGCTCTTGACCCAAGCGGGCCAATTCCAACAGTGCGTAACGGTTCTCAACAAAGTTATGAACGTTGTTGGCCACCGTCAGTTTGAACAATGCCGAAGCACTGCTCTTCTCCCCCAGACTCAGGTAATGTTTACCTAAATAGAAGTCAGTTTCACTGAGATGCTCAGCGAGCGAAGTGTTATCCGTTGCATCCGCCTGTAAGCGTTCCATCAGCGTCTTTTCGCTGATTTTGCCCAGGTAGAATTCGACAATATTCCATCCCCATTGACTCCGGTTCGCCTTATTGTAGCGCTGGCTCAAGGCCTCGAGCGCCTGCTCCTGGTTTAGCTCACGCTCAGCCAGGTAAAGCCATAACGACCGGAACGGATCGTTGGGATCGTCTTGATAAAACGCCTGCAGATCATCTTGCGCTAGCGCATATCGCCCACCGTAATACAGGGCAATACCGCGATTCAAACGCGCATAGCTGTAAGTTGGATCAAGCTCTAGTACAGAATCAAACGCTTCATAGGCGGCATCAAAGTTGCCAGCCTGCGTTAAATAAATCCCCAGATAGTTAAAAACCTCTGGCATATCAGGACGGATGGCTAACGCTTGCGAGAAATCGTTACGCGCCAGAGCCCTCAGTCCGAGACTATCATACAGTACTCCGCGCTCATAGAGAAGCTGTGCGCGTTCATCATCCGTTAATGCTCGGCTGGCAAGAATTTGCTCCATGCGCGCCAGCATTACCTCCTGCTGCAACGAGGGCTGCAACGGGATAGCCAGTACTTCGTTTTTACGCCAATCAGCGTTGCTGCATCCTGCCAGCAAAATTGCTGTCGCAACGTAACACCAGCGCAAGATAGGCTTCATTTCCCAACTCCCGAAGACCAACACGGATAAACGTCCTATCATCCATCAAGGTACTACCACATCCTGCGGCAGTGTAACAAACGGCTTCCCACTAAGGGGAAGCCGTAATACTAAACGCGTATTATTCTGCGTCAGCCGGTGCATCCTGACCCGCTGTGGCAGAGGCGTTGGCTTCTTTGATGCTCAGACGAACGCGGCCCTGACGGTCCACTTCCAGCACCTTAACAGCCACTTCCTGACCCATCTGCAGGTAGTCGGTTACCTTCTCCACACGCTTATCGGCGATCTGGGAGATGTGAACCAGCCCTTCCTTACCGCCACCGATGGCGACAAAGGCACCAAAGTCAACGATACGAGTCACTTTACCCTGGTAGATACGGCCCACTTCGATCTCGGCGGTGATCTCTTCGATACGACGGATCGCGTGTTTTGCCTTATCGCCGTCGGTCGCCGCGATCTTCACGGTACCGTCATCTTCGATCTCGATGGTGGTGCCCGTCTCTTCCGTCAGCGCACGGATCACAGAGCCACCCTTACCGATCACATCCTTGATCTTCTCAGGATTGATCTTGATGGTGTGAATACGCGGTGCAAACTCAGAGATGTCGCCACGCGGTGCATTGATGGCCTGCTCCATGACGCTCAGGATGTGCAGACGCGCGCCCTTAGCCTGGTTCAGTGCCACCTGCATGATTTCGCGGGTGATGCCTTCGATCTTGATGTCCATCTGCAACGCGGTAACGCCATCGCGGCTACCCGCCACTTTGAAGTCCATGTCGCCCAGGTGATCTTCATCGCCCAGAATGTCAGACAGAACGACGAAGTTGTCCTGCTCTTTCACCAGACCCATAGCGATACCCGCTACGGCGGCTTTCACCGGTACCCCGGCATCCATCAGCGCCAGAGAGGCACCACAGACAGAGGCCATAGAGGAAGAACCGTTAGATTCGGTGATCTCGGAGACCACACGCACCGTGTACGGGAATTCTTCCTGAGACGGCATCACTGCCAACACGCCACGCTTAGCCAGACGACCATGGCCGATTTCGCGGCGCTTCGGCGAGCCCATCATCCCGGTTTCACCGACAGAGTACGGCGGGAAGTTATAGTGTAGCAGGAAACGGTCGGTGCGCTCGCCCATCAGCTCATCGATATTCTGTGCGTCACGCTCGGTGCCCAGAGTCGCGGTCACTAACGCCTGCGTTTCGCCACGGGTAAACAGTGCAGAGCCATGGGTACGCGGCAGCACACCGGTACGCACGTCCAACGCACGGATCATGTCTTTCTCACGACCATCGATACGCGGCTCACCACGCAGGACACGGCCACGCACCACGGATTTCTCCAGTGCACCCAGGATGTCGCTGATTTCACCGGCGTCTAGTGACGCATCTTCCGCCAGCAGATCGGCGATGACAGATTCTTTGATCTCATCAACTTTAGCGTAACGCGCCTGCTTCTCGGTGATGTGGTAGGCTTCACCCAGACGCGCTTCGGCCATTTCGCTTACGCGCTGTTGCAGCGCGGTATTCACTTCCGGCGCGCTCCACTCCCAACGCGGCTTACCGACTTCGGCGGCCAGCGCTTTGATGTTTTCGATGACGACCTGCTGCTGGTCGTGGCCGAAGACCACCGCACCCAGCATCTGATCTTCGCTGAGCAGATCTGCTTCAGATTCCACCATCAATACAGCGTTGTCGGTACCGGCCACGACCAGATCCAGACGGCTCTGTTTCAGCTCATCCTGAGTCGGGTTCAGTACATACTGATCGTTGATATAACCGACGCGTGCGGCGCCGATCGGGCCGTTGAACGGAATACCGGAGAGCGTCAGGGCCGCGGAGGCACCGATCATCGCCACGATATCCGGGCTAACCTGCGGGTTCACGGAAACGACCGTCGCCACGACCTGCACCTCGTTGAGGAAGCCTTCTGGGAACAGCGGGCGGATCGGGCGGTCGATCAGACGTGCGATCAGGGTTTCACCCTCACCCGGGCGCCCTTCACGACGGAAGAAGCCGCCAGGGAAACGACCGGCAGCGTAGGCACGCTCCTGGTAGTTAACGGTCAGCGGGAAGAAGTCCTGACCTTCACGGGCTTTCTTTGCCCCAACCACGGTGACGAATACCGCGGTGTCATCCATGGTGACCATCACGGCTGCGGTAGCCTGACGAGCCATCATGCCGGTTTCCAGCGTAACGGTATGCTGGCCGTATTGGAATTTGCGAACGGTTGGCGTCAACAAAGTCATTTTCCTTTTCGTTAAGCAACGCGCCATTCCAAAGAATAGCGCCCTTCTATAACCGGTGGCTTTGCTACATTCTCGCGACTAAGGCAAGCTGCCGCATCCAACGGCAGCTTGCATTAGCCGCGCGAACCTCTGTAACAAGCAGGCCGGTTACACCTTTTTGTCTGCAACGGCAATACATTAACCTGATTTTCCGTTGCTTCCTAGAAGAAAGGGGCCAACGTAGGCCCCTTTACTTCAGAAAATCGTTAGATTAGCGACGCAGACCCAGACGCTCGATCAGGCTGGAGTAACGTGCTACATCTTTACGCTTCAGGTAGTCCAGCAGCTTACGACGCTGAGAAACCATGCGCAGCAGACCACGACGGCTGTGGTGATCTTTTTTGTGCTCGGCGAAGTGGCCCTGCAGATGGTTAATCTGCGCGGTCAGCAGAGCAACCTGCACTTCGGTAGAACCGCTGTCGTTAGCATCACGACCGAACTCAGCAACGATTTTAGCTTTCGCTTCAACGCTTAGAGACATTATAGAACTCCAAATTTAAAAAGTTTAAAAAACGGGCGCCAATCTCTAATTCAGCAACCCAATGTATTAGCCGCGTCATTCTACTCTGCGCCCTGACCCTTGGCAAGAAATCAGCCGATTCCTAGCACACTTGGCATGGCGCGAGGATCAGCGCGGATCGTCTTCGGAAAGACGTGACGCCACGACCATACGACGTGGTGCCAAACGACCTTGATCATCCACCTCACCGACACCGATAAAGCAGCGTGACTCACCGACGGTGATGCGCACCATACCCTGCGGCGGCAGGCCCGGCGTCTGAACCGCCTGACCGAGCTGCACGTAACCCGCAACCAGCTCGGACAGGTTCACCTCCGGCAGATGCGCGGCGGCCGTATCCATCGGCAGCAACAGCGGGTCGAGCAACGTACGCGGCGCGATCCCCTGCGCTTCAGCCTGCGCCAGCAACGCCTGCAACTGCTCCAGCGTCACCATGCGCTCGCTCGGATAACCAGAGACTTGCAGACGACGCAACACAATGACATGGGCCCCACACCCCAACACCTCACCCAAATCATCGATGATGGTGCGAATGTAGGTTCCCTTAGAGCAGTGGATCTCCAGCTCCAACTCATCCCCTTCCCAGCGGATAAAGCGCAACTCATATACGGTGATGTCGCGCGCTTCACGCGGTACGGCGATCCCTTGGCGAGCATACTCATACAATGGCCGCCCCTGGTACTTGAGGGCCGAGTACATCGACGGCACCTGGCGTCCTGCGCCACGGAATCCCGCTAACGCCTGCGCCAACGCTGCCTCGTCGAACGTCACAGGACGCTCGCTCACCACCTGACCGTCGGCGTCAGAGGTATCGGTGCGCTGCCCTAGGCGGGCAACCACCCGATAGCGCTTATCCGCATCCAGCAAGAACTGGGAGAATTTGGTCGCCTCGCCTAAGCAGATGGGCAACATGCCCGTGGCGAGCGGATCCAACGCACCGGTATGACCCGCCTTATTGGCGTTATAGATGCGCTTCACTTTTTGCAGCACATCGTTCGAGGACATCCCCTGCCCTTTATCTAACAGCAGAACGGCGTTGATATCACGGCCGCGACGACGAGGTCGGGACATTACGCCTCCTCGTCACGATCGGCCGCCGTCCGACGCGCCTCATCGTCTTTCACCACGTTACTCACCAGATTGGACATCCGCATCCCTTCGACCAGGGAGGAGTCGTAGGAAAAGGTCAATTCCGGTACGACGCGCAGGCGCATCGCCTTACCCAGCAACATGCGAATAAAGCCTGAGGCATCCTGCAACGCCTTCAGACCCGCCTTCACCGCCTCCGGCTCGCCATCGTTCAAGAAGGTGACGAAGACTTTGGCATAGGCCAGATCGCGTGAAACCTCGACGCCGGAAACCGTCGCCATGCCAACACGCGGATCTTTGACCTCACGTTGCAGGATAATGGCGATCTCTTTCTGCATTTCCTGTGCGACGCGCTGAGTACGGCTAAATTCTCTTGCCATGATCGTTTCTCCAGACAAACAGGGGGGCCTGAGCCCCCCGATTAGCTTTATGCTGTGCTAACGCTTACTCGCCGCCCCGACAAGGGCGGCGCGACTGAATCAGTCGATAGAGCGTTTCACTTCGATGGTCTCGAACACTTCGATCACGTCACCCGGACGGACGTCGTTGTAGTTCTTCACACCGATACCACATTCCATACCGTTACGGACTTCGTTGACGTCATCTTTGAAGCGACGCAGGGACTCCAGTTCGCCTTCGTAGATCACCACGTTTTCGCGCAGGACACGGATCGGGCTGTGACGCTTGACCACACCCTCGGTGACCATACAGCCAGCGATGGCGCCAAACTTCGGAGACTTGAACACATCGCGGACTTCGGCCAGGCCGATGATTTCCTGCTTGTATTCCGGCGCCAACATGCCGCTCATCGCCTGTTTAACTTCGTCAATCAGATCATAGATGACGGAGTAATAACGCAGATCCAAGTTTTCCGCTTCCACCACGCGACGCGCAGAGGCATCGGCACGGACGTTGAAGCCTAACAGGATGGCATTGGATGCCGCGGCCAGCGTGGCGTCGGTTTCGGTAATACCGCCTACGCCAGAGCCGACGATCTTCACCTTCACTTCATCGGTGGAGAGCTTACGCAGAGAGTCGGCAATCGCTTCGACAGAACCCTGAACGTCGGCCTTCAGCACGATGTTCAGTTCGGAGACTTCGCCCTCGACCATGTTGGAGAACATATTCTCCAGCTTGGCCTTCTGCTGACGTGCCAGTTTGACTTCGCGGAACTTGCCCTGACGATACAGCGCCACTTCACGCGCTTTCTTCTCGTCACGCACCACCGTCGCCTCATCCCCCGCCGCCGGCACACCGGACATACCGAGGATCTCGACAGGGATGGACGGACCGGCTTCCGTGATTTCACGGCCCAGCTCGTCACGCATGGCACGCACGCGGCCATACTCGAAGCCACACAGCACGATGTCGCCCTTGTGCAGCGTACCTTCACGTACCAGCACCGTCGCCACCGGGCCACGGCCCTTGTCCAGGAAGGATTCAATCACTACGCCGCTGGCCATGCCATTACGCACCGCTTTCAGCTCCAGCACTTCGGACTGCAGCAAGATGGCGTCCAGTAGCTCGTCGATACCGGTCCCTGCTTTCGCGGAAACATGGACGAACTGGGCTTCACCGCCCCACTCTTCCGGCATGACGCCATACTGGGACAGTTCGTTCTTCACACGATCCGGATCGGCTTCTGGCTTATCGATCTTGTTCACCGCCACGACCAACGGAACACCGGCCGCCTTGGCATGCTGAATCGCCTCGATAGTCTGCGGCATCACGCCGTCATCGGCCGCCACCACCAGAACCACGATATCGGTCGCCTGAGCACCACGTGCACGCATCGCGGTAAACGCAGCGTGCCCCGGCGTATCCAGGAAGGTGATCATGCCGTTATCGGTCTGAACATGATACGCACCGATATGCTGGGTGATCCCGCCCGCTTCACCCGCCGCTACCTTGGTAGAGCGGATGTAGTCCAGCAGTGAGGTTTTACCGTGGTCAACGTGACCCATGATGGTCACGACCGGCGCACGCGGCTCTGCGGCAGCACCGGTATCACGATCGTTCATGACCGCCTCTTCCAGCTCGTTTTCACGGCGCAGGATCACCTTGTGACCCATCTCTTCCGCGACCAGCTGAGCGGTCTCTTGGTCGATGACTTGGTTAATGGTCGCCATCGCGCCCATCTTCATCATCGCCTTGATGACCTGGGAACCTTTCACCGCCATCTTGTTAGCCAGTTCGGCCACGGTGATGGTTTCGCCGATCACCACGTCACGGTTAACGGCCTGAGCCGGCTTGGTAAAGCCCTGCTGCAATGTACTCGGCTTACGCTTACCACCTTTGCCGCCGCGGTTGACCGCACGGGCCTCTTCACGATCGGCCTTAGATTCGGACAGCTTGCTGCCTTTCTTCTGCTTGGCCGCTTTGCCACCGCGACCGCGGGCACGGCGATCGCCTTCAACCTGGCGATCGTTCTCATCTTCCGCTTCGCGAGCGTGGTGAGAGGTGGTCACGTGGTAATCGCTGCTATCTTCTTCGCTGGCGTTTTCGGTCCACTTGCCTTCGTTGGCTTCGGCCATACGGCGGGCTTCTTCAGCCACCTTACGGGCGTCTTCTTCCAGCTTACGGCGCGCTTCTTCTTCTGCCTTGCGTTTCAGTTCAGCGGCTTCAGCTTCGCGCTTGGCCTTTTCCGCCTGCGCAGCTTTAGTTTTTTCGTCGGTATGTTGGTTGGTCACTTTTTCTTTTTCCGCTGCTTCACGCTTAGCTTTTTCAGCGGCCTCACGTTTGGCTTGTTCTTCTTGTTGACGCTTGGCCTGCTCTGCGGCTTCGCGCTTGGCCTGTTCGGCCACCTCGCGCTGAGCCTGCTCTTCAGCCTCGCGTTTCGCCTGTTCTTCCGCTTCGCGCTTCGCCTGAGCCTCGGCTTCCGCCTGGAGGGCCGCAGCGTCGGTCTTCACATAAGTGCGCTTCTTGCGGACTTCAATCTGCACTGACTTACTCTTACCGCCGGTGCCTGGGACACTCAGCGTGCTACGCGTCTTACGTTGTAGCGTCAGTTTACCGGAAGATCCACCGTGCTCACGATTTAAATGAGCCAGCAGCGCTTCACGTTCCTGGGGGCTCACAGAGTCGTCGGGTGATTTGTTAATACCTGCATCAGCCAGTTGCTGTACCAGGCGCTCAACCGAAGTTTGGATCTCTGCTGCCAGTGATTTTACCGTTACTTCTGCCATGCTGTTCCTTCCTGCTACAGTTCATTATTCACTATCGCCAAACCAACAGATATTACGCGCCGCCATGATCAGCTCACCCGCTGACTCATGGTTCAAGCCTTCAATATCGGTCAGGTCATCGACGCCCTGCTCGGCAAGATCTTCCAGCGTGCACACTCCGCGTGCGGCCAGTTTAAAGGCGACGCTACGCTCCATGCCCGGCAAATTGAGCAAATCGTCCGCCGGTTTGTTGTCGCCCAGGCTCTCTTCCTGCGCCAGCGCCAGCGTCGTCAGTGCATTCTTGGCACGGGTACGCAGTGCTTCGACGCTCTCTTCATCCAGGCCATCGATCGCCAGCAGTTCACGCTCCGGTACGTAAGCCAGCTCTTCCAGCGTGGAGAAGCCTTCTTCGACCAGCAGGGTAGCGAACTCTTCATCGATATCCAGATGCTTGGTAAAGGTATCAATGGCGGCGTGAGCCTCAGCCTGATGTTTGGCCTGCAGATCCTCCGCCGTCATCACGTTCAGCTCCCAGCCGCTCAGCTGAGACGCCAGACGGACGTTCTGACCGTTACGGCCGATAGCCTGAGCCAGGTTGGAGGCCTCTACGGCAATATCCATGGTGTGCTTGTCTTCATCGACCACGATGGAGGCGACATCCGCCGGTGCCATCGCGTTGATGACGAACTGTGCCGGGTTATCGTCCCACAGCACGATATCGATACGTTCACCGCCCAGTTCGCTAGAGACCGCCTGCACGCGTGCACCACGCATGCCGACACAGGCACCGACCGGATCGATACGCTTGTCATTGGTCTTCACGGCAATCTTGGCACGAGAGCCCGGATCGCGAGCGGCGCCCTTGATTTCGATCACTTCTTCGCCGATCTCCGGCACTTCGATGCGGAACAGCTCGATCAGCATCTCCGGACGGGAACGGGTGACGAACAACTGTGCGCCACGCGCTTCTGGACGCACCGCGTACAGCACGCCACGGATACGGTCGCCCGGACGGAAGTTTTCGCGCGGCAACATGTCTTCACGGCCAATCACCGCTTCGGCGTTGTTGCCCAGATCCAGCGAAATGCTGTCACGGTTAACTTTCTTCACCACCCCGGTGACGATTTCACCTTCGTGCTCGCGGAAGGCATCCACGACCATCGCCCGCTCGGCCTCACGCACTTTCTGCACGATAACCTGCTTAGCGGTCTGGGTAGTGATACGGTCGAAGGTGACAGATTCGATCTGATCTTCAACATAGTCGCCCAGATCAAACGCCGGATCTTCGAAGCGTGCCGCTTCCAGCGTAATTTCACGGGTCGGTTGGGTCACTTCCTCGACGATCAGCCAGCGACGGAAAGTATCGAAGTCGCCAGATTTACGATCGATGGCAACGCGCACATCGATTTCTTGCTCATATTTTTTCTTGGTAGCCGTAGCCAGCGCGGTTTCCAGCGCCTCAAAAATCTTCTCGCGCGGCAGCGCCTTTTCGTTGGAAACGGCCTCCACAACAGCCAGAATCTCTTTATTCATCCTAGTTGCCTCATCCGAACGTTAAAAGTGGGGTACCAGGTTCGCTTTCTGGACATTGCTCAGCGCGAACACTTCATCTTTGCCATCAACCGTGACCGTAATCATCTCGCCGTCTACCGCCTTGATGACACCCTGCCACTTGCGACGATTCTGCATCGCCATCCGCAATACCAGCGTCACTTCCTCATTCAGAAAACGGGTGTAATGTTCGGCGGTAAACAACGGGCGATCCATCCCCGGCGAGGAGACTTCCAGGTTATAGGCGACTGAAATCGGATCCTCTACGTCAAGAACGGCGCTGACCTGGTGGCTAACATCAGCACAATCATCAACAGTGATACCTTCTTCACTATCGATATAGATTCGCAGCGTTGAATGGCGGCCACGGATGAACTCAATCCCGACCAGCTCGAAGCCCAGGGCTTCGACCGGCGCCGTAATCATCTCTGTTAATTTTTGCTCTAATGTGGACAAGCCCACCCCCAAGACATAAAAAAAGGGCCTTATAGCCCAGTGATTCTGTTGTCAGATAACAAAAAACCCCGAATAATCGGGGCTTTATGCAACTGGACCCTATATACCGCCAAGCGGGATTCGAAGCCAGTCTCGCAAGTATATTTTTCAAATGATACTTCGCGGCCCGAGGCTCTGCGTTAACAGTATATTTGAAAATAGATACTGAAGGAAATTGGTTGCGGGGGCCGGATTTGAACCGACGACCTTCGGGTTATGAGCCCGACGAGCTACCAGGCTGCTCCACCCCGCGTCCGAATCGTGGCGAATTCTACTCTAACAGCGTAGAAAAAACAACATATCTAGGATTGGTACCGAGGACGGGACTTGAACCCGTAAGCCCTATTGGGCACTACCACCTCAAGGTAGCGTGTCTACCAATTCCACCACCTCGGCATTTAGGTACCATGACGCCAGACGCATCATGGCAAAACTCACTGCGGGAACGATCAGTTCGGGATATCGCTGCTCGGCGTAGCCGGTGCGGCCGGTTTAGCCGGCTGTTCAGTCTTTACAGGCTGACCCAGGTTGTCCCACTCACTGCCTTGCTTATTCTGATGACCGCTCAGGTTGCCCAACACCAGGCTCAGCACGAAAAACAGCGTCGCCAGGATGCCCGTCGTACGGGTCATAAAGTTGCCGCTACCGCTGGAACCAAACAGCGTCGCCGAGGCGCCTGCGCCGAATGAAGCGCCCATGTCAGCACCTTTACCCTGCTGCAACATGATCAGGGCGATCAACGCCACAGAGATCAGCAGGAAAATTACCAAAAGAGCTTCATACATAGTCGTACCTGATTCCTTGCGGCCCATCCGCAGTCAAAAGCTTCCATCGAACCCATGGATAAAACATCCACTGAAGCGGGTGTGAATACTACCCAATGCCGTTAGAGGGCGCAAGGGTAAATTTTCCTCGCCGATGCGATTGGCGGAAAAAGCGGCAAAAGGTGCGCCTGATGCCGTTTTTTCCGCCACAGGTCGTCAGCCGACCGCCTTCACCGCCGCCGCGATGCTCTCGGCTAAACGCGTCACCTGCGCCAGCTCCTCGCCCTCGACCATCACGCGGATCAACGGCTCGGTGCCAGACTTACGCAGCAATACCCGCCCCCGACCGGCCAGTTGTTGTTCAACCTCGACACAGGCCTGTTGCACCGCGGCATCCTGCAAGGGATCGTTTTGCCCGGCAAAGCGCACATTGACTAACACCTGCGGCAGCAGGGTCATACCGCTGCACAGATCCGCCAGACTCATGTGATTGCGCGCCATCGCCGCCAACACTTGCAGGCCCGCGACGATACCATCCCCGGTCGTCGTCTGATCCAGAATGATAACATGGCCGGAATTCTCCGCGCCCATGCGCCATCCCTTCTCTTGCAGGGTCTCCAACACATAACGGTCGCCCACCTTGGCCCGCGCAAAGGGGATACCCAGCTGTTTCAATGCCAGTTCCAATCCCATGTTGCTCATCAAGGTGCCCACCACGCCGCCATGCAATTTACCCTGGCGCAGCGCCTCGCGCGCCACGATATACAGGATCTGATCGCCGTCGACCTTGTTACCCTGATGATCGACCATGATCAGACGATCACCGTCACCGTCAAAGGCCATCCCTAAATCCGCCTGCTCGGCGACGACACGCGCCTGCAGGGCACGGACATCCGTCGCCCCGCACTCTTTATTGATGTTCATCCCGTCCGGCGAGGTGCCGATGGTGATCACCTCCGCTCCCAGCTCACGCAGCACATTCGGTGCAATGTGGTAGGTCGCACCGTTGGCGCAG
Organism: Edwardsiella tarda ATCC 15947 = NBRC 105688; assembly: GCF_003113495.2. Taxonomy (NCBI): domain Bacteria; kingdom Pseudomonadati; phylum Pseudomonadota; class Gammaproteobacteria; order Enterobacterales; family Hafniaceae; genus Edwardsiella; species Edwardsiella tarda. The sequence continues at coordinate 3,146,833 of NZ_CP084506.1, forward strand.
TCGGCGACGATCTTCAATCCGTTCAGGCTCAAGGCGTTCGGGAAGGTGCTCTTACAGAATTCAATGTAACGACCGGCCGCATCTACGATACGACTGGCCTTACCCAACTCCGCCGATTCGACACAGGTCAGCGGCTTCTCTAACTCGGCCTCGATCGCCGCCTCGACCTCGTCCGGCAACTTGGTACCGTCGATGGAGAAGAACTTAATCCCATTATCATAGTAAGGGTTATGGGAGGCGGAGATGACGATGCCTGCCTCGGCGCGGAAGGTACGCGTCAGGTAGGCGATGGCTGGCGTCGGCATCGGCCCGGTGAAGGCGGCCGAGAGACCGGCCGCCGCCAGCCCTGCCTCAAGCGCCGACTCCAGCATATAACCGGAGATACGCGTATCTTTACCGATGATGATCTTGCGTGAGCCATGACGCGCTAAGACCTTGCCTGCCGCCCAACCCAACTTGAGCACAAAGTCAGGAGTTATCGGATTACTGCCCACCTTGCCACGAATGCCATCGGTACCAAAATATTTACGTTCACTCATTTGCTTTTATTCCTTCGCTGAAAGTGTGGCTTCCACCACGCGCATGGCGTCGACGGTCTCACGCACATCGTGCACACGGATAATCTGCGCTCCCTGCATCGCGGCAATCACGGCGCACGCGACGCTGCCGGCAATCCGCTGGGACGGAGGCACATTCAATAATTGCCCGATCATCGACTTGCGGGACATCCCCACTAAGAGTGGCAAACCGTGGTGGTGAAAGTGCGCCAGGTGAGCCAGAAGGCGGTAATTATGCGTCAAGTTCTTGCCGAAGCCAAAACCGGGATCGAGGATCAGGCGTTCGCGCGCGATCCCCCCGGCCACGCAGCGCGCGATCTGAGCCGTAAGGTAGGCGTCAACTTCCGCCACCACGTCGTCATACTGTGGGCTCTGTTGCATGCTCTTCGGCTCCCCCTGCATATGCATCAGGCAGACCGGTAGCCCACTCTCGGCCGCCGCCGCCAAGGCTCCCGGCTCACTCAGCGAACGGATGTCATTGATCATGTCGGCTCCCGCGGCGCTACAAGCGCGGATCACGGCGGCCTTCGAGGTGTCAACGGAAACCCAAACTTCGAAGCGCTGCGTCAACGCCTCGACGACCGGCACCACCCGCGCCAGCTCCTCCTCCGTACTCACCTCGGCGGCACCGGGACGCGTCGACTCACCGCCGACATCGATAATGGTGGCGCCCGCCATGATCATCGACTCGGCGTGGCGCAATGCGGCATCCAACACATTATGACGCCCACCGTCGGAGAAGGAGTCGGGGGTAACATTCAAGATCCCCATCACCTGGGGATAATTGAGATTGAGGGTAAGATCGCGAGACCTGAGCAGCATCGGCAACACCTTTGGCAAAGAAAAATCAGAGAGGATATTGGAACGCAAAAAAAAACCCCGGGCAAGCCGGGGTTGTTGCGTAGCGGTATGCGGAATTACTTCTCGCCACCGTTATGTTGATCGCGATCGTCGTCGCTGCGTACCGTGCTGTTATCTTCCGCGGGCGTCGTCGGCTCTGCCGGGGCCGCCGTCGGCTGAGGTTGTGCCTGCGCTGCAGGTTGCTGAGCCTGAGCCTGGCGGTTAGCCTGCTCATCCAACCAGCCTGCCGGTGGGCGAACCTCACGGCGCGCCATCAGATCATCGACCTGCGGTGCATCGATGGTCTCATACTTCATCAACGCATCCTTCATGGCATGCATGATATCCATATTATCGACCAGCAACTGCCGAGCACGTTGGTAGTTACGTTCGATCAGCGCCTTGACCTCTTGGTCGATGATACGCGCCGTCTCGTCGGACATGTGCTTGCTCTTAGCGACAGAGCGGCCGAGGAAGACCTCGCCCTCCTCTTCGGCATACAGCAACGGCCCCAACTTCTCGGAGAAGCCCCACTGAGTCACCATGTTACGGGCAATGGTGGTCGCCTGCTTGATATCCTGTGATGCCCCGGTAGAGACATTCTCGGTACCGTAAATCAGCTCTTCGGCCAGACGACCGCCGTAGGCGACAGAGATCATGCTTTCCAGCTTCTGACGGCTGTAGCTGATGGAGTCACCCTGCGGCAGGAAAAAGGTCACGCCCAATGCACGGCCGCGCGGAATAATCGTCACCTTATGCACCGGATCATGCTCCGGGACCAAACGACCGATGATCGCATGCCCGGCTTCATGGTAGGCCGTTGACTCTTTTTGCGCCTCGGTCATCACCATGGAACGGCGCTCAGCCCCCATCATGATCTTATCTTTGGCCTTTTCGAACTCGACCATCGAGACGACACGCTTGTTGTTACGTGCAGCGAACAACGCCGCCTCGTTAACCAGGTTAGCCAGATCGGCACCGGAGAAGCCCGGCGTACCACGCGCGATCACCGAAGCATCGATATCCGTTGCCAACGGGACTCGGCGCATATGCACCTTCAGGATCTGCTCACGACCACGCACATCCGGCAAACCAACCACGACCTGACGGTCGAAACGACCGGGACGCAGCAGCGCCGGGTCCAGCACGTCTGGACGGTTAGTGGCGGCGATAACGATGATGCCTTCATTGCCTTCGAAGCCATCCATCTCGACCAGCATCTGGTTCAGGGTCTGCTCACGTTCATCGTGACCGCCGCCCAAACCTGCGCCACGCTGACGGCCCACGGCATCGATCTCATCGATAAAGATGATGCACGGTGCCGCCTTCTTAGCCTGCTCGAACATGTCACGTACACGAGAGGCACCGACGCCGACAAACATCTCGACAAAGTCAGAACCAGAAATCGTGAAAAAGGGTACCTTCGCCTCACCGGCGATCGCCTTGGCCAGCAAGGTCTTACCGGTCCCCGGCGGCCCCACCATCAGGATACCTTTGGGGATCTTGCCGCCTAACTTCTGGAAACGGCTCGGATCACGTAGGTACTCTACCAACTCGCCGACCTCTTCTTTGGCCTCATCGCAACCGGCCACATCGGCAAAGGTGGTTTTGATCTGATCTTCCGTCAACATGCGCGCCTTACTCTTACCGAACGACATGGCGCCTTTCCCGCCGCCGCCCTGCATTTGGCGCATAAAGAAGATCCAGACACCGATCAGCAACAGCATCGGGAACCAAGAGATAAAGATCGACGTCAGCAGGCTCGGCTCTTCCGGCGGCTCACCGATCACTTTTACATTCTTGGTTAACAGAGAATCCAACAGTTTCGGATCATTAATCGGAATGTAGGTGGTATAACGATTACCATCCTTCTTGGTAACGTTGATCGCACGCCCATCAATGCTGACCTGGCGCACCTGATCCTGGTTAACCTCGGTCAGGAACGTCGAGTAGTCCACCCTGCGGCTATTTGATTCGCTGGGCCCAAAGCTCTGGAAAACCGACATCAGCACTACCGCGATGACCAGCCAGAGAATTAGGTTTTTCGCCATGTCACTCAAGGGATTAACCTCTTTTTACAACTGTGTTAACAAACAGCGTTAGGGTACTACAGTTTCCGCCCTGTCGCTACGATGTACACTTCGCGCGAACGCGCACGCGAAGCTTCAGGCTTACGAATCTTCACCTTCGTAAACAGGGAGCGGATCTGGCCCAGATACTCGTCAAATCCCTCTCCCTGAAAGACCTTCACCACAAAACTACCACCGGGTGCCAGAACATCTTTGGCCATTTCCAACGCCAATTCAACCAGATACATGGCACGCGGAATATCTACGGAAGGGGTGCCGCTCATATTGGGTGCCATATCAGACATCACCACCTGCACCTTGGCATCACCCACTCGCTCCATCAGCGCCGCCAGCACCAATTCATCACGAAAATCGCCCTGGAGGAAATCGACGCCAACGATAGGATCCATAGGTAAAAGATCGCACGCAATCACCCGACCTTTATCGCCGATTTGTGTGACCACATACTGTGACCATCCCCCGGGCGCGGCGCCCAAATCCACCACGGTCATACCCGGCCGAAAGATCTTATCTGTCCCCTGGATCTCGTCCAGTTTAAACCAGGCACGCGAACGTAGCCCCTTTTTCTGTGCTTGTTGCACATATTTATCGCTAAAATGTTCCTGTAACCAGCGACTCGAACTGGCTGAACGTTTTTTACCCATCTTTAATACTCACTAAATTACAGGTTCATCTGCTTTGAAAACACCACAACGGCGCAAGACCGATTTGGTGATAATGCTGAGATGGCGCTAGAATGTACCGTTTTCAATCCCAACCTAAGCAAAAAAGACGATGAATCTGACTAACAAGCAAAAACAGCACCTGAAAAGCTTGGCCCATTCGCTGAAGCCTGTTGTGCAACTCGGCGCGAACGGCCTTACTGAAGGGGTGCTCGCAGAAATTGAACAGGCGCTGGCGCACCATGAGCTGATCAAGGTAAAGATCGCCGCTGAAGAGCGCGAAACCAAAACCCTGATCGCCGACGCCATCGTCCGTGAAACCGGTGCGTGTAACGTGCAACTGATCGGTAACGTCTTGGTGATTTACCGCCCAAGCGAAGAGCGTAAGATCAGTTTACCGCGTTAATCTCTTTTCGTATAAAGAAAAGATATAACACAGAAAGCCGTGCTTTCTCAGCATATAGCAAAGGCCGCAACGCGGCCTTTTCCTATCTTTACACTGGGCGCCGTTCCGCGATGCCACACAGCGTCACGTCACACGCGAGCAAGGCCTAGAGGTACTCGACCTTCAGGATTTCGTATTCGACCTCGCCACCCGGCGTTTTGATCGTCACAACCTCACCCTCTTCCTTCCCGATCAAGCCACGTGCGATCGGTGAATTGACTGAAATCAGATTGTGTTTGAAGTCCGCCTCATCATCACCCACGATGCGATAGGTTTGCTGATCTTCCGTATCCACGTTTTCCACGCTAACGGTCGCACCGAAGATCACCCGCCCATTGTTTGGCATCTTAGTGACATCGATCACCTGCGCATTGGAGAGTTTCGCCTCGATCTCCTGAATACGCCCTTCACAAAACCCTTGCTGTTCACGCGCCGCGTGATACTCCGCATTCTCTTTCAGATCGCCGTGCTCGCGTGCCTCTGCGATCGCCGCAATGATCTGCGGACGGCGAGTCCCTTTCAAAAAATCTAACTCTTCACGCAGTTTCTCTGCACCGCGCAACGTCATCGGAATCTGATTCATTGTTTTAGTCACCTCGAAATCTGCTTTACCGGCGCCCGCCTCCGGCGGTCTTATCCCCCACCGTTCGGCTCGACGCCACACAAAATAAACCTGGCCAGAAACAAGATCCCGGTCAGGCACAATTCTGTCTTTTGCCGGCCATTCTAGCCTAGAGTCGGCGAAGTATCATCGTTTACTTTGACCCGCATTGCGCCTTAGTATGGCAGGCACGTTACACATCACCCTCAACTATCGGCTTCCTTGGGACTATGCGATTTTCACGATTACTGAGCGGACTGGCCTGTATGCTGGCGTTTAGCAGCCAAGCGACTCCAGTGCAGGACTATACCCAATACCTGCCCGATGGCACGAATCTGGCGCTGCTGGTGCAAAAAGTCGGCGCCACGACGCCGGCCATCGATTATCACGGGCAACAGATGGCATTGCCGGCCAGTACCCAGAAGGTGATTACCGGCTTGGTCGCCTTGCTGCAACTGGGGCCAGACTTCCGCTTCACCACCACGTTCGAGAGTCGGGGGCAAATCAGCGACGGCACCCTTAACGGCGATCTGGTCGTCCGTTTCGATGGCGATCCGACCCTACGCCGCCAACAGATCCGCAATATGGTCGCCGCCCTCAAGAAACAGGGAGTTGAGCGGATCCGGGGCGATATCTTTATCGATACCTCGGTGTTTGCGAGTCACGATAAGGCACCGGGTTGGCCGTGGAACGACCTGACCCAATGCTTTAGCGCGCCGCCCGCCGCCGCCATCGTCGATCGGAACTGCTTCTCCGTCTCGCTCTATAGCGCGCCGAAGGCGGGCGAGCGGGCGTTTATCCGCGTCGCCTCCTACTACCCGGTCCACATGTTCAGCGAGGTCAAAACCCTCGCGCGTGGCTCCGCCGAGGCGCAGTATTGCGAGCTGGATGTCGTCCCCGGGGAGCTGAACCGTTATACCCTGACCGGCTGCCTGACCCAGCGCGCCGACCCGCTACCGTTAGCCTTCGCCGTACAGGATGGCGCGGCCTATGCCGGTGCAATCGTCAAGGCAGAGTTGCAACAAGCTAACATCGATATCAGCGGCCATCTACGGCGCGAAACCCAGGTGACGCCGCAGGGGACCATCCTGGCACAAACCCAGTCGGCTCCGCTGCATGATCTGCTGCGCATCATGCTAAAAAAATCGGACAACATGATTGCCGATACCGTCTTCCGCACCATCGGTCACAGCTATTTCGGCGTGCCGGGAACCTGGCGGGCCGGATCGGATGCGGTGCGTCAAATCTTACGCAAGAAGGCAGGGATCAATCTGGGCAACTCCGTCGTGGTCGACGGGTCGGGCCTGTCACGCCATAACCTGATTTCCCCAGCCACCATGATGGAAGTCCTGCAATACATTGCGCAAAATGATAACCAACTAAACTTCATCAGCATGCTGCCACTGGCCGGCTACGATGGCACGCTGCAATACCGTGGCGGGCTGCATGAGGCGGGTGTGGATGGCAAGGTGTCGGCTAAGACCGGATCGTTGCAGGGGGTCTATAACCTCGCTGGCTTTATCACCACCGCCAGTGGCCAACGTATGGCCTTCGTCCAGTATCTGTCGGGCTATGCCGTCCCCCCCCAAGATCAACGTACCCGTCGTCAGCCACTGGTGCGCTTCGAGAGTCGACTATACCGTGACATCTACCGTAATAACTGACGGGGCCGTATGAAGATCCTGATCGTCGAAGACGACACGTTGATCCAGCAAGGGTTGGCGCAAGCGATGGGGCGAGAAAACTATGCCTGCGACTGCGCCGGCAGCGCCGCCGAGGCCAACGGGCTATTGCAGAGCGGGCAATACAGCTTGATTATCCTCGATCTCGGACTACCCGATATGGATGGCGGCAGTGCGCTACGTCAGTGGCGCCGCGATGGGATTGCTACCCCGGTCTTAATCCTAACGGCGCGTGATACCGTCGGTGAACGGGTCGCAGGCTTGGATGCCGGTGCCGATGACTACCTGGTTAAACCTTTCGCCCTGGCCGAGCTGCTGGCACGTACACGTGCCCTGATCCGCCGGATGCAAGGGCTGTGCGACAATATCCTCCAGGTCGATAACATTCGCCTCGATCTCTCCAACCATCAGGTCAGCTGTAATAACCAAGCCTTGGAGGTTACCCCCAAGGAGTTCACTATCCTAGCCCGCCTGATGACCCGCGCGGGACAAACCATCAGCCGTGAGGTTTTACAGCAAGATCTCTACTCCTGGCAGGACGAGCTCAGCTCCAATTCGCTGGAAGTACATATCCATAATCTACGGCGTAAGCTGGGGCGCGAACGGATCAAGACTCTGCGTGGGGTCGGCTATCGGCTGGAAAAGGCACCATGATCAGCATGCGGCGCAATCTGCTCATCATGTTGGCGCTGATCTTATTGATCACTCAGCTCGTCAGCGCATTATGGCTCTGGCACGAGAGCCGAGAGCAAATCAGTTTTCTGGTTAATGAAACCCTCAGCGCTAAGGCGCGTAATGCCCATGTCGACAAGGAGATCCGCGAGGCCATCGCGGCCCTACTGATCCCCTCGCTGGTGATGATGAGCATCACTCTGCTGGTCTCGGCACTGGCCGTCAGTTGGATCGTACGCCCGCTCAATCAGCTCCAGGCGCGTCTGGAGAAACGCTCGCCCAGCAACCTGACGCCCATCGACATCGACAGCAAGATGGTCGAAATCACTTCCGTTACCCGAACGCTCAACCATCTGTTCGCCCGCTTACAGCATACTCTGCGTCAGGAACGCCTCTTTACCGCAGATGCGGCTCACGAGCTGCGTACCCCATTAGCGGGTATACGCCTGCACTTGGAGTTGATGGAGCAGAATGGCGTCGCGCAGGCCGCGATGCTGGTGCAGCGCATCGATCAGCTGATGGCGACGGTAGAACAGCTGTTGATGCTGTCCCGTACGGGGCAAGACTTCGCTGGCGGCCACTATCCACGCTTAGATCTGATCGCCGACGTGATTCGGCCACAACAACACGCATTGCGGGAAATGCTCGCCCAACGCCGCCAGCGCTTGGTGCTGGAGATCCCCCCCCAGTTACCGATGCATGGCGATGCGATGCTATTGAGCCTCATGCTGCGCAACCTCGTGGAAAACGCCCATCGCTACAGCCCCGAACAGAGCGATATCGTGCTGCGGGTCGCCAGCGATCCCAGTGGACGCGACTGCACCCTCCAGGTGATCGACGGCGGGCCGGGGATCGACGAGTCACGCGCCAATGAACTCACCGAACCCTTCCACCGTTTGGATCGCCGCTTTGGCGGCAGCGGCTTAGGGCTGCATATCGTGGTACGCGTACTCCAGCTCCATAAGGGGCAACTCAGCTTACGTAATAATCGTCCCGGACCAGGACTCAATGCTCGTTGCCAACTACCACGCACCTTACAGGACTATTAGGCGACTCAACTCGCCATCACGCCACAGAGGCGCTCAGTTGGCCCCAGAGGGCGCCTCAACGCACCAGCCAAAATGACACAGGGCCGCCAGATGGCGACCCTGTCGGTAGGATGGTGGCGTATTAACGCTGGTAAATGATCTCGACGCCTTCGTCGTCGTCCTCATCCCAATCGTCATCCTCCTCTTCCCACTCGCTCTCGGCCTGTTCCAGCTGCTCACGATGGTAGTCATCCCACATGAACTCGGCTTTCTTGGCCTTCTCTTTCTCTTCGTCGGCCTCGGCCTCACGCGGGTGCGCCTCCAGGAAGTTCATCACATCCCAGCACAGGGCATTCACCCCTTCGCGGTTGGCTGCCGAAATCAGATAGTGCTCACCTTCCCAGCCCAGCGCATCGGCGATAGCCTGAGCGCGCGCCTTCGCCTCCTCCGGTGTCAGCAGGTCAGCCTTATTGAACACCAGCCAGCGCGGCTTCTGAGACAGCTTCTCGCTGTACTTCTCCAGCTCACCGATGATCACGCGGGCGTTTTCGACCGGATCGGACTCGTCGATCGGCGCGATATCGATCAGGTGCAACAACACGCGGCAGCGCTCCAAGTGGCGCAGGAAACGGATACCCAGACCGGCCCCTTCGGAAGCCCCTTCGATCAGCCCCGGGATATCCGCGACGACGAAGCTCTTCTCGCTATCCATGCGCACCACGCCTAGACTCGGTACCAAGGTCGTGAACGGATAGTCGGCGACCTTGGGCTTCGCGGCAGAGACGGCGCGAATGAAGGTCGATTTACCGGCGTTCGGCAGCCCCAGCATGCCGACATCCGCCAGCAGCAACAGCTCCAGATTCAGATCGCGCTTGTCCCCCGGCGTACCATTGGTCTTCTGGCGCGGCGTACGGTTGACCGATGACTTGAAGCGGGTGTTGCCCAAGCCATGCCAGCCTCCCTTGCCGACCAACAGCTTCTGCTGATGGCGCGTCATGTCGCCCAATACTTCGCCAGTATCGACATCGGTCACACGAGTACCGACCGGCACCTTGATCGTCACATCCTGGCCACGCTTCCCGGTGCAGTCACGACTCTGGCCATTCTGGCCGCGCTCGGCGCGGAAGGACTTCTCAAAACGATAGTCGATCAGGGTGTTCAGGTTCTCATCGGCCAGCAGGTATACGTCACCGCCGTCACCACCGTCACCGCCGTCCGGACCCCCTTTAGGGATATATTTCTCGCGACGGAAGCTGACGCAGCCATTGCCACCATCACCTGCTTCGATGTGGATCACGGCTTCATCTACAAATTTCATCTACTGTCTCCGTAAATCAGTGACCGAACCGCCCGCTGGCAGCCCGGTTTATCTGCGTTGGCGCGGCCACCAACGGTGACCTATCGCAGAAAACATGGCTCCGGCCACCACCACGACGGCGCCGATATAGCCCACCGCATTCAGCGAGGGCGCCATAAAAGTCGCTGGCCAGAGTAGCGCCAGAATGTCAGAAAACATCAGTGTAAACAGTGGAGTAAGCGTCACTATCGCCCCCACTTTCGCCACTTGCCAGCGCACCATCGCCTCGGCCAATGCGCCATAGCCAACCAGCGTGTTAACCCCGCAAAATAACAAACAGGCCAGTTGCCAGGTACTCAGTCGGTAAATCTGCTCGGGATGCGCCAATGGCCATAGGCAGATTGCACATAAAGCATACAACAGCCACAGGATCTGCTGCGAGGCCAGGCGACGCAATAGTATCTTCTGCGCGATGCCATAGCAGACCCAGACCCCGGCGGCGGCCATGCCAAGCAGCACGCCAAGGGTATAATCCGTCAGCCGAGTCAGAATCTCTGCCAGGCTGGTATTAAAGAATAAGATCAACCCAGCGATCAGCAAGGCGGCCCCGACGGCCTGCGCCGGTCGCATCCGCTCTTTCAGCACCAGTACGCTGGCAAACATCAAGCCGACCGGGGAAAGCTGCCCGATCACCTGCGAAGTGGTCGGGCTCAGATACTGTAACGAGGTGCTGAACAGAATAAAGTTGCCCAGCAACCCTGCCGTAGCGACCGTGAGCCATAATAACCAACGCCGCTGACGTAGCGAGGCTAACGGTGGCAGTTGACCGCGTAACCACAGCACACCACCCAGCCCGATGGCGGCCATGGTGAAGCGGTACCAGACAATGGTCTCGGGGGCCATATCAGGTAAAACCTGCTTCATGGCGATCGGCAACGCCCCCCAGAAAACAGCGGTGGTCAATGCCAACGCGATGCCTAAGGCCGCACTCTGCTTATTCTCCATGACCATCCCTGCCACCGTCTGTCTTTATAACGCAAAAAAGCCCCGCAAAGTATTGCGGGGCCTTACATCTTTCAGGACGCGAAAAACTTATTCAGCAACGATGCTGATAAATTTACGGTTTTTCGGGCCTTTAACTTCGAACTTAACTTTACCGTCAGCCAAAGCGAACAGAGTGTGGTCACGACCGCAACCAACGTTGTTACCAGCGTGGAACTTGGTACCGCGCTGACGAACGATGATGCTGCCTGCCAGAACTGATTCACCGCCAAAACGTTTTACGCCCAGGCGTTTGCTTTCGGAATCGCGACCGTTGCGACTGGAGCCGCCAGCCTTTTTATGTGCCATTAATCCGCTCTCCTAAAATTAAGCGCTGATACCAGTGATCTTCACATCAGTGAACCACTGACGGTGACCCTGCTGTTTACGATGATGCTTACGGCGACGGAACTTGACGATCTTCACCTTCTCGCCACGACCGTGAGCAACGACTTCAGCCTTAACTTTACCGCCAGCAACAAAAGGAACGCCAATCTTGATGTCTTCGCCGTTAGCGACCATCAAAATCTGGTCAAACTCAACAGTTTCACCAGTTGCGATGTCCAGCTTTTCCAAGCGAACGGTTTGACCTTCGCTTACTCGGTGTTGTTTACCACCACTTTGGAAAACCGCGTACATATAAAACTCCGCATTTCCGCACGCATGGCTCGTTGTCCAATACGCGCTATAAATATTCACAATAGGGCGCGAATTCTACGCAAAAATCATTCAGAAGACAAGGGTAGAATCAGGGGAAAAGAAGAAAAAAAACACAGTTCCCTCCCCGCCGTTTATCTAAATCATTTTTCAAGTACAATCATACTATAGTTGGCTGCCCATGGCAGCTTGGCAAAGGCTGCCACCTGGCGGGACATCCATACACAGTTGATATAAAACAATGAATTTAGAAAAAATTACTGAGTTAACCGCGCAGGATATGGCGGATGTTAACGCAAAAATTCTTCACCAGTTAAACTCGGACGTCACGCTCATCAACCAGCTTGGCTATTACATCATCAGCGGCGGCGGCAAGCGGATCCGTCCGATGATCGCGGTACTGGCGGCGCGTGCGCTCCACTACCAGGGGGATCGCCATGTTACCATCGCCGCCCTCATCGAATTCATCCATACCGCGACACTCCTGCACGATGATGTCGTCGATGAATCGGATATGCGACGGGGTAAAGCCACCGCTAACGCCGCCTTCGGTAATGCCGCCAGCGTACTGGTCGGCGACTTCATCTACACCCGAGCCTTTCAGATGATGACCAGCCTGCAATCACTACGCATCCTGGAGCTGATGTCCGCCGCGACCAATGTCATCGCCGAAGGCGAAGTCATGCAGCTGATGAACGTTAACGATCCGGATATCAGCGAAGAGAATTACATGCAGGTGATCTACAGCAAGACCGCTCGCCTGTTCGAAGCCGCCGCCCAATGCTCCGCTATCTTGGCTGGCGCCGATACACATCAGGAGCTCGCGCTACAGGATTATGGGCGCTATCTCGGTACCGCATTCCAACTGATCGATGATCTGCTCGATTACGATGCCGATGGGGCTACGCTCGGGAAGAATACCGGTGATGATCTCAACGAGGGCAAGCCGACACTGCCGCTATTGCATGCCATGCGTCACGGCTCTCCCGAGCGATCCGCCATGATCCGTCAGGCGATCGAGCAGGGCAATGGTCGCCATCTGCTGGATCCGGTGCTGGAGACCATGCAACAGGTGGGTTCACTGGACTATACCCGCCGTCGTGCCGAAGAAGAGGCAGACAAGGCCATCGCGGCATTAGCCGTGCTCGACGACTCTCCCTATAAGCAGGCATTGATCGGTCTCGCCAACTTATCCGTCAATAGAACATTCTAAAAAATTTCCAAAAAATGCACAGGCGCCCTTCGGCGCCTTTCTTTTTTCATGCTGCTCTGTATACAAAATCACAATTCTAACTTTCCATTAACTGCATAAGTTAGAAATTAATTGAAAAGAAAGCGTGGTTTTTAGATAGTGATAGTGCGTTTTTCAAACGCCGATACCATGAAGGTATGTCCAGTGATAAGGAAACCACCGATGAAAAAAACAATTCCGGAAGATTGGCACCCCGCCGAAATCATCGCCGCTCTGCATAAACGCAAACTGACGCTCACCCAAGTGTCACGCAATGCTGGCCTCTCCAGCTCCACCCTCGCCAACGCGTTGACGCGCGCCTGGCCCAAAGGTGAATGGTTGATCGCCGATGCGCTAGAAATCCATCCCAGCAAGATCTGGCCTAGCCGTTACTACGATCCCGTCACACACGAGCTGCTCGATCGTAAGAGCCTGATCCGCGATGTGCTGAGCAAACGAAAAACGTAATCCTCGACATAAAAAAACCGCAGGCGATGCCTGCGGTTTCGTCGCTGCATAAGTCAGATTTACTTATTGATAAAGTCTTCGCCTAACGCGATATCCTTACGCAACACATCCAACATGCTCTCCAATGCATGCTGTTCGAAGGCGCTCAGCGTACCGATGCTCAGGCGCTGTACCAAGCCCTCTTTACCCAGCAACAACGGCTGAGCGAAGAAACGGGCATACTCACCCTCACTCTCGACATAGCCGCATTCGACCACATTCTCGTCGCCCTGCATGGCGCGGACCAGGGAGAGCGCAAAACGTGCCGCCGCCTGACCCATCGCCAGCGTCGCCGATCCGCCACCGGCCTTGGCTTCCACGACTTCGGTGCCCGCGTTCTGAATACGCTTCGTCAGATCGGTCACTTCTTGCTCAGTGAGACTGACGCCCGGGATCTGAGACAGCAGCGGCAGAATGGTCACGCCGGAATGCCCGCCAATCACAGGAATATCGAGGGTCGCCGGATCCAGGTTCTTCAATTCGCCGACGAAGGTGTTAGAGCGAATGATATCCAGCGTGGTCACGCCGAATAGCTTACTCGGGTTGTAGACACCCGCCTTCTTCAATACTTCTGCCGCAATCGGCACCATGGTATTCACCGGGTTGGTGATGATACCGATACAGGCGTTCGGACAGGCGCGCGCCACCTGACTGATCAGATTACGAATAATGCCAGCATTAACGTTGAACAGATCGGAACGGTCCATCCCCGGTTTACGTGCCACACCAGCAGAGATCAAGACGATATCCGCCCCTTCCAGGGCAGGAGAGGCATCCTCACCACCGAAACCGCGCACCTTGACTGCCGTCGGAATATGGCTCAAATCGACAGCAACGCCCGGCGTTACCGACGCGATATCATAGAGAGAGAGTTCTGAACCTGAAGGCAGCTGTGTCTTAAGCAGAAGAGCGAGCGCCTGGCCAATGCCACCCGCCGCGCCGAGAACCGCAACTTTCATTCTATACTCCTTGTTACTATTTAAATGGAGAATGCCGTGAATGCACTGCTTAGCACCTTAGTTGATCACTCTATAAAAAACAATCTGTTAACACTCAGATTGCGAGCTGACACACTAATTCCATGCTCTGCTGCAATGTTTATGGGAAAAAGGGTTTAATGATGAAAGATATAGCAACAAATCGTCAGCGCGATCCTGCTGCTATCTCCTATTATTCACTCCAGCATTACATCCGTACGATAATTCACATTACAACAACATCATATTAATAACATTTCATTTACTTTTTCCGTGCGGTCGCTCTCTTTTTCCCTATTTCCCCTGGCACAGCGCCTTTAGGATTCGTCCACTTCGTGCTGAACTGCCAGTGATGACACGCTTACTTACAGACAAAATTGCATAAAAATTCAAAAATATGCATAATGATAGGGTCTATAGCTACCTTACGGTGAAGAATGCGAAACACGACGAAACAAGAAGACCTGACCAAGGCATTCAAGGCGCTGCTGAAAGAGGAAAAGTTCAGCTCTCAGGGCGAGATCGTCCAAGCGTTGCAAGAGTTAGGCTTCGATAGCATCAATCAGTCCAAAGTCTCGCGCATGTTGACCAAATTTGGCGCCGTACGGACGCGTAATGCCAAAATGGAGATGGTCTATTGCCTGCCAGCCGAGCTCGGGGTCCCCACCACCAGCAGCCCGCTGAAGAATCTGGTACTCGATGTCGATCATAACGACGCCATCGTAGTGATCCACACCAGTCCGGGCGCGGCCCAGTTGATCGCCCGCCTACTGGACTCACTGGGGAAATCTGAAGGTATCCTCGGTACCATCGCCGGTGACGACACCATCTTTACCACCCCGGCGAAAGGCTTCAGTGTTGAGCAAC
The DNA here is from genome assembly GCF_003113495.2 of Edwardsiella tarda ATCC 15947 = NBRC 105688. NCBI lineage: Bacteria > Pseudomonadati > Pseudomonadota > Gammaproteobacteria > Enterobacterales > Hafniaceae > Edwardsiella > Edwardsiella tarda. The sequence goes on from NZ_CP084506.1 coordinate 3,161,987, forward strand.
TCTACACGGCGATCTTAGCGTTATTCGAACAAGAGCTCTAAACGCGCACGCACGGCGTGATGCCGTGCCTCATGCGATGTGCACAACAAGCCCGCTCGTCGGGCTTTTTTACACCCGCCCCCTGCGCACTTCATCCTCTCCGCGATCTCACACCTTGTCAGCCTAGGTCACTAAACAGCGAACGCATTTTTAGCAAAAATCAATAATTCATTGTTATTAATTGCTTTTTTTAATTGCTGTTCTTTTTTCCGGCGTTATTTAGTCCATTAGGATCTATCCCATAGATAGAAAACCAAAAAATAACATAAGGGATGATTAGCATGGTATTAATAATATCGGTTATTAGTATATACTGCGTAATGAGAGATAAATCACATTTTTAACCAGGCTACATGCCAAAGCAGAGGAGTAACACAATGAAAATTAAAATGGCTATCGCCACCCTATGCACCCTTTCCGTACTCTCTTTCGCCGGCGTTGCCGCCGACACAGCACAGGTCAAGGAGATCAACACCGCACAGGCCAACCACCTACAACCTATTGGGGTGATCAGCGTCGCCGGGTTAGATGGTACTGAAGCCGACATCGGCCAACAGTTAGCGACCAAAGCGCGCCTGCAGGGTGCCAGCGCCTTTCATATCATCGAAGAACGGATCGATGGAAGCTACCATGCTACTGCATTGATTTACCGCTAAGGCCCCGCTATAACGCAGAGCCCCCACAACGCCGTCCGCCGCATCTCGCCATGCTAGCAGTAAAAAACGTTTACATCGCCGATGGCCGTGATAACGCGCTAAACAGGCAGATGAAAGACCTTAACATGCGCTCTTCGCCACGCTGGTGAGATTGAACGCCGCCAACCATCGGGCCAAGCCAAAACCGATTGGCAGGCACGCGGCTAAACGTCCGTTTCCGTGGGCAATACAATAGAAAGAAAGCACAGCCTAGGCTGTGCTTTCTCATTACACCCTCTCTTTCACGAGGGGCGACGCTTAGTGTTGAGCCCCTTTCTGCGCCAACGCCTGCAGTAGGCGTTCATGAATACCGCCGAATCCCCCGTTGCTCATCACGAGGATATGGTCTCCCGGCTGCGCATTCTTGACGATCATATCGACCAACGTATCGAGATCGGCACTCCAATGTGCCGGTTGTACACAGGCCTCAGCCACCTCAACCACCTGCCAGGGAATATGCTGCGGCTGATACAGGTAGACCTCATCTGCCCGCCCCAACGCCGGTGCCAACTCATTCTTACACACGCCCATCTTCATGGTGTTCGAGCGCGGTTCCAACACCGCCAAAATACGTGCCGTACCGCCTACTTTGCCGCGTAAAGCCGCCAACGTAGCCAAGATCGCCGTCGGGTGATGGGCGAAATCGTCGTAGACAGTGACGCCATAGGCTTCGCCACGCAACTCCAGGCGGCGACGCGCATTAATAAAGCTGGCCAACGCCCGGCACGCCTCGGCAGGCGGAACGCCGACATGGCGAGCGGCGGCGATCGCCATCAGCCCATTATGCATATTGTGTTCACCCACCAGTGACCACTGCACCTCGCCGACACGTTCGCCATCCAGGGTCACGACAAAGTGGCTGGCATCTGGCGACAGTTTTTGTGCATGCCAAGCCGCCCCCTCGCCACTCTGCTCCTGCTCGCTCCAACAGCCCATAGCCAGGACTTGCTTCAGGTTCGCATCGTTCGCCGGCGAAATAATCCGCCCCTTGCCCGGAACCAAGCGTACCAAATGATGGAACTGTTTCTGAATCGCCCGGAGATCATCGAAAATATCCGCATGATCAAACTCCAGGTTATTCAGAATCAACGTGCGCGGACAGTAGTGAACAAACTTGGAGCGTTTATCGAAGAAGGCACAATCATACTCATCCGCCTCGATAACGAAGAATGGGCTATCGCCCAGGCGCGCCGATACCTCGAAGTTTCCCGGCACGCCACCGATGACGAAACCAGGTTGATAACCGCACGCTTCCAGGATCCAGTTTACCATCCCGGCCGTTGTCGTTTTGCCATGCGTGCCCGCAACCGCGATCACCCAGCGATGGCGTAAAACTTCATCATGCAACCACTGCGGGCCTGAGACGTAAGGAATGTTGCGTTCTAGGATCGCCTCAACACACGGGTTGCCGCGCGCCATCGCATTCCCGATGATCACCAGATCCGGTTGCGGATCCAGATGGGCAGGATCATAGCCCTCCAACAGAGTGATACCCTGCTGTTGCAATAGCGTACTCATCGGTGGGTAGACGTTGGCATCTGACCCGGTAACCTCATGCCCCAGCTGACGCGCCAGCAAGGCTAGCCCGCCCATAAACGTGCCGCAGACTCCAAGAATATGAATGCGCATAATACTTCCAGTTGATTGCATTGATTTAGTTCACATTCTAACGCTGACTCCCGCGTCGGCGAAAGGAAATTGCCTAGGAATGCCCCGATACATTAGCTAAAATACGCTGCGAAAACGTTGGCGGTTTGTAAAAAAAATCGCTACTCCTCACAATCAGGAAATGTGACATGAAAACGCTAGGCGAGTTTATCGTCGAAAAACAGCAGGACTTTCCTCACGCTACTGGTGAGCTTACCGCTCTTCTCTCCGCAATAAAACTGGGCGCCAAAATCATCCACCGCGATATCAATAAGGCGGGGCTGGTCGATATCATCGGTGCCAGCGGCGTTGAAAATATTCAGGGTGAAGTACAGATGAAGCTTGATCTGTACGCCAACGAGAAACTCAAGGCGGCACTGAAGGCGCGTGGCGAAGTGGCGGGGATCGCCTCCGAGGAGGAGGATGACATCGTCATCTTCGAGGGTGACCGGGCCAATAATGCTAAATATGTCGTGCTGATGGATCCACTGGACGGCTCCTCCAACATTGATGTCAATGTCTCTGTCGGAACTATTTTTTCTATCTATCGCCGTATCACGCCAAGCGGCACGCCGGTGACGCGTGAAGACTTCCTCCAGCCAGGCAACCGCCAGGTCGCGGCAGGCTATGTGGTGTATGGCTCCTCAACCATGCTGGTTTATACCACCGGCAATGGGGTACACGCCTTCACCTACGATCCCTCGCTGGGGGTATTCTGCCTCTCCCACGAGCGTCTGCGCTTCCCACATAATGGCAATATGTACTCCATCAACGAAGGCAACTACATCAAATTCCCGTTGGGCGTGAAGAAGTACATCAAATACTGTCAAGAGCAAGATAGCGAGACACAACGCCCCTATACCTCACGCTATATCGGTTCGCTGGTCGCCGATTTCCACCGCAACCTGCTGAAGGGTGGCATCTACATCTACCCAAGCACCGCTAGCCATCCGCAGGGTAAGTTGCGTCTGCTGTATGAGTGCAACCCGATGTCATTCTTGGCCGAACAGGCCGGAGGCAAAGCCAGCGACGGCTTCCGTCGTATTCTGGATATCGAGCCAGACCACCTGCACCAGCGTTGTCCTTTCTTTGTCGGCAGCAGCGCAATGGTCGACGATGCCGAACATTTCATGCACCAATTCCCCGACGAATAATCCCGCGCCAGACAAGGCGCATTACGCGTCATACTCTGTTCATTTGTGGAGTGGCGGCTATAATAGCCGTCACTCCATTTCTGGTTTGATGAAAGGAAACCGACATGAGCTTGATCAACGTCCCGGCCGGTAAAGATATGCCGGAAGATATCTATGTAGTGATCGAAATCCCGGCTAACGCCGATCCGATCAAATATGAAATCGACAAAGACACTGGTGCCCTGTTTGTAGACCGCTTCATGTCTACCGCCATGTTCTACCCGTGCAACTACGGCTACATCAACCACACCCTGTCTCTGGACGGCGATCCGGTTGACGTGCTGGTCCCGACTCCGTATCCGCTGCAGCCAGGTTCTGTGATCCGCTGCCGCCCGGTCGGCGTGCTGAAGATGACCGACGAAGCGGGCGAAGATGCCAAGCTGGTCGCCGTTCCGCACAGCAAACTGACCAAAGAGTATGATCACATTAAAGATGTGAACGATCTCCCGGAACTACTGCGTGCCCAGATCGCCCACTTCTTTGAACACTACAAAGATCTGGAAAAAGGTAAGTGGGTCAAAGTTGACGGCTGGGATAACGCCGATGCAGCCAAGGCCGAGATCATCGCCTCTTTCGAACGCGCTAAGAACAAGTAATCGCTTAACGTGTTAAAAAAACACCGCCTCATGGCGGTGTTTTTTATTCCTCACGCTACCTCATCATCACGCTTTAGCCAATCACCGCTAGCGATACGCGGCAATCCACTCACCTCGTTGAGATAGATGTAGATCCAGGCGACGCCATACGGCGTTTTAATCAACTCGCGCCGATAATCCTTACTGTTACTCTTCAGCTCATCCAGCTCCGCCAAGATCGACGAGGTAATGCGATACACTTCGCAATAGACCCTCCCCTCACCGGGTACTACCGCTGGATAATGGCCCAGATCATACAGCTCGTAGCCCTCCAGTACATAATCGCCCAGCCAGGTGGCATTGGTCATCCAGTGGCTGTTGCCCTGCTTACGGCGCAGACTTCCGTAGACAATCACTCGCATGGTTAAAACTCAAACTGATAGAGCAGATCAAGTGCCTGATTCACGCCAGACACCGCTTCCAGGTACAGATTCGGCATCAGGCGGTAACGCAACGTCAGCGTGGCCAGTGAATCGAAGATCCCCACGCCATACTTCACCTGTAGCCCCGGCAGAACATAACCGCTGACCACGACCTGAGAACTGTCACCCACCCCTTGTGAATCCAACGTCAAATTACTCACGCCGAAGGTTTCGCCGATTTTACCCACCAGCTTACCACTCTGCGCGACGCCTAGACCGATCAACATCGACGTCATCGCATTACTGTCCGCGCCGGTGCTATCCAACCCTTGGCCACGCAATAGATATGATAGGGCTTGTTGTTGTGACATTGCCGGATCTGAGAATACTTCCAGTTTCGGTTGATCGGCAAGTCCCGTGACACGAACGCCTACCGTAACATCGTTCGCCGTCGACTCCGGATTACGTATTGCTTCGATATTAAGTAGCGGATTACCCGGAGGGCCAGCGAACAGCAACTCTCCTTGACGGATCAAGAGATCCTGGCCGTAAGCGGCAAACCGCCCCTGCGGGATCATGATCTGACCATTCAGTCCCAGGCCATTCTGGTTCTGAATCACCTTCAACTCGCCCTTGAGCGCCGCCTTGAGACCGAAGGCCGAAAGGCGCACATTGTTGCCGATGGCGATGGTCAGATCGGTATGCAGCGGAATCGAGGCGGTCACGGGCTTGATCGGCTGATGGGCATTATTCAGCATCACCTCATCGGATGAGACGCCGACTGCACTCTCCGGTAACTCTTGCACCGTGATACGCGCCCAAGGAATGTCCACGCGTCCATTGAGCGACAGCTGATTCGGTGACGCGTCGAACACGATGTTCGGCGAGACATCGAGGCGTACCATCGGCGGTACCGTTACTCGCAGACGAGTCCCGCTGGCGGCGATGCTGGCTCGCCAGGCGTTCAGATTACGCCAGTCGGCGTTACCCGACAGATTCAACTGGCCCTGAGAGGTCTTGATCACCCCCTGCAAGGTCGAGCTCATCCCCACAAAGTTGATCGCCAGGTTGGCATCGGTGACATCGATCGGCATAAATTGTCCATCGATATCTACCCCCTCCAACGCCAGGCGGCCATATAACTGTGGATGCAGCGTCGTCCCCCCCAAGCGCAGCGCGGCGTTCAGCATCCCCTGCACCTTCTCCCCTTTCATCAAGGCCGGGTTTAACAACGCTAACGAGAAACGATCGATGTCGATATTACCGGACAGGTTGCGCGCGCCCAGTAAATTGGCGACACGCACGTCGCCGCGCAGCTGACCATTGCCGGCGATGCCGAGCAGCCAGGTTAACCGTGCCTGCCCCTGCGCCAACGTCGCCTCCAGCGTCGCCTGACTCAGGGTGATCGGTAACTTATTGCCCTGTACATTCTGCGTAATGTTGACCCCATCGCCCTTCAACGTGATACGCGCCTGTGGTAACCCTTGCCCCGCCTGCCAGGTCGCCTGCGCTCGCCCTGTAAAGCCCCCACTCAGATGGGTATCCGGCCCCAAGAAGGGTTGCAACATCGCCAGATCGAAACGCTCTAACACCAGGCTGGCATGACCGCTTTCCCCGACCTCAATGGTCTGCGGCACGCACAATCGGGCATGAGGGTTAGCCCAGCAGTGCGGGCCGATGGCCATCTGTTGCTTCGCGACACCGTAGTTCAGGGCGATCGGGCGAGTCAGACGCCACTCCCCAACCGGGGTGGTAAAGTCGGTATTCGTCAGGGTGCCACTCCAGCTACGCTTATCTTGCGCCAGGCTACCGTTCAGCGTCAGCTGGCCGGCGAGCGGGGTCCCCTGCACCACCAACTGGAGGCGGTGCTGGCGCTCATCCCCCCCAGCACGTAGGGTGAGCTGGCTTATGGCGATCTCACCCTGCTGCAACTGATCCACCCGCAGATCCACCTTTCCTTGGATCTGCTTATCGGAGCGTACATCCCCCAACAACGCCAGGCGCCGAATGGTCAGCTCCTGCCAACGTAGCCCGTTAGCCTGTAGATCGGCCAATAACTGCGGCGCCTGACTATCGCCGCGCAGCTTCAGCATGCCACGCGCCGTACCGGCCAAGCCCGGCAAGGTACCATCCAGGTGTGGAGCATCGATGCGCGCATCCAGTGACCAGCGCTTTTCCGCCAGATCGCCATTAATGTCGATGCGGTTACGCCCCAGCGCAATATGCAACTGCGGGATCTGCCACTGCCCGGCCTGGTTACCGCGCAACTGACCGCGCACATCGACCACATTCTGTTTAATCCGCCCTGCCAACTGCAACTGGGGGACGTTTAACTGCCAACTCCCGCCGTACAGGCTACCGCGCGTCTCCAGCTTGCCTGTCAATTTCGAGGGCCACTCGGGCCATTGGCGACCGGTATTGATCCCCGCCAGTGTCAGATTGGCGCGCCAACTGATCGCCTTGCTCCAGTCGGCCACCCCCTGTACCTCCGCCTGACCATCCAACGCCGCCAGCTGTAGTTTACTCAGGGTAAACTGCCGCTCATTGCCGTTCCCCTTTAGGTCGACACGGGCATCGGGTAGCCCCTTACCCCTGAAATCTCCGCTCAATTGCAGGCGATAATCGTGCGCGCTCCCAGCGAGACGCAGCTTCAACGCATTAACCTGGTAATCCGGCGTCGCGCTCAATGGCCAGCGTAGAGCGTTACTATCGAGTGCCAGCGACAACGGTAACCCCGCCTTAGCCAGTTGGGTCTCACCCTGCAAGGTTGCCCGCAGCGGGCCTGAGAGGTTGGCGTCAAGCGCCAGCGTGCCGTACAACGCCCCGGAGAGTGCCAAACGTAGCTTTTCTCCCGTCAAGGGCGCCTGATTGACGCTCGCGTTCAACCGTAGATCCAGCGGCCAGTCGCCGCTGAAGCGTGCGCTACCCCGTGCCGTCAACGCCCCTTGTTTCGCCAGGATCTTCAGGGTATGCAATGTCAGACGTTGTTGGTCCACGGCCGCCCGCAACTCCAGCGAGGAGATATCTACCTCGCTCGCCGCCCGGATCTGTACCTGCTCCGCCGAGATACGGCTGATCGCCACATCCAGTGGTAGATCCAATCCGCTTAGGGCTGGCAACAAGGGACGTGCGAACAACGCCGTCAACGTCTCGCCCAATGGCTCAGGCATGGTCTGTCGTGTGCCCGGCTGATGAGACGGAGGCGGCGGCGGTGATGCGCTATCTGGCGGTAATACGATGCGCAGCCCCTGAATATGGCTCGGCAACACGCTCACACGCTGCTCCCGCCAGGCCGCCCCGCTACGGAGCGACGTCAAGGCAATAGCCGTCCCATCCACATTAACTTGCACATCATTGAGACGCAGCAGACGCACCAGTAATGGGTAGGGTGTGCTTAAGCGCCCCAATGGCTGCGCCGGCGCCACTTGCGGCTCGCTCGGCGGTAACGCCTGTGTATTCACATCGACCCGGACCCGCTGTGCGCTCAGCACATTCAGGCAGAGTTCGCTCTGCTTCAGGCACCCCATATCCAGCGACAGATGAAACTGCCCAACCTGTACGGCCACGCCCGGCATCTTATAGCCGACATCGCTTAGGGTCAGATCGCGCCAGCCCCCCTCCACACGGCCAATCTCCAAACCGGGAACCCAGCGGGCAGCGGCATTGAGTGCCAGGTGTAATCCGCTCTGGGTCATCAGCGCGCCCAACAGCGCCACCAGCAACAGCAGTAGCCCCAATAACGCCATCAACACATAGCGCGAGATGTTATACAGCCTCATAACTCAGGCCCCAGTCCGATGTAAAACTGCAAATCGTGTTTATCCTCACTGCCGACCGGTACGGCTAAGTTGAGCCGGATCGGGCCGACCGGCGAGACCCAAATCAGCCCGACCCCCGTACCGGTGTGAAAATTACTCTTCGTAATGTCATTGACCGCCTCACCGGAGTCGATGAAAGCGCCGCCCCACCACTTACCGCTCAGATTGTATTGATACTCTAACGAGCCGGTCACCAAGCGTGAGGCCCCGGTCAACTTACCCTCGCTATCTTTGGGCGAAATCGACTTGTACTTATAGCCGCGGATACTACGATCGCCGCCGGCGAAGAAACGTAGAGAAGGAGGAACCTTATTAAAATCATTGGTTTCAATCCACCCCAGATTACCACGCACCACGAAACGATGTTTCTCCGCCAGGGTACGGATCCAGACGTTCTGCGCCTGGATCACCGCGAAATCGACCGCCGATCCCCAGCTCATGTTGGAGACCTCTAACGAGTAACGCTGCGTATCGCCCCAGGTCGGCATCAAGCCGCCGCGTGAACGGGTCCGGTTTACGCTGACACCGGGATAGAGCAGCATGGTGGTCTCGGTGGTATTACCCTGGGTAAAGTGATCGAGGCTCCAACGCAGGTTGATCCCGCGCTGCCAACCACTGGACAGATCCCAATAACGCGCCAGATTCAGGGTCGTCGAGTCAGACTCCGTGTCATTCAGATCGGTACGCTGAAAACCGCCCTGCACCAGGTAGTACTGCTCCAGCGGATTCTTCAGCAGCGGGATCTTATAGCTGAAGTCCACTGTCTGCTCCGGCACGGAGAGATTGAGCGAGGTATCGAGACTATGGCCATAGGAGTTCGTCCAGGGACGCTTCCAACCGAGCTTAAGCCGTGGGCCGACATCGGTGGCATAGCCGCCCCCGAGATCGACCATGTTACGGCTGCGCGGCGTTACCACCGCCTGCATCGGCAGGCTATGATCCGCCCCGACCGCTTTAAAATCGGGTGAGACCACCACGGAGTTAAACCAGTTGGTCGCCGACAGATTGCCACTGAACTTGGCCAAGTCGCCGGCATTGTAATAGTCGCCCTGCTTGAAGGGACGTAGATTCTGTAAATAGGGCGTGCGGATCTGCGAGCCGCTGAACTGCACGGCACCGAAGCGGTAACGCGGCCCACTGTCGAATTCGATGTCCCAATAGGCCTTATGCTGATCTTCGATGACTCCGAGCTGGTGTACCGGCATGGTGGCGTCGAAATAGCCACGCTGCAGCGCCAGCGAGTTCAGGGCACTCTTGAGACTATCGTAGTCACCCTGGTCCAGAACACTGCCAATGGGGGGCAAGGATGACGCGAGTAACGCCTGGTAGGTGGGATCATCCTTAGCCTCCCCCCGGATACGCACATTCACGCCGGCGATGCGCACCGGTTCACCCGGCGTCACCTGAGCGATCAATTGCGGGCGCGAGAAGGCCGATCCCGGACGAAAGGAGAACTCGATCGTGGGCTGAAAATAACCCAAGGCGCGTAAACCTTGGCGAATCGCATCCGCGGCACGCACCCGAAAACGGCCATCGTTGCTGATCTCATCCTCCGCGATGGTCGACAGCGTGGCATTCACATTCTTTTGCAGCCGTCCGCTTAATCCCTCCACCACCAACTTCAGTTGTGCGGCATGCGCCAATGGCGCGGCCAATAATAGACACAGTAGGCCAACCTTAGGCAATCGTGGCATGCAAACTCCCGCAGTAAACTTAACGCTAACACTCTTTCCACCGCTGAACTTCCGCGCGCTGGCCTAGGCGCAGGCTCCCCTCCTACGGCGTACTCATGCGGACATATTGTGCGCAAAGCCGGCGTGGGATACAACGAAACAGGAAAATCATGATTATTCGAGATTAGACTGTTTTCCACAATACAACGATTAACCTCTCATAGATGACGGCTCCGTGTACGTTTTCAGATTTTTCGCCGTTCAACTGCCTATTTATTAGCGTTTGGAGGATATTTTGCACAACGATCACGATAGCTTACCGCTGACCCCCGCCCAGGCGCTGCCCGGACGTAGCCAAGCGATGATCATTACCCCACAGCATGCGGTTAACGGCCATGCGTTGTACGGCGTCCCTGCCGGTATGGAAGAGGCGCTCTTCGCTATGGGCTGTTTCTGGGGGGTTGAGCGCCTATTCTGGCAACAGCCTGGTGTATATAGCACCGCCGCTGGCTACAGCGGTGGCTTGACGCCTAACCCCACCTATCGCGAGGTCTGTAGCGGGCAAACCGGTCACGCCGAGACGGTACGCGTGGTATTCGATCCGGCGCATATCGACTACCCGGCGCTGCTGCGCCTATTCTGGCAAAACCACGATCCAGCTCAAGGCATGCGCCAAGGCAACGACATTGGTAACCAATACCGTTCGGCGTTATTCCCGCTGACGCCACAGCAGCAGCAAGCCGCGCAGGACAGCCGTATACGATTTACTCAGGCGATGCGGCAGGCGGGCGATCTCCGCCCCATTACGACCGAGATCACGCCCGCGGGCCCCTTCTACTATGCCGAAGAGGAACATCAACAGTACCTGTATAAGCACCCGCAAGGGTATTGTGGTTTGGGCGGCATCGGCGTATGTCTACCCGAATAAGAGGAAGATGCCCTCCTAATCAGTGCCATAGCAAAGAGTTAGATAGCTAACGGGTAGATTTTCACCACTAGCTGGTTGCTTGTTGCTCCTGCTATACTAACCGGGTCATACTGCGCCCAGCCATCCGATCTGGCGCGCTGTCTGACCCGGGTTTGATGATACAACCCGGTAAACTCCGGGGGGATCCTCTACCGGCCCCAATACACAATATTCCTGATGGCGTCACACCGCCTTTCCGGCCTCCCGGACCGTTCCCGGTTAATACGGATAGATTATGTTAAACAGTATCTTACTGATTATTATACTGATCGCGATCAGTGCCTTTTTCTCGATCTCGGAAATATCTCTGGCCGCCTCACGCAAGATGAAGCTGAAAACCATGGCGGACGAGGGCGATATCAACGCGGCGCGCGTCATGGCGTTACAAGAGCAGCCCGGCTACTTCTTTACCGTGGTGCAGATCGGCCTCAATGCCGTCGCCATCCTCGGTGGTATCGTCGGTGATGCCGCGTTCTCGCCGACTTTTCGCCTGTTGTTCGACCGCTTTATGCCGCTGGATGTTTCCCAACAAGCCAGCTTTATCTGCTCCTTCGTGTTAGTCACCGGCAGTTTCATCCTGTTCGCCGACCTGACACCGAAGCGCATCGGTATGATATCCCCCGAAGCGGTGGCCGTACGGATTGTCAACCCGATGCGTTTCTGCCTGTTACTGTTCCGCCCGTTGGTGTGGTTCTTTAACGGCCTGGCTAACCTCATCTTCCGCCTGTTCAAGATCCCCATGGTGCGTAAGGATGATATTACCCCAGACGATATCTATGCCGTGGTCGAGGCCGGTGCGCTGGCCGGTGTGTTGCGTAAGCAAGAGCACGAGATCATCGAGAATGTATTTGAGCTAGAGTCACGTACTGTTCCCTCCTCGATGACACCGCGTGAGAGCATCATCTACTTCGACCTGAGCGAGAGCGAAGAGGGCATCAAGGAGAAGGTATCGACCCATCCTCACTCCAAGTTCTTAGTCTGTGATGGCGCCATTGACCACGTCGTGGGTTATGTCGACTCCAAGGATCTGCTTAACCGTGTACTCGGCAACCAGAGTCTGGTGCTCAGCAGTGGAGTGCAAATCCGTAACGTGTTGATCGTGCCGGATACCCTGACACTCTCCGAAGCGTTGGAAAGCTTTAAGAATGCGGGGGAAGACTTTGCCGTCATCCTGAACGAGTATGCCTTGGTGGTCGGGGTAATCACGCTCAATGATGTCATGACCACCCTGATGGGCGATCTGGTCGGCCAAGGGCAGGAGGAGCAAATCATTGCCCGTGACGAAAACTCATGGTTGGTCGAGGGCGTCACCCCGATCGATGACGTGATGCGCGTACTGGATATCGAGGAGTTTCCCCAGTCCAGTAACTACGAAACCATCGGCGGTTTCATGATGTATATGCTGCGCAAGATCCCGAAACGTACCGACGCGGTCAAATACGCGGGGTATAAATTCGAGGTAGTGGATATCGACAGCTATAAGATCGATCAGCTGCTGGTCACGCGCCTCGCGGAGCGTCTCCCCGCCAGCCAGCCCGACGAAGCGGGCAACGAGAGCGAATCCTCTCAACCGGCAGTAAAATAATCTGCAGGCGGCATGGCCGCCTCACTCTCCTCTCGACGCAATCTGACTGACTGCGCCTCAGGCCATCTCCGCCTGTAGGCGCACGACCTGGCGGTTAATCTCCGACATCACACTGAGATGGCGTTTATCACGTACCTTCGGCAACAGAATACGTCCCATATCAAATTCAAAGGCGCCGATACCATGAATGTAAAGACGACCACGAAATAGCGTCTTGACGTATTTAGCGACCAACAGCGGGTTATACCGCTGAAAGATTTTCATTTTTATTTCTCCCTCTATCACGCTCGTAGTAAGGCAACCTTTCCTCTGCCAAAACGGCACACGAGCGCAGCGCACGATGGACGTTAACTATAGACAGCTTTACCTATGATTAGTGCAAACAGAGCCGAATATTTCGCTAAATTTACCTTAGCTGACAGAATGGTATGCAAAAAGTAATAGGATTTTTTATATTTATATATCGTTAATCGCGCTTTCTAGAGGAAAATCGGAATATCTCACTGTCGCACCGATTGGCGCGACGAGAAGGAAAGCGCACAAGGGTAGCCCTGGGCGCGACACTTGCCCGGCGCGTCTCGCCCCTCAGCGAGGGGAGCACGCCGAGCGTAGACGGTATCAATATAATGAGACGCGGAATCCCGGATTAAGCAACGACTCGGCCGGTGTGTAGTCCAACGTTTTACCTTGCCAATCACGTACCTGAGCGCCTGCCGCCTGAGCGATGGCATGACCCGCCGCGGTATCCCAAACATGCGTCGGCCCAAAGCGGGGATAAAGCTGAGCCGCACCTTCCGCCACCAGGCAGAACTTCAGCGATGATCCGACCATCATCGTCTTATGCTCACCCAACTGTTGCAGATAGTCCGTCAACTCCGCGTCACCATGCGAGCGGCTAATCACCACCACCGGCGGCGCCACATTGCGCACACTGATCGCCATGCGCACGCCATCCAGCTCCTTCCAAGCCTTGCCCTCACTGGCGGCATACAGTACCCCGCTCACGGGAACATAGACCACACCCAACGTTGGCACACCTTGCTCGATCAGGGCAATGTTAACGGTAAACTCGCCATTGTGTTGCAGAAACTCTTTAGTCCCGTCCAACGGATCCACCAGCCAATAACGCTGCCAGTCACGCCGCTGTGCCCATGCCGGCGGTGCCTCTTCTGACAACAGAGGGATGTGTGGCGCAATCTGTGCCAGACCCTGCTTAATCAGCGCATGTGCCGCTAAATCGGCCGCCGTCACCGGCGAGTCATCCCCCTTATAGGCCAAGTCTAACGGCTGCGAGCCCTGATACACCGCCATAATCTCTGTACCTGCCGCACGCGCTAGCTGACACACCTGTTCTAACATACGCTTCCCTCCCTCTGAGTTAAACGTGACGATGACACGCCCTTTCACCCTCCGTCGTGCCTGACGGTATGGACGCACCCATACCGTTCATCATCGGTTTTACCAACAATAAACGCCAGCGTACCGCGTAATTTCCTCTCCATGCTACGGCAATTTCACTGCACGTCATCAACAGGGATGGCATCGAAACTAAATTGCATTTAAAATACAACTTATGCAATTACCCTAAGGAGTCCATCATGACCTATCGCGATCGCCCGCTCGGTGAACTCGCCATCAGCATCCCTCGTGCCACACGCCTCTTCCGCCAGTACCAATTAGATTTTTGTTGTGGCGGTAAACAAACCCTTCAGCGTGCGGCAGCCCGTCACGCTCTAGATTTAGACGCCCTGGAGCGTCAACTGGCCGAGTTGGAACACCACCCCTCTACTCAGCGAGACTGGCAACAGGCCCCCCTGGCGGAACTGACCGCCTTCATCGTTAGCCGTTATCATCAACGCCACCGCGAACAGCTTCCCGAATTGGCGTTGATGGCACAGAAGGTCGAACAGGTGCATGCCGATAAGGTTGGCTGCCCGCGCGGGTTGGCCAAGCAGCTTGACTCACTACGCCAGGAGTTGGACAGTCATATGATGAAGGAGGAGCGTATTCTATTTCCGCTGATCGAACAGGGGGAGGGAGCGCGTTGCCAGGGACCGATCTCGGTCATGGAGCATGAGCATCGTGACGCAGGAGAACTACTCGACGTCATCCGCTTCCTGACGGATAACATGACGCCGCCACAGGGCGCTTGTACCACCTGGCGAGCCCTATATGCCGGTATTAACGAGCTGGTTGATGACCTAATGGCGCACATCAGCCTGGAAAATAATCTACTGTTTCCTCGTGCGCTCGCGGGTAGCTAAAACGGCCAAAAAAAACGGGGCCGTACCACGCCGGCCCCGTTTCCTCGCTGGCAGAAACCCTTAGAGGATATCCAACAGCTCGACGTCGAAAATCAACGCGCTATACGGTGCGATCGCGGCACCGGCACCACGCTCGCCATAGGCCAGCTGATGCGGGATGTACAGCTGCCAGCGAGAACCGACCGGCATCATGCTCAGCGCCTCGATCCAGCCTGCGATCACGCCACCGACCGGGAACTCCGCCGGCTCGCCACGCTGCTCGGAGCTATCGAATACCGTACCGTCGACCAGGCGACCCGTATAGTGCACACGCACCTTATCCTGACGAGAGGGGATGGCGCCTTCACCCTGCTTCAACACCTTGAACTGTAAACCGGATTCCGTCACGGTCACATCGTCCTGCTGTGCATTCTCGGCGAGAAAGCGCTCACCGGCTTCGGCCAATGCCTTCTGCTGCTCACGACGCACCGCATCGGCGCGCTCATGGATCTCACGCAGTGCGCGATGTACTGTCTCAACCGGCACTGCCGGCGCATTCCCTTCCATCGCATCGCGCAGACCTGCCAGCAACGCCTCCGGCTGTAAACCCTGCAGGCCAGACTCATTGAGCTGCTGACCGACCTGAAGACCGATACCATAACTTGCTTGCGCTTCTATACTGTCAAAAGCCGGGGTCGACATGATGTTTCCTTTTCGTCACAGAAAGTAGAACGCGCAGCATAGCAGCGCCGTTGCGATGGGTAAAATGTTGTCGCGATAAGGGTGACTTTTGTCAGCGAAAAAGAAACAATGACCGCCTCGCTATTGTCGCCATCACCATCTCTGGCGATCACGGTGATTTTTCGGATTGTTATCCTATTTATGCCACTTCGGAGCCACTAGGCTGAGTATGGCCCGGATGGCGCGGCCTATCACGCGAGTGAGGTTAACATGGGCAGAATTGCGCCCAAAAAGAGTAAGAGTCCCGGCTATGATGCACTCTTCAGCCGGACGCAATGGTTACGTCTGCGCTCACGCTTGAGCCGCCCCACCCTACGAGTAGGTCCCGATGATCTCCGGCGTAGCTGGCAATGGGGCCGAACGGAACTCGTTACCCTCTGGCACCTGCCGGATCAGTTCGGCTGGATGTCACCATTACCCGCCTTCCACCGTCGCGGGATCATCGCCGCCGCCACCCTACTGCTGCTGGCGCTATTGTGGCCGGCAGCCGATCCTGCGCCATCCGCCTTCCCGGTCGAACGGAGTGTCGACACGGAACCGATGCAAGCCGAACTGCAAGAGGCGGAGCCCACGCCGGAGCAGACTGCCTGGCAAGAGTATCTGATCCAGCCGGGACAAACCCTGGCACAATTGCTACGCGATCATAATCTCGATGTCACCGATGCCTTCGCCATGGCCCGCGTCGAGGGTGAGGATCGGCCACTAAGCAACCTCAAGGCCGGGCAACATGTCCTGATCCGCCACAACGCCCAAGGACAGATCCAGGCATTGAAAATCGAGACCACGGCGAATCAACAAGTCACCTTCCGCCGGACCCTCGATGGCAGTTTTACGCGTCTGCCTTGATCTGTTCCAACAACCAGTCGCGCAACGCCACGGCCTGATTACAATGGCTATCGCGACTGCCATAGAGCAAGGTGATCGCCTCGCCCTGGTGCAGCAATTGCACCAGCGGCTGCCAGGTCTCCGGCGCCGCCGCCAATTCATCCCGATAACGCGCGACAAAGCCCGGCCAATCCAACGTCGCATGATGAAACGCTTGGCGTAATGCCGTCGAGGGTGCCACCGCCTTCAGCCAACAGACACCCTCGAGGCGTGCCTTTGCGATGCCGCGCGGCCAGAGACGATCGGTAAGAAAGGTATGGGGGGGAAAGGGTGCCTGAACGTCATACACCCGCAGCAGCCTGATCGGTGCCATGATGTTGCCTCCACGTGATGCCCATTTAAGAGCAGAGTGTACGCCATGAGGTCGCTGGGTGGCAGGCTAAAAAAACAAAACGCCGGCACAAGGCCGGCGTTTCAGGTCATTGCGAGAGTTGATTACTCAGCAACAACAACCACGTTCAGCTGAGCGAATACGTCGCTGTGAACCTGGAAGTGAACTTCGTGATCACCCAGGGTACGCAGCACGCCATTCGGCAGGCGAACTTCGCTTTTCGCAACAGCAACACCGGCAGCGGTCACTGCATCGGCGATGTCACGGGTACCGATAGAACCGAACAGTTTACCTTCGTCGCCCGCTTTGGACGCGATAGTAACGGTGGCCAGTTCATTGATCTTCGCAGCGCGGGCTTCGGCAGCGGCCAGAGTGTCAGCCAGTTTGGCCTCCAGATCGGCGCGACGAGCTTCGAAGAACTCGATGTTTTTCTTGGTAGCCGGAACAGCTTTGCCGGTCGGAACCAGGAAGTTACGAGCATAACCTGCTTTAACGTTAACCTGATCACCCAGGCTACCCAGGTTTGCTACTTTATCAAGCAGAATAACTTGCATTACCTTATCCTCTCAAAAGTCGTTAATTGACAACGCAGCCGATTACTGATGGCGATCAGTGTACGGCAGCAGGGACAGGTAGCGTGCGCGCTTGATAGCACGAGCCAGCTGACGCTGGTATTTTGCACGGGTACCGGTGATACGGCTCGGTACGATCTTACCGCTTTCGGTGATGTAGTTTTTCAGCGTAGCGATGTCTTTATAGTCGATCTCTTGAACGCCTTCCGCGGTGAAACGGCAGAACTTGCGACGACGGAAATAACGTGCCATTTGGCTAGTCTCCAGAATCAATCAATTCAATCTGCTCGGCATGCAGCACTAACTTGTTCAGGCCATTACGGCCCATATGGCAACTGACGAAGCCATGCACACGTAGTGCGCTGCCGACCGTTAATCTGTGGGTTATTGCCACTAATCCCTCTCCGCTGACAATCACGGGCATTCTGCACCATGCTTGTCGGCTGAGTCCGGCTTCCTGCTGTTGCGATCGATGCTCAAGCACGAACTGACAGTGAGGAATGCCGGAAGGACTGACCTTTCGTATGGGGACTTTGCACACCGTGCCAGCCAGCACCAGACGATTAGCGGTCATAGCGACAATTACTCTTCAGAATCCCCAGCTTCGGTTTCTTCGCTGGTTTCGTTAGCGAAATCTTCGCGACGCTCACGGCGCTCGTCTTTCGCTTTAACCATCGGAGAAGCTTCGGTTACAGCGTGCTTAGTACGCATAACCATGCTGCGGATAACGGCGTCGTTGTAGCGGAAGTTTGTTTCCAGCTCATCGATCACTTCCTGCGGAGCTTCAACGTTCATCAGAACGTAGTGGGCTTTGTGCAGTTTATTGATCGGGTAAGCCAGCTGACGGCGGCCCCAATCTTCCAGACGGTGGATCTTGCCTTCTGCGCCAGTGATGGCACCAGTATAACGCTCGATCATGCCCGGAACTTGTTCGCTCTGGTCAGGATGAACCATAAAAACGATTTCGTAATGACGCATCGAAATTGCTCCTTACGGATTATTCAGCCTCCTGTCGGGGTCAGCCGCAGCCCATGGAGGCAAGGAACGTATTTGTGGGCGGCTGAAAAATGACGCGTCATAATACTGACGACAGCAAGGAAACTCAAGCCATGGTGCAAATTAATTACGGCACACTGTAGACCATGGCGTACGACGCCCCCGGAAAAGCGTAGAAAAGCTGCTAGAATTAAAAATGGGTGACAAGAACGTGATAGTCATCACAACTCATCAGGACGATGCTCAATAAACGCGACGGATATGATCCGTAAGGAGCCTCCGATGAAAACCTCCCGCCTTTTGCTCACGCTGTGTCTGCTCGGACTGAGCGTGACCGCCAACGCCGCCAGCGAGATTAGCGGCAACCAGGGAAACGCGCTGATGGCACGAGAGTTCGCCGTCATCAGCGTTAATCATGATGTCATCAACGTGCAGGATGCTATGGCCGATATCCGTGCGCAGGCCGCCACCGAGGGTGCCGCCTACTATCAGATCATCGCCATCCACGAACCCCTTGCCAATGGGCAAATCCACGTCAGCGCCGTGCTATATCACTGACGTCCCCGCCTCCCCATCCGCCGCGCCATCTGGCGCGGCGTTGCATCATAGCTTTTCACGGAAAAATGCGACGCCTTGCGTCAAGGCCGACGTGGTGATCTTATGGGCAATACCCGGCGCGGTGATGAAGCGAACCTGCCCCATCAAATCACGCGCCGCCAACGCCTGGACTAAGCGCTGGCTCTCATCGGCCGGGACCAGATCGTCGGCCAGCCCATGCCAGATCAGCAACGGCTGATCCGCCAACTGTGCCAAGCGCTCGCTGACATCATACTCGGCAAGTGCCGCGACCCGTTGCTGCACCCACTCATGATCCGCCTCCGTCGGTTGATAGTCACGGGGGAAAAGGTGCTGTGATAACGACAGGTAAAAACCCGACCCCATAAAGCTGGCCGTGGCGCGCAGCCAGGGATAGCGTGCCTTGGCCCCCAAGGCCGTCATGCCCCCCAACGAGGCTCCCGCCACGCCGACACGCCCATCGAGGATCAGACCCGCGCTCTGGAAATGGTCATACAGCAGCGGGAGTTCATCGATATTACTCTGCAAAATATCCCAGAAATGAGCCAAGCGGCGACGAGCATCACCGTCATAACGCTGGCCATGTCCATCGGCCTCGGGCAGCAGTACACGGAAACCGGCGGCGGCCAGCGCATAGCCGAAGTAGGAGTACATCTCCTTCGAGGAGGTGAAACCATGATAGAAAAATATCGTCGGTAATGGCATCTCGCGCTGACCCGCAGGCGCAGCATGCAACACAGGGATACCGGCAACCGTCTGCTCGAACATCTCCACCATACATTGGCTCCAAGGCAATAGAGATAAGGCTGGCATCATCGCCCGAAGCCGTCGCCTAGGCAAGTCTCCTGCACCTCACTCAGCGACGCCGATTTCCCCGGGCAATCCCCGACAAGCGGCGCTAAAATAATCGCAGCCTCACCCCTTTTCTCAGCCGACGGATAAACCCCATGAAGATCGATAAACTGACTCTGGCCCTACTATTGCCCCTGCTGTTAAGCGCCTGCAGCGTGATGGAGGGTAAACCCTTCCCGCCGCCGCCGCCGATCGCCGGCCACGCCCAAGAGCTCCGCCGCGACCAGACCGAAGGATTGAGCAAGATGTGGAACATCACTGCCAGCGTATATGGCAGCCCGATGAACGTGCAGGAAGTGATCCAGCAGCGAGCGGATGCCGCCGGAGCACGCTACTACTATATCGTGATGCTGCAGGAGACGTCGGTACCGGGGCAGTGGTACAGCGTGGCAACGCTTTACCGCTAATCGACTGTTTTTAACAAAGTTTACATAACGCCAATAAAAATCTACACCCGCTGTTTCATTATAAACCAGTCGTGTAGATTTTTTGGCCGCGTTCGCACTCTTAGGTGTGGTATGAGGAGGTATCGCGCAGCCAAAGTTCCCCCGCTGGACGGGCTAGAACCGGGAGGTGCCATGAGTCGTTCTCCGCTACTCACATCATTACTGCTCTCTATCGGTCTGATCGGTACCGCTGCACAATCGGCCGAGTATGCGCAGGCTGATCAGGTCACCGATTTCAACCAGATGGACTTACTCTCGTTACAAGGTATTCTCGGCGATCCGCAGGATGTGGAGCGCACCATCGCGCACCAAGCCGATCGGCGCGGCGCCAGTTACTACCGGATCCTGAGTATGCGCGAGGAGGAGGGGCAAATGGGATGGCGGGCAACAGCGGCACTCTACCGCTAAGAGAGCGGCGTCGGACTCTCAGGGCGCCAGCAAGCCGGCGCCCCATCGTCGATCAACGCGCCGCGCTACGCTGGCGAACCGCCTCAAACAGGCAGATCCCCGTGGCGACCGAGACGTTAAGCGAAGACACGCTTCCCGCCATCGGGATACTGATCAATTCGTCGCAATGCTCACGCGTCAGACGGCGCATACCATCGCCCTCGGCGCCCATCACTAACGCCATCGCGCCCGCCATCTTGCTCTGATACAGCGAGTGATCCGCTTCGCCGGCCGTGCCGATGATCCAGATATTTTCTTCTTGCAACAGGCGCATAGTCCGAGCCAGATTGGTCACCCGGATCAACGGCACGCTCTCTGCCGCCCCACAAGCGACCTTCTTAGCGGTCGCGTTCAGTTGCGCGGAGCGATCGCGCGGCACGATCACCGCATCGATGCCTGCGGCATCGGCGCTACGCAAGCAGGCGCCCAGGTTATGCGGGTCGGTCACGCCATCGAGGATCAGTAGGAATGGCGGATGATCCAACGAGGCGAGCAGATCGGGCAAATCGTTCTCCTGATATTGCCGGCCCGGTTTGACGCGTGCCACGATGCCTTGGTGTACGGCACCCTCCACCTTCTCATCCAGCCATTGGCGCTGGGCGACCTGTACCCGAATGCCGCCCTCCTCCAACTGTTGTAACAGCGGCAGCAGGCGACGATCCTCGCGGCCCTTCATGACAAATACTTCTAAGAAACGCTGCGGATCGCGCTCCAACAGGGCTTTGACGGCGTGAATGCCGTAAATGATTTCACTCATAATCGTCAGATTTATTACTCATCGCCGGCCCCATAAGGGGCCGGCGTTAGATGGGTCGATGGGCGGCGGCCAAGCCGCCCGTATGACGCACCGGCTTAGCCAGCGCTCTTGTTGCGTGCCCGCTTCGCCTTGGTGGCGGCGGCAATTTTACGCGTCTGCGCCGACGGCTTCTTACTCTTGCCGTTGCCCTTCCCTTTCTTGGCGGGCGTCGCAGCATCGCCACGACGGAAAGCACCATCTGGCTCAAAATTGGCCGGCATCTTACCACCGCGTCGTGCAGCACGCGATGGCTTCTTCTCTTTACCGTTGGCGGTCTGCTTCGCCTTGACGCGCGCCGTCTTGCCCGCGCCGCGTACACCACGTGCCGTCGAAATCAGCGCGAAGTCAATCTTACGCTCATCCAGATGTACCGCATCCACCTTCACCTCGACCTTGTCACCCAGGCGATAAACCTGCCCAGAGGACTCGCCGATCAGGCGCTGCCCCACTTGGTCGAAACGGTAGTAGTCATTATCCAGCGTCGAAACATGTACCAGCCCATCGATAAACAGATCGTCCAGGCGTACAAAGAAGCCGAAGCCGGTCACGCTGGTAATGATGCCACCATAGGTCTGACCGACGTGGTCCTGCATGAAGTCACACTTCAACCAATCGGAGACGTCACGGGTCGCCTCATCGGCGCGCCGTTCGGTCATCGAGCAGTGTTCCCCCAGCTGCAGCATGTCCTCCACGTGGTAGTGCCAGCCACCGCTCGGTGTCCAGCGCTCCGTACGCCCCTGCTCACGCGCCAGCAGATACTTGATGCCGCGGTGCAACGACAGGTCAGGATAACGGCGGATCGGCGAGGTGAAATGCGCATAGGCCTGTAGCGCCAACCCGAAGTGGCCGCGGTTCTCCGGATCGTAGACCGCCTGCTTCATCGAGCGCAGCAACATGGTCTGCAACATCTCGTGATCGGGACGATCGGCGACCTGATCCATCAACAGCGCATAATCCTTCGGCTCCGGCTGTGTCCCGCCGCCCAGGGAGAGCCCCAGCTCCGCCAGGACGGTGCGCAGCGCCATCACATGGTCTTCGCTGGGCTTGTCATGAATACGGAACAGCGCCGGCTCGTGGTATTTCTCCATAAAGCGCGCCGCCGAAATGTTGGCCAAGATCATACATTCTTCGATCAGCTTATGCGCGTCGTTGCGAACCGTCGGCTCGATGCGCTCGATGCGCCGCTCGGCGTTAAAGATAAACTTGGCTTCTTCCGTCTCGAAAGAGATCCCGCCGCGCTGCTCACGGGCATGATCCAACGCCTTATACAAAGCATGCAACTCTTCTAGCGGCTTGACCAACGCATGATAGTGCTCACGCAACTCCTGGTCGCCAGCCAAGATGTGCGCCACCTTGGTGTAGGTCAGACGCGCATGAGAGCTCATCACCGCCTCGTAAAACTTATAGGAGGAGAGGCGCCCACTGGCGGCTATGGTCATCTCGCATACCATGCACAGGCGATCGACCTGTGGGTTAAGCGAGCATAGCCCATTGGAGAGCACCTCCGGCAGCATCGGTACCACCTGAGAGGGGAAATAGACGGAGTTACCACGGCTACGCGCCTCGTGGTCCAGCGCGGTGTTGGGGCGTACATAGTAGCTGACATCGGCGATGGCGACCCACAGGCGCCAACCGCCACCACGCTTCTTCTCGCAATACACCGCGTCATCAAAGTCGCGTGCGTCCTCGCCATCGATGGTCACCAGCGGTAGATCGCGCAGATCCACGCGCCCGACCTTGGCTTCCTCCGGTACCTGTTCGCTGAGATCGGCCACCTGGCGCTCAACCTGCTCCGGCCAAGTATGAGGAATTTCATGGCTACGCAGTGCGATATCCACCGCCATGCCGGTCCCCATGTTGTCGCCCAGTACCTCGACAATCTTGCCGACGGCCTTGGTCCGACGCGTTGGGCGCTGGGTCAGCTCGACCACCACCACGTAGCCCATCCGGGCACCGGCGATCGCCTCGGCAGGGATCAAAATATCGAAGCTTAGGCGGCCATCATCCGGCACCACAAACCCGGTACCCGCGTCGGTAAAGTAACGCCCAACGATCAGGCCTGCACGTGGCTCCAGCACGCGCACGACACGAACCTCCTTGCGCCCGCGCCGATCGCTGCCGGTCACCTGGGCCAAGATCACGTCGCCATGCATGCACATCTTCATCTGTTCCGGCGACAGGTAGAGATCATCCTTCTGCCCTTCACAACGCAGGAAACCAAAGCCATCGCGGTGGCCGATCACCGTACCTTTGATCAGATCGAGACGTTCCGGTAAGGCGTAACACTGGCGGCGGGTAAAAATCAGCTGCCCATCGCGCTCCATGGCGCGTAGTCGGCGGCGCAGCGCCTCCAGATCATCGTCACTGGTCAGCGCTAACTCCTGCGCTAGCTCCTCACGGCTGACCGGCTTCTCGCGCTTGGCCAGGTGCATCAGAATAAATTCACGACTGGGGATCGGGGAGGCGTATTTTTCGGCTTCGCGTTCCAGATAGGGATCTTGTGACATTGGGGTTCCTCCGTTGTCATCAGCATGCTGCCGCGGGACTAGACCAGCAGCAGTTTATAAAGCGGTGAGTTATGTTCTATCAGGTCGGCCAAGGTGCATTTATCCAACTCTGCCAAGAAGGCTTCCGTCGCACGCTGTAGCACAGGCTTCAACCGGCACGCCGGCGTGATATGGCAAAACGACTGCGAACAGTTAACCAGTGTCAACGGCTCCAGCTCACGCACCACGTCACCGATGCGGATCTCGCTAGCCGGACGCCCGAGGCGGATACCGCCATTCTTACCGCGTACCGCGGCGACAAAGCCGGCCCGACTAAGCTGGTTGATTATCTTGACCATGTGATTACGCGACACGCCATAGACTTCCGTCACTTGGCTGATGCTGGTCATCTGCCCCTCTGGCAAGGCGGCCATATACACCAGGGCGCGCAAGCCAAAATCGGTAAAACTGGTTAACTGCACGAATACCTCTATTTATCACACCGCATCGGCGGTGAGTCGTGGAGAAGGGTCGGCCTGGCGTACACCACCACGCCTCGTCACGGCGAGGAGAACGCCCCCACCGCTCACGGATACGGTAGATCGCGCGAGGCGAGGGAGGGGAACTAGGCTAGACTCCATAACAACACACGTTCTCAAGGTGCCTGAATCGTTAGGGAGACTACCTATACTGGATAATAAACCAGCCAGATGAAAGCGACTAATTTATTTAGTGATATCGGCGAGGATTGAGCCGATACGCGGAGGCGAAAACAACAAACCGGCCCATAGGCCGGTTTGTTAACGACGGTACGACGCGCTTAAGCGTCGAACGGATGGCGCAGAACGATGGTTTCCGCACGATCCGGACCGGTAGAGATGATATCAACCGGTACCCCAGTAACGTCTTCGATACGCTTGATGTAGTCCAGCGCCGCCTGCGGCAAGCCATCACGGCTCTTCACGCCGAAGGTGCTCTCTTTCCAACCCGGCATGACTTCGTAGATCGGCTCGATGCCTTCCCAGCCTTCGGCGGCCAGTGGCGTCACATCCACTTCGCGACCATCCGGCAGACGATAGCCGACGCAGATCTTCACTTCATCCAGACCATCCAGCACGTCCAACTTCGTCAGGCAGAACCCCGACAGCGAGTTCAACTCGACGGCACGACGTACGGCGACCGCATCCAACCAGCCGGTACGGCGACGACGGCCAGTTGTCGCGCCAAATTCGTTACCCTTCTCGCACAGGAAGTCACCCACCTCGTCGAACAGTTCGGTCGGGAACGGACCCGCGCCCACACGGGTAGAGTACGCCTTCACGATCCCCAGCACGTAATCCACGCAACGCGGACCAATACCTGAACCGGTCGCCACGCCACCCGCGGTCGTGTTGGAGGAGGTAACATACGGATAGGTACCATGATCGATGTCCAGCAAGGTGCCCTGGGCGCCTTCGAACATCACATAGTCACCGTTACGATGGGCTTTGTTCAGCAGATCGGCGACATCGACAACCATGCTGGTCAACAGGTCGGCTACCGCCATCACCTCATCCAGCACCTTCTGGTAGTCGACGGCGTCGACATGGTAGTAGTTCACCAGCTGGAAGTTATGGTATTCCATAATCTCTTTCAGCTTGACGGCGAAGCTCTCTTTATCGAACAGATCACCCACGCGCAGACCACGGCGAGCGACCTTGTCTTCATAGGCCGGGCCGATACCACGACCGGTGGTGCCGATGGCCTTGGCGCCACGCGCTTTCTCGCGCGCATTGTCCAGCGCGACATGATACGGCAGGATCAGCGGACAGGCTTCAGACAGCAGCAGGCGCTCACGCACCGGCACACCGCGTGCTTCCAGCTCGGTCATTTCACGCAGCAGCGCGTCCGGCGCCAAAACCACGCCATTGGCGATGATGCTGACGACGTTTTCGCGCAGAATGCCTGAGGGAATCAGATGCAGAACGGTTTTTTCACCGTTAATGACTAGCGTATGGCCCGCGTTGTGCCCGCCCTGATAGCGTACAACATACTTGGCCCGTTCAGTTAGGAGGTCTACGACCTTACCTTTACCTTCGTCACCCCATTGGGTGCCCAGTACGACGACGTTCTTACCCATTTTAGCTATTCACCACGTTGTTAAAAATGGATTCTACCATCTCACTTTTCAGCTTTCAGCTCTTTTTCGCACACGATTGCGCAAATTTTGTCTGACATATCATCCACCGAGGCGACTACGCAACATGTAGTAGATCACCAGCCCGGCAACCACTAGACCACCGCCATAACGGCGCAATAATCCATCAGGCAACTGCGTCATGGTGGCGATCATTCGCCGCCATGCCTGCGGAAAAAGCATTGGCCCCAACCCCTCGACTACCAATACCAGCGCCAACGCCATCCAAATCGTCGAATTCATCTTTCCCCCGTGAACGACCCCTCGGGCCGAGTGTCTGAATAAGGTGCGCGATTCTATAATTGGAAGCACAGAACGCCAAACTCCACGTGCTTAGCCCGCCATGCCTACGCACGGCGTAATTTTCAGAACACTCCTTAGCCAATATGGCATAACATCCGCTATAATCCGCCAACTTTTTTCAGGAGGCGAAATGAAACCAGGGCGCAACCACTTCTTTGACATTTTGCGCGTCGTATCGGTGCTCTTCGTGATCACCTCGCACTATAGTTATATGTTCGATACCAGCAGCGTGCTGACCTTCCCGCGTGAGTATCTGACCGCAGGCATCGGCCGATTGGGTGTCTCATTTTTCTTTATGATCTCGGGCGCGCTGGCCTACCTGTCGCTACGCAAATATGCGGCCGGCGAGTATTACCTGCGACGCGTCTATTCGGTGTTGATCCCTTACAACATCGCCTATTTTGGTATGGCGCTACTGCTGTTGGCACTGAGCGCCTTCTTCATTTACCCCAATAATCCGCTGGCCGAGGTCGGGCCGAGCGGTAGCCGATCAGTGCTGGATATGTTGCCCTCGGTACTCGGCTTCGACCATTACCTGCACGGGGTGTATGAGATCAAGACGGTCTATTTCACCGGGGAGTGGTTTATCGGGTGCATCATTCTGTTGTATGCCATCTCACCATTGATTTACCGCGCTATGGTACGCTACCCGATGTGGACCATGCTGGCTACCGTCGCCATCACACTGGCCGCCTATGATACCCGCGTCACGAATCCCTATTGGTCGGCGCAGGTGCGTATCAGTGACTTCACCTTCGGGATGCTGTTTATCCATCTGCAGATCCAGTTTACCCGTTACGCTCGCCCATTGGCGCTGCTGGCTGGGTTGTTGATCACCGCCGGCGTCACCTGGGCACATCTCAGCCACCAGACGGTGCGTGAGGTGCTATTCCCCCTGGCGCCGGTGAGTCTGTTGTTCGCCGTGGCTTTCTTCTTCATCGTCCAGGCGCTCTACCAGCTGCTGCACCCCTGGCTCAGCCGGCCGCAGGTCAGTCAGGTTCTGCTCAGCCTCGCCTCGCGCGCCTATATCATCATGCTGTTGCAACATGTGGTGGTGATCTTCCTCAGTGCCAATCTGGACATGTCGGTACTCAATGCCACACAGGCCATCGCCCTATACCTGATCGTACTGGTGGCCATCGAACGCCTGTCGGTCCTGTTTAAGCCCCTGGCGGTGAAGACCGAGCGTCTGCTGATGAGCAAGACGCTGCGCCGCAATGTCGGGCAATTGCCCACCGCCTGACCACTAGGCTTCGCATCATCATCAGGGATACCTACGGGTATCCCTTTTTATGCGCCATTCCCCCTCAACACGCCGGCACGCTTACCACATGGCCGACTCGTTGGGAATAGTCGCGACATCAAACACGCCCAACGCCGCGGGGTGAACCCGGCAATAAACGCATGTCTACGGGCAAGAGGGGGCGATAGCGAATAGTTGTCGGACGAACCAAACCACGTTAGCAAGAGGACCTTCAAGGAGGTCATCACTATACGTGGAGGCCTCATGTGCGCTGAGGCTGATCACGATAGCGTCCCTAGGACGACTGACGCCTTGCAGGGCGGAGAATCCCTCCAAGCCGCACATTACCCAAGCGGGCCACAAATAAAGCCCCAGATGCCTCTTGTCGCCCCTTCTCGCCCCTCGCCGCGGTATACGCCAGAGCATAAAAAAGGGATGCCCATGGGCATCCCTTCGCGGTGTCATAATTCGGCTTACTTGCTGCCTTTACCATCCGGTGACTTCATGTACTTGAAGAAGTCGCTATCCGGGCGCAGCACCATCACATCCTGGCCAGCCTTAAAGCTATTCTCATAGGCCTTCAGGCTACGGATAAAGGCGAAGAAGTCGGGATCTTTACTGAAGGCATCGGCAAACAGCTTAGCCGCCTCGGCATCCCCCTCACCCCGAATGATACGCCCTTCACGCTCCGCTTCCGCCAGGGTACGCGTTACCTCGTAGTCGGCGGTGGCGCGCAGTTTCTCAGCCTCCTCCTGCCCTTGAGAGCGATGACGGCGGGCTACCGCCTCACGCTCAGCACGCATACGCTGGTAGATAGCGTCGGAGACTTCCGTCGGCAGGTTGATCTGCTTGATACGCACATCCACCACCTGGATCCCCAGGGCCGCCATGCTGTTCGGGTTGACCGCCGGCGCCTTGCCGTTCGTCTCCCGCGCCACACGCGCCGCCGCGCTGGCGATGGCATCATCGGCTTCGGTCGGGGCCGCCGCATCGTCTACCGTACCGGTGTTCAATGCATTGCGCACATCTTCCATCAACTTACCGCGTGAGTCGGTAACGATATCCTTGATATCCAGACGACCAATCTCGGAACGCAGACGGTCGCTAAACTTACGCTTCAGCAACACCTCGGCCTGAGAGATATCGCCACCGCCCGTCGCCAGGTAGTAACGACTGAAGTCACTGATACGCCACTTGATATAGGAGTCGACGATCAGATCCTTCTTCTCCTTGGTCACGAAGCGATCCGCCTGGTTATCCATGGTCTGGATACGCGCGTCCAACATCTTCACCGATTCAATAAACGGTATCTTCAGATGCAGACCCGGCGCATACACCAGCGGCTTATTTTCGTCATCACGCAACACCTTACCGAAGCGCAGCACGATACCGCGCTGCCCTTCTTGTACCACGAACAGAGAAGCATACAACGCGACCAGCACGACGATGAGAATCACTAACAAAGACTTACGCATTAATAATCTCTCCCCAGACGAGTGGTATCGTTACGCTGAGCGTTGACGCGACGCTGGTCCATCACGCTGCTATCCGTGCTACTGCTGCTACTGCTGGCCGATTTGTTACTGGCCTGCGGCGGGTTGAGACGGATCAGGCTGGTATCCTTGCTGTCGCTCGTCTGCGCCGCGCCCTTATCGCCACCACGCATGATCTGATCCAACGGCAGCACCATCAGGTTGTTGCTCTTGTCGTCGACCAGCACCTTACGGGTTTGACCCAATACGCGCTCCATGGTCTCCAGATACAAACGCTCACGGGTGATCTCCGGCGATGCCTTATACTCCGGCAACAGACGAGAGAAACGCCCGACCTCACCCTGGGCCTCAAGCACGGTACGGTCCTTATACGCCTTGGCGTCTTCCAGGATACGCTGTGCCTGACCATTGGCGCGCGGCTGCACCTCGTTGGTGTAGGCTTCTGCCTCACGGATGTACTGCTGCTCGTTCTCACGCGCGGCGATGGCGTCATCAAAGGCTGCCTTCACCTCTTCCGGCGGGCGCGCGGCCTGGAAGTTAACGTCCAGGATAGTGATCCCCATATGGTATGGACGGATGATCTCCTCCAACACCTTCTGGGTATCATTACGGATAACGGTACGCCCTTCCGTCAGGATGGTGTCCATGGTGTACTTGCCGATCACCGCACGCAGGGCACTGTCTGTCGCCTGGCGCAGGCTGTCATCGGCATTGGTCACGTTAAACAGGTACTCTTCCGGATTGGTTACCCGGTATTGTACGTTCATCTCGACGCGCACCACGTTCTCGTCGGAGGTGAGCATCACCCCAGAGGCGGCCAGTTCACGCACCGACTCGACGTTCACCGGGATAACATCATCGATAAAGGTCGGCTTCCAGTTCAGGCCCGGTTGCACCAGATGGCTGAACTTACCAAAACGTGTCACGACGCCACGCTCCGCTTCCTTGATGGTGTAGAAACCGCTGGCGGCCCAGATCACCACCACGGCAGCTACGGCGAGGCCGACCACCTTCTTCGCACCGATCGATGAGCGTGGGCCGCCCGCCGAGCCATTGCTTTTACCTCCGCCGAGGCCGCCCAGCTTCTTACTCATCTTACGGAACAGATCATCCAGATCCGGAGGCCCCTGGTCGCGCCCCCCCTTATTATTGTTTCCGCCGGAGTTGCCGCCATTGTTATTGCTGCTCCCCCACGGGTCGCGGTTCTGTCCGTTATTACCGGGCTGATTCCACGCCATGCTTCGCTCCATTCTTCATTGATTGGTGTTCCTCAGGACTCAATCTAGCAGGCAATTGCTAAACGATAAAGCTTATCAATTCCTGTTGTTGCTTGCAGAGACGACGCCAGTCAACGACCGGCATACGGACCTGGAGTCCGATGCTGCCATCCTCTTCAATCCATTCCTTTTCGATTGCCTGAAGCTGGTAAAAACGGCTGCGCAAACGCCCTGCCGCTGGCGGCAGACGCAGCGTATAGCTGGCGATCTCACCGCCCAGACGTTCACTTAACGCCTGGAATATCAAATCCATCCCGCAGCCCTGCTGGGCCGATACCCAGACACGCCACGGACGGTTTTCTTCATCACGATCGATACGCGGCGCAAAGTCCGGCAGCATGTCGATCTTGTTCATCACCAACAACACCGGGATGCCATCCGCCCCGATATCTGCCAGTACGGTATTGACCGCGTTGATATTCTCATCGACCCGCGCGTCCGATGCATCAACGACGTGTAATAAAAGTGAAGCCTGCCGGGTTTCCAGCAACGTGGCCTTGAAGGCCGCGACCAAATCGTGCGGTAAATGGCGGATAAAGCCGACGGTATCGGCCAATACCGTCGCCCCGACATCATCGACCTCGACCCGACGCAGGGTGGGGTCTAGCGTGGCGAACAGCTGATCGGCGGCATAGACGCTGGCCGTCGTCAGGGTATTAAACAGCGTCGACTTGCCGGCGTTGGTATACCCCACCAAGGAAACCGTCGGGATCTCGGCGCGCACTCGTGCTCGGCGCCCCTGCTCGCGCTGTTTCTCTACCTTCTCCAGACGCCCCAGGATCAAATGGATGCGATCGCGCAACAGACGACGGTCCGTCTCCAACTGCGTCTCGCCCGGCCCACGCAGGCCGATCCCCCCCTTCTGGCGTTCCAGGTGGGTCCAGCCACGCACCAGGCGGGTCGCTAAGTGGCGTAACTGAGCCAGCTCGACCTGCAACTTACCTTCATGGGTACGTGCCCGTTGGGCAAAGATATCCAGGATCAGCCCAGTGCGATCGATGACACGGCACTGACATAGCCGCTCCAGGTTACGTTCCTGCGCTGGCGACAACGGATGGTCGAACAGCACCACCGAGGCGTCGGTCTCGGCGACAGCTTGGGCGATCTCTTGCGCCTTGCCCTCGCCAACAAAGTATTTGGGATGTGGTGCCTTACGGCTACCCGTAATGACGCGCAACGCCTGCACGCCTGCTGAGGAGACCAGAGATTCAAACTCACTCAGATCTTCGCTATCTTTTTCCTGAGAAAAATAGATATGAACCAATACGGCCTGTTCACCGGCTTCGTAACGGTCAAACAAAGGAGAAACCTCTCAAACGGCATAGTCCGATGAGAACGGAGAGCGCAGATGACGATTCGCCATCACGGCTCCCCGACGGGACTGACCAACAATACGCCTTATTCAGCGTCATCGCTGCCCTGAGTGGACTGGGAAGCGGCCTGACCGGCGTGATGATAGTTACTGCTACCCGTGCTGCCTGCACCCGCATTACCGCTATGGTGAGACACCGGACGGGAAGGGACCACAGTAGAAATCGCGTGCTTATAGACCATCTGGCTGACCGTGTTCTTCAACAGAATGACAAACTGATCAAAAGATTCAATCTGACCTTGCAGTTTAATACCATTCACCAAATAGATCGAAACTGGGACACGTTCACGACGCAGCGCGTTCAAGAACGGGTCTTGTAAAGATTGCCCCTTAGCCATTCTATCTTTTCCTTATTTGCTAGTTGCTTGTTGTATATAACAATCGTTCAGTACTAAGAACCCGATGGTTCTAATCAAAATAAACTGCGTAAAAAATGCGCACGGTGTACTATCCGGTTCACAAAGGCCAAGCAAACGCACAGCCATAGCCCAATTGTACACAATCAGTCAAGCGATGCACTAACAACCTGTGCCACGCAATCCAGTGCCTCAGCGGGCTTGTCGCTGTCCAGCCACTGCACGGACTCCCATCCACGTAACCAGGTCATCTGCCGCTTCGCCAACTGACGGGTAGCGCAAATGCCGCGGTAAACCATCTCATCATAATCAATTTCACCGGCCAAATAGGACCACATCTGGCGGTA
Organism: Edwardsiella tarda ATCC 15947 = NBRC 105688; assembly: GCF_003113495.2. Taxonomy (NCBI): domain Bacteria; kingdom Pseudomonadati; phylum Pseudomonadota; class Gammaproteobacteria; order Enterobacterales; family Hafniaceae; genus Edwardsiella; species Edwardsiella tarda. The sequence continues at coordinate 3,194,539 of NZ_CP084506.1, forward strand.
ACCGACACAACGCACCGACGGCAGATCGGGATGCAGATCGCCCCGGGCAAATAGCTTACGGGCTTCCTGTTCAAATCCGGCCGCCAACATTTGCTGAAAGCGCAACGCGATACGCTGGTGCAGCAATTCACGACTCGACGGCGCGATGGCAAATTGGCTGACGCTATAAGGCAACGCTTCCCCGCTAATGCGAGTCAGTTCAGTTAAAGTGTTACCCGAAACGAAAAAAACTTCCAGTGCGCGGCTCAGTCTCTGTGGATCATTCGGATGAATACGTGCCGCCGCCACAGGATCGATACGCGCCAACTCATGATGCAAGGCCTGCCAGCCCTGTTCACGCGCCTGTTGCTCGATGCGCGCACGTACGCCTGCATCCGCGGGCGGTAACGGAGATAACCCCTCTAACAGAGCCTTGTAGTACAACATGGTGCCGCCCACCAGTAGCGGAATACGCCCCTGCGCGGTGATCTCGGCCATCTCACGCAACGCATCGGCGCGAAAGTCAGCGGCAGAGTAACTCTGCAGCGGATCACGAATATCGATCAGTCGATGCGGGGCCCGCGCCAACTCCTCTGCGCTAGGCTTAGCGGTGCCAATATCCATGCCGCGATAGATCAACGCCGAGTCGACGCTGATAATCTCCAGCGGAAAGCGCTCACGCAGCGCCATAGCCAACGCTGTCTTGCCCGAGGCGGTCGGCCCCATAAGAAAAATTGCCGGAGGTAATTTCTGCATCTGCTTGTCGTTACTCAACTGGGTTGTTCCGCCTGGCGTAATCGCGCCACGGCGGGGTGTAAATCCAACGGCTGCAAAAGCGCCAGGGGCGGCGACTTTACCAGTTGGGGCGCAAGACGTTCAAGATCGGCCAACAGCTGTACCGCCTGCGCCAGTGTCCATCTCTCCGCCTCCTCACCCTGCCAATGATCGGCCAGCCAAGTCGCCACGCTCGCGAGATCACACGCCGCTGCCGTCGCCAGGTAGCCTAACAGTTGCGGGATCAGGCGCGGCAAGTTTTGTTGCCGTAATGGCAGTGGAGCCGCGTGTAATAAGGCATGCTGGCGCTCCAGTGTCAGTTGGATACCCAGCTGCTGTAACAGGCCCGCTTGTGCCTGCAACGCGCATCGCTCCGCCTCCTCCAGCGTCAGTCGTACCGGGATCAACAACGGCTGCGCCTTCAACGCCTCATCCGCGGCCGGTAACAGCTGTACCCGCAACAAGCAGCGGCGGCCATAGTCGAGATTGAGCAATGCCACCCCCGACCGACTCTCGGTCAAGGCGATCCCCTCGGCGCACAGGGTCAACACGCGTCCCAGCGTCTCTGTCGTCATCTCGGAGCGATCGGCGACACACAAACTTGGCGCAACCGGCGACGCATCGGCACTCGCCGGAGTCGGTGACGAGGTCAAGACGGGCGATGACGCCGCGGCGGCCTCCTGCGCACGACTGGCCGGCCCCCGCTCCGCCGCCAGTAGACGCTGATAAAGCTCGCCCTCCCGGCGACGAAAAATCTCGCCGGCGGGCAGGCGCGGAGTGGCTCCGCCACGCGTAACGGCATGGGCCGGTGCGAGGGGTGCCTCCGTCGTGGGTCGGGTAAATCGGTTCTCCCCCGCCGAGGCACGGTTTTCGAGCGCTCGACGCGGTGCAGGCTCTGCCTCCCTAAGCGTGGGTTCGGCAGCGGGAGCGGCCGTCAGCGCAGTCGGGGACGCCTGCTGCAACACCTCGACCACCGCCTGATAGATAAAGTCATGCACCAGACGCGCCTGATGGAAGCGCACCTCATGCTTAGCCGGATGCACATTGACATCGACCTGACGCGGATCGATCTCCAGATACAGCACATAAGCGGGCTGATGCTCATCGTTCAACCGATCCTGATACGCCTGACGAATGGCATGCGTGATCAGGCGGTCACGCATCATGCGTCCATTGACGTAACAGTACTGTAGCTCGCCGATCTGACGCATCCCTTGCGGTGCCGCCACCCAACCGTGAATGGAGAGATCGTCGTGCCGCCAGGTCACCGCCAAGGCATGCTGTATAAACGGTGCACCGCAAATAGCCGCCAAACGACGCTCATGCGCCTCCCCCTCCCGTACCGCTCGATACTGACGCACCGTCTTACCGTTATGTTGGAGGCTCAGGGTAATGTCAAAGCGAGCTAAGGCGATACGCCGCACCACCTCATCAATATGCGCGAATTCGGTCTTCTCGGTACGCAAGAACTTACGCCGCGCCGGGGTGTTATAGAACAGATCCAACACCTCGACTGTGGTACCCACGGGGTGTGCTGCTGGCTTGACCGTCACCGCCATCTCGCGCCCTTCGGCATACGCCTGCCATGCCTCAGCCTGCTCGGCGGGCCGCGACGTCATGGTCAGTCGCGATACCGAGCTGATGCTCGCCAACGCCTCACCGCGAAACCCCAGACTCACGATCGCTTCAAGATCATCCAACGTACTGATCTTACTGGTGGCGTGACGCGCCAGCGCCAAGGCCAGCTCCGCCTTACCGATGCCGCCACCATTGTCGCGGATGCGGATCAGCTTAGCGCCGCCGCGCTCGATATCGATGTCGATACGCGTCGCGCCCGCATCCAAGCTGTTTTCTACTAACTCCTTCACCACGGATGCCGGACGCTCGACCACCTCACCGGCGGCAATCTGGTTAGCCAACTGTGGTGGTAAGATCTGAATCGGCATAGCGCTATCCTTTGGGTTAACGCGACGGGATGCGCAGTCGTTGCCCCAACTGCACCTCGTCGCTCTTCATTTTATTCGCCTGGCGAATCGCCTCCATGCTGACGCCATATTGTGCGGCGATACGCGTCAGCGTGTCGCCACGCTTCACCAAATGAGTCACTGACTCACGACTCGCCGCCGGGCGAGAGACGGCACGCTCCTGCGCCGGAACCTTCAGACGCTGACCGACCCAGACCCCCTCTTTCTTCAGGTTATTGAGCCGCATCATGCCGCTCAGGGTCGAGCCGTAACGATTGGCGATCCCCAGCAGCGTCTCGCCGCGCTGTACCACATGGATCTGTGTCGCAGACGGCGTCGTCGCCGTAGCCCGGGTGGTGCTACCGGCCGCGGTGGCTTTCAGCGGCCGGTTTTCCACTTTTGGGCCATTTTGCAATGGGTGCGCCAGAAAGTAACTGCGTACCCCCAGATAGATCGCGCGGGCGACCCGCTCCTGATGCTGGCCATTCCCCAGCAGACGCTCCCCTTCGCTATTACTGATAAAGCCGGTCTCCACCAGCAACGAGGGAATATCCGGGGAACGCAACACACCTAGACTGGCGTGCTCCGGATGACGCTTGTGCAACCGACCGACGCTCTGCATCTGACGCAACACCTGGACTGCCACGTCGTAGCCGACCCGTTGCGAGTGGCCGAATTGCAGATCCAAGACCGTCTGGCTGAGGTACTTATCCTGATTACTGTTGGCCAGTACGTCGCCGGCGCCGCCCAGCAATTCGGACTGCTTCTCATGTTGCTCCAACCAGCCGGCCATCTCGCTATTGGCACGCCGATTAGAGAGCACCCATACGGAGGCGCCATTCGCGCTGCGATTCGGCGCGGCATCGGCATGAATCGAAATCAACAAGTTAGCCTTCTCTCGCCGCGCGACGTCAGAACGCCCCATCACCGAGATGAAATAATCGCCGCTACGCGTCAGTACCGGCTGAAACATCGGGTCCTCGTCCATCAGCCCCTGCAATCGGCGGGCGATCGCCAGGGTGACATCTTTTTCTCGGAGTCCGCCCTGACCGATGGCGCCGGGATCCTGACCACCGTGCCCGGCATCGATCGCCACCACGATACGGGAACCATCATAGCGCCCTCGGTTCTTGGCCGTCTGTACCGGCACCGCCGGTGTCGATGCCGCTCTCGCCTCCGGGGCTGGTGCCGCCGGGCGGGTACGGGCATGGAACGGATTCTTACCCGACGCGGCGGGCTCTGGCGCCGCGCTGGCGCGCTTAGGCGCGGCACGCTCCTCCGCCCGAAGGGTCAAGACCGCCCGATGACCACTACGGCTTAGCGTGACCCGGGCGGGTTGCGTAATATCGAACACCAGTAACACTTTACCCGCGCGCTGCTCGCCGCCGTCACGAATGCGGCTAAGCATGTTCTCCCCACTAAACTGCATCGGCAAGCCGCCCGTGATACGCTTACTCTCGGCGATCTCGACTAAGACTCGATCGGGGTTACGCACGACACGTTGAGTCAATTGTGGCGGGGCATTAAAGCTCAGCGTGACCACCGCCTGGCGATCGCCATTGCTCACCTGAATATTGGTCAACTGGGCGGCGGAGGCCATCGTAGCCAGGCACCACCCCAGCGTCAGGGGGAAGATAAAACGCAAAAACCGCTGCAACAACCTCATCAATGCCCGTCCCTTTATTGCCGATCCAAGGCGGCCATCACTGCCTGGCCATGTACGCTGTGCGCCTCGATCACCGCCTGGCGCGCGCCGCCACTATAGGTCAGGTGCAGCGTAATATCCGGCTCCGGCAGGAAGCCCATCCCTTGCTGCGGCCACTCCACCAACAACAGCGCATCTTGGGCAAAATAATCACGGATCCCCATAAACTCCAGCTCCTCGGGATCGGCTAAGCGATATAGGTCGAAGTGATACACCGGACGCGGCGTCAGCAGATAAGGCTCAACCAGGGTATAGGTCGGGCTCTTCACCGTTCCCTGATGCCCCAAGGCCTGTAGGAACCCCCGGCTAAAGGTGGTCTTACCCGCCCCTAAATCACCATACAGGTAAATCACAGTGGCAGAGTGACAGGCGCGCGCCAGCGCGTCGCCCAGTGCGATGGTTGCCGCTTCGTCCGGCAGTTGCAGTACGAGACTTGTCATAGTTGTATTGTTCGTTCTGGTCGTTCAAGTTCAAGGATTTACCCAACGCCTGATCTCAGGCAGCAGATCGCTGGCCAACATGCCGCGCGTCCCCTCACGCTGCGCCAGCACATCGGCGGCAACGCCATGCACGACAGCGCCTGCGCAGGTGGCATCATACAGCGGGAGCTTTTGTGCCAGCAAACCGCCAATGATACCAGAGAGTATGTCACCCATCCCGCCGCTTGCCATCCCGGGATTACCAATATCAGCAATCGCACGCCGTGTCCCATCGGCAATCAGTGTGCCCGCCCCCTTCAACAACGCGACCCCACCGTAGCACCGCTGTAATGCGCATACCGCGGCGGGCCGATCCCGCTCGATCTGGGCGATGCTGCATCCCAATAGGCGGGCCGCCTCACCGGGATGCGGCGTGATCACCCGACGCGCATCCGTAGAGGGCGCTTCAGCCAGCAGGTTAAGGGCATCGGCATCCCAGAGCATCGGCCGCTGACAGTCAACGATCGCCGCCAGAGCGCGCCGTCCCCAGTCTCGCCGCCCCAATCCCGGGCCGATCGCGAGCACATCGGCCCAGGCGAGCGCCTCGTGTAATGCCGCCGGACTCCACGCCTCGACCATCAGCTCAGGACACGCCGCCAATAACGGCGCGACATGCTCCGCCCGCGTCAGTACCCGCACCAGTCCCGCGCCGCTACGTAACGCGGCCTGACCGGCGAGACGAATCGCCCCCCCCATGCCATGATCGCCGCCGATCAGCAGCAATCGCCCCTGCTCCCCCTTATGAGCCAACGGCGAGCGTGGCGGCAACCACCCCGCCAGATCCTGACCATCCAGACGACGCCATGGCCAGCGCTGTGCCGCCAGCCAGCCGGAGAGCCCGAGGGGGTCGCAATGCAGTTGCCCCACCACGGCGCGCGCCTGCCCGGTCAATAACCCCGGCTTCAGGCAGATAAAACTTTGGGTATGCTCGGCCTGCACCACGGCCCCGAGAGCAATGCCCGTGTCGGCATTCAATCCCGAGGGGAGATCGAGCGCGACCACCGGGGCGGGATGGGCGTTGATCGCGGCGATCAACCCATCATAGGGCGCACGCGGCGCGGCGTGTAGACCAATGCCCAACAAGGCGTCGACGATCACCTCTGCTTCCGGCAACGGCAGCATGGCTGGCTGTACACATCCGCCCGCCTGCAACCATTGCGTGCGCGCCTGCTGCGCCTCTATCGGGAGCGCCCCATCTCCGGCGACAGCCAACAGCGTCACGTGAATGCCACTGGCGCGCGCCAGGCGCGCCACCACATACCCGTCGCCACCGTTATTGCCATGTCCACACAGGATCAGCCAGTGACGTGCACAGGGATAGTATTGGCGTATCCGATTAAAAGCCGCCTGACCGGCGCGCTGCATCAGGTCCGCCAGCGTGATGCCGTGCGCCTGCGCGGCGTGCTGCTCTGCGTCACGTACCCAATCCGCTGGCGCGACATAGTGTGCTAAACTGCTGGCGTTTCCGTAGCAAGAATGGCCCATCATGACTCATCCCCTCGATCTGCATCAGTTAGCCCAACATATCAAGCAATGGGGCCTATCGCTAGGATTCCAGCAGGTCGGGATCGCCGATACGGATTTGCGGCTTGAAGAGGCGCGGTTACAGGCGTGGCTGGATCAAGGTTATCATGGGGAGATGGCATGGATGGCGCGCCACGGCATGATGCGCGCTCGCCCCGCCGAGCTGTTGCCCGGAACCCTACGGGTGATCAGTGTGCGCATGAACTATCTGCCCCCCCATGCGGCCTTCGCCTCGACGCTGAACGATCCGATGCGCGGCTACATCAGCCGCTATGCCTTGGGACGCGACTACCATAAGGTGCTACGTGGCCGTCTTAAGCGATTGGGAGAAATGATTCAGGCGCACTGCGGCGGCACGCTCGGCTTCCGCCCCTTCGTCGACTCAGCTCCCCTACTGGAGCGCCCTTTAGCGGCCAAGGCCGGTCTCGGCTGGAGCGGAAAGCATTCGCTGCTGATCAATCCGCAGGCTGGCTCCTGGTTTTTCCTCGGCGAGCTCTTGGTCGATCTGCCGCTACCTATCGACACGGCGCAAGAGGCCCAATGCGGCCGCTGCGTCGCCTGTATGACCACCTGCCCGACCGGGGCCATCGTCGCGCCATACACCGTGGATGCACGGCGTTGTATCTCGTATCTGACTATCGAAGCGGAAGGCGCCATTCCTGAGGATCTACGCCCGTTACTCGGCAATCGAATCTATGGTTGCGACGATTGTCAGATGATCTGCCCCTGGAACCGCCAGGCGCCATTGAGCGAAGAGGCCGACTTCCGGCCGCGCACGGCGCTACACGCGCCCGCGTTAACCACCCTATTCACCTGGGACGAGGCCACCTTCCTACGCATGACGGAAGGCTCGCCCATCCGCCGCATCGGCTATCAGCGCTGGTTACGCAACCTGAGCGTCGCCTTGGGCAATGCACCTTACACGGCCGAGATCGTCGAGCTATTAACACGCCGCCTGGGGATCAGTGCACTCATTGATGAGCACATTCACTGGGCGTTGGCGCAACAGTTAGCCAAACGCGACGCACACAACGTTGAGGTCATCAGCAACCAACAACGTCGACTGATCCGTGCCGTCGAGAAGGGGCTGCCGCGCGACGCCTAGTCACGCGAGCATGCTAACAAGCTACACAGACCCGCTGTGTATAAAAATAAAATTTTGTTGTTATTCAACCCTCAGGCCAAATGCAAGTGAACCATATCTCGATTTTTTGCTTATTTTTATACTTATAAATCAAATTGTTATAATCTTGATGCTTTTTTGCTCGCAAGCGAAGGGGCGAAGAGGTGGCTGAAATCCTGTGGATAACTCTGTTAATGGAAGTATGAGCAATCACTGCAGACTGCGCAGAGTATCGTGATGATGTGCTTGAGATAGGGTAAAACGAAGAAGAAAATTGGAGCGGGAAACGAGACTCGAACTCGCGACCCCAACCTTGGCAAGGTTGTGCTCTACCAACTGAGCTATTCCCGCAGAGTGATGCTTCTGGCATCGACACCATAACAGTAATGGTGTTTTGAAGTTTGGAGCGGGAAACGAGACTCGAACTCGCGACCCCAACCTTGGCAAGGTTGTGCTCTACCAACTGAGCTATTCCCGCAGAGTGATGCTTCTGGCATCGACACCATAACAGTAATGGTGTTTTGAAGTTTGGAGCGGGAAACGAGACTCGAACTCGCGACCCCAACCTTGGCAAGGTTGTGCTCTACCAACTGAGCTATTCCCGCAATGGTACTGCTTTTTTTCATCCAGCCGCACAGCGACCTTCTAAATTTGGAGCGGGAAACGAGACTCGAACTCGCGACCCCAACCTTGGCAAGGTTGTGCTCTACCAACTGAGCTATTCCCGCGTCGCGTAACCGAACGGCCTACATCTGAAAAACTTCACAATTCCGTCTCGGTACGGGGAGCGCATTATACGGAGATTTTTATCTCCCGCAAGCCCCCCAAGACGAAAAAGTCAGATAAATTGACTGACTGCCGATAAAAGCGCCGCAGCGTACACATTATCGGCAAATAGGCTTACAGGCGAATAAAATTACTACGGTAATAGGCCAACTCGGCTACCGACTCGCGGATATCATCCAATGCCTGGTGGGTATTCTGTTTGTGGAAACCCGCCAGAATCTCCGGCTTCCAACGCCGCGCCAGCTCTTTCAGGGTACTGACATCCAGATAACGGTAATGGAAGTAGCGTTCCAGTTCGGGCATATAGCGGAACAGGAAGCGGCGATCCTGGCCGACACTGTTGCCACAGATCGGTGAGACCCCCGCCGGCACCCATTGGCGCAGGAATTCCAGCGTCGCTTGCTCGGCGGCGGCCGCATCGTAGCGGCTCTCCTTCACCCGCTGCACCAAGCCGCTAGCAGTATGGGTGCGTACGTTCCACTCATCCATCAGTGCTAGCTGGGCGTCGTCTTGATGCACCGCGATCACCGGCCCCTCGGCTAACACGTTTAATTCGGCATCGGTCACCAGTGTGGCGATCTCGATGATCCGGTCGCGCTCGGGATCCAATCCGGTCATCTCCAGATCGATCCAAATCAGACGTGTTTCGCTTGCACTCATAGTTCCCCCGGCAAATAGTATGAATTAGTGCGGCGTGTCTACGACGATCGTTATGATGCTCAATTGCGAGACACAGCCCAGCGTGTATCATAGACACTTTCCGCGCTGTGGGCGATCGCCACAGTGCCGCAGCCAAGAGAGTGAGGCGCAGTTGAGTAAAAAAAGACTATCGCACGGCCAGCAACGGCGGATGCACGCCAACCACCAGCGTCGTCTACAACAGACGGAGCCTAGCGTGGAGCTGGACGATACCCTGTTCGGTGACACCCAGGAGGGGGTAGTCGTCAGCCGTTTCGGCAAACATGCCGACGTTGAGGCCGCAGATGGCACTCAGCAGCGCTGTAACATCCGCCGTACCCTACCGTCGCTGGTCACCGGCGATCGGGTGGTCTGGCGTCCTGCCACGCAGGCGGGTAGCAAGGGCATCGTCGAGGCGGTGCATCCGCGTAGCTCGGTACTGACCCGGCCAGACTACTACGATGGCGTGAAGCCGATCGCCGCCAATATCGATCAGATCGTTATTGTTTCGGCGATCCTGCCGGAACTCTCGCTGAATATCATCGATCGTTACCTGGTCGCCTGCGAGACATTATCCGTCGAACCGCTGATCGTACTGAATAAAGTCGATCTGTTGGATGCCGAAGGGCGCGAGTTCGTCGACGAGGCCATGGCCATCTACCACGACATCGGTTACCGCGTGGTGCTGGTCTCCAGCCACAGCGGAGAGGGGATGGCACAGTTACAAGATCTGCTCACCCAGCGCATCAGCATCTTCGCCGGCCAGTCCGGGGTGGGGAAATCCAGTCTGCTCAACGCGCTGTTGCCAGCCTTGGAGAGCCAGATCGAGGTCGGCGCGGTCTCCGACAATTCGGGATTAGGCCAGCACACCACCACCGCAGCCCGGCTCTATCACTTCCCCCATGGGGGTGACGTGATCGACTCGCCGGGGGTCCGTGAGTTCGGCCTATGGCATCTGGATGCCGAGCAGATCACTCAAGGATTCATTGAGTTCCGCGACTACCTGGGTAGCTGTAAGTTCCGCGACTGCAAACACGACAACGATCCGGGTTGTGCGTTGCGCGAGGCCGTCGAGCGCGGCGAGATCGCCGAAACGCGTTTTGATAACTATCATCGTATTCTGGATAGCATGACGCAGGTTAAACTGCGCAAGAACTTTACCGGCGGCGGCCATTAACGCTGTCGGCGTTCCCCCAGCGTCCTAATCAGGGACGCGGGGCATAACACGGCGCTGCGCGAAGCGCTATGACTCCCTGTACGACCCGGCGGCACACCAGGCCGCCGGTAGACTATCTTGTTGGACAAAGAGGCTAACGTGCTCGATAGCATTAAAATCAAACTGCAATATTTACTGCCGAAACAGGCGCTGACCCGTTTGGCGGGTTGGGCCGCCGACAAACAGGGCGGCTGGCTGACGCAGAGCGTCATCAAGGGCTTTGCCCGTTACTACGGCATCAATATGCAGGAGGCGCTTTACCCCGATCCCGCGCACTATAAGACCTTCAACGACTTCTTCGTTCGCCCGCTACGCGACGGCGTGCGGCCAATTGCCGAGTTCGACGATGGCGTGGTGCTTCCCGCCGATGGCGCCATCAGCCAGTTAGGGCCGATCGAGGCGGGTCGTCTGCTGCAAGCCAAGGGGCACGATTATACCCTCGAAGCGCTCTTGGCGGGCCAGTACCAACTAGCACAGGAGTTTACCAGTGGCCAGTTCGTCACCACCTATCTCTCACCGCGCGACTATCATCGGGTGCATATGCCCTGTGATGGCCGTCTACGGGAGATGATCTATGTACCCGGCGATCTGTTCTCGGTGAATCCACTGACCGCCGCCAACGTCGCCAATCTGTTTGCCCGTAACGAGCGCCTGATCTGTATCTTCGATACCGCTGTCGGTCCCCTAGCCCAGATCCTGGTCGGTGCCACCATCGTCGGTAGCATCGAAACCGTCTGGAGCGGCTGCGTCAACCCGGAGCGGGCCGGCATCATCCGTCGCTGGACCTACCCGAGCGAGGGTGACGGTGTCATCACGTTGAAGAAAGGGCAAGAGATGGGCCGCTTCAAACTCGGTTCCACCGTGATCAACCTGTTTGCCGCCGGGCGTATCCAGTTCGACGCTGCCCTGAGTGCAGGGAGCATCACCCGGATGGGACGCGAGCTGGGCCATGTGCCCACGGCGACTCACGCCGCACAGCCCGCCACAGAGTAACCATCTCGGCGCGGCGTTAAACGCCGCGCCGCTCGTCATGCCATCGCGAGGGTCGACCATGCGCCTGATCCACCGTCTCCTCCTGACCGGGCTGCTGGCATTCTGCCTGCCGATACTCGCTCAGGCTACGCTCAACGAACGCCAACTCACCCTCGATCTGAAACAGGCCGAGGCCGCCAAAAACGCTCCCGCCCAAACCGAGACCGTCGAGGCGCTACAGAGTGCGCTGAGTTGGATCGACGAGGCGAAGGCCGCCAAACAACGTAGCCAACAGTACCGCAAGACCATCAGCGACTTCCCGCGCCTTACCCGCGAGCTACGCCAACAGTTGAGCGATGAAAGCAGTCCGCCGCCCACGATCCAGCCCCCTGCCGACGAGGCGGAGCAGCAGATCCTGCAAATCAGCAGTCAACTGCTGGAGGTGGCGCGCCAACTGCAACAGGAGCAAGATCGCGCACGCGACATCAGCGATTCCCTAGGGCAGGTAGTACAGCGCCAAGCCTCGGCGCGCAAGGCACTCAGCGAGGCCGAGCGCCGCCTACAGGAACTTACCGTCACTGAAACGGCCCTCTCTCAGGCGCAATCCGCCCAGCTCCAGGCCGAGGTGGCCGCGCGTAAGGCGCAGGTCGATGAGCTGGAGCTGGAACAATTGTCGGCCAGCAACCGGCAAGAGTTAGTACGCTTACAGAGTGAGGTGTTGAGCAGACGCCATGAGCGCCTCGACCTGCAGCTACAGGGGCTACGCAACAGCCTGAACAGCCAACGCCAACGCGAGGCGGAAGAGGCGTTGGAACGGACACGACGCCTGGTGGAGCAGAGCGATAACCTGCCGCAATCCATCATCATGCTGCTGACGCAAAACCAGACCCTGTCGCGCGATCTCAATCAACAGGCACAACATCTGGATGAGATCGCCACCCGCCAACGCGTCATCGCCGGGCAGACCCAGCAGGTGCGCCAGGCGCTAAACACCCTGCGCGAGCAGGCGCAATGGCTAAGCGTCTCCCCGGCGCTCGGTGAGACGCTACGCGACCGCCTGGCACGCCTGCCGGAGATGCCCAAACCGCAGCAACTCGACAGCGATATGGCTCGCCTCCGCGTACAGCGCCTGCACTACGAGAGCCAACTGGCCGACCTGACGCCGGCCGATCAGTATCGGCAGAACGACGGTGAGCCGCTCAGCACCGCCCAACAACGCCTGCTGACACCGCAGCTCACCATGCAGCGTGAGTTGCTGAATTCCCTGCTGTCGGGCTGCGATAGTCAGATCCTGGAGCTGACCAAGCTCAAGGTCGCCAATACTCAGTTGATCGATGCCCTGACGGCGGTACGCGAAGCCACCCATCGCTACCTCTTCTGGGCGGCGGACATCGATCCGGTTGGCTTCGGCTACCTGCTCACCACCCTACGCGATCTGGATCGTCTGCTATCGCTGGATACCCTGGCGCAGCTCAGCCAGGCGGCGCTGATGATGGTCAGCGACCGTAGCACGCTACTCCCACTATGCGGCGCCCTACTCCTGGTGGGCTTCAGCATCTACTCACGCCGTCACTACCGCGCCTTCATGGCCCGCGCCGCCGGGCGCGTCGGCAAGGTCAATCAGGATCATATCTCACTGACCCTACGCACCCTGTTATGGTCGATCTTGGTGGCGCTGCCACTGCCAGTACTGTGGGCCGCACTCGGCTATGGACTACGTAATGCCTGGCCCTATCCGGTGGCTGTCGCCATCGGCGATGGCGTCAGCGCCGCGCTACCGGTGTTGTGGGCCTTCATGATTAGCGCCGCCTTCTCCCGCCCCGACGGCCTGTTTATCGTCCATTTCGGCTGGGGAGAGCGCCAGGTACGGCGGGCGATGCGCTACTATCGCATGTCTATCTGGATCATCGTGCCGCTGCTGATGGCCGTAGTCACCTTTAACAATCTGGCTGACCATAGCTTCAGCGCCACCCTGGGACGCGCCTGCTTTATCATGCTGTGTATCGCCCTACTGCTGCTGACCTCAAGCCTGTATCGCGCCGGGATCCCGCTCTACCTCAACCGCGCCGACTCGGGGGAGAATCTGCTGAACTACCTGCTATGGGGGGGCTTACTCTGCGCGCCGCTGGCGGCGATCTTCGCCGCTCTGCTCGGTTACCTCGGCACCGCCCAAGTATTGCTGGCACGCCTAGAGACCTCCGTCGCCATCTGGTTCGGTTTATTGATGATCTACTCGGTGATCCGGCGCTGGATGTTAATCCAACGCCGGCGCATCGCATTCGATCGCGCCAAGCAGCGGCGCGCCGAACGGCTCGAGAAACGGAGTCGTCACGAGGAGGATGGCCTGCATCCCGCCGCGATTGAAGGTAGCCAGGAGGCAGAAGAGAGCATGGTGGATCTGGATGCCATCAGCGATCAATCGCTGCGTCTGGTGCGTTCAATCCTGACGCTGGTCGCGCTGATCTCGCTGATCTGGCTCTGGTCAGAGTTACACTCTGCCTTCGCCTTCCTGGAGAATATCCGCCTGTGGGATGTGACCGCCAACGGTGTCGGCGGCGAAACGCTGCAGCCGATCACCCTGGGGGCCGTATTGATCGCCATCCTGGTGATCCTGGTGACCATCCAACTGGTGAAAAACCTACCCGCGTTGCTGGAGTTGGGACTCCTGCAACATCTGGATCTCACCCCGGGTACCGGCTACGCCATCACCACCATTACCAAGTACCTGCTGATGATCGTCGGTGGGCTGATCGGCTTCTCGCTGCTGGGTATCGAATGGTCGAAGCTACAGTGGCTGGTGGCCGCGCTGACCGTCGGTCTGGGCTTTGGTCTCGGAGAGATCTTCGGCAACTTCATCTCTGGCCTGATCATCCTGTTCGAAAAGCCGATCCGCATCGGCGATACGGTCACCATCCGCGATCTGACGGGTACCATCACTCGGATCAACACCCGGGCCACCACCATCTCCGACTGGGATCGCAAGGAGATCATCGTACCCAATAAGGCCTTCATCATGGAGCAGTTCATCAACTGGTCACTCAGCGATCCCATCACTCGCGTGGTGTTGACGGTGCCGGCCGAGGCCAGCGCCAACAGCCAGCAGGTGACAGAGTTACTGCTCCAGGCCGCCGGGCAGTGCTCGTTGGTACTCGATACTCCTCCGCCGGAGGCCTATCTGGTCGACATTCAGCAAGGGGTACAGATATTCGAGTTGCGCATCTATGCCTCGGAGATGGCGCACCGCATGCCGCTGCGCCATGAGTTGCATCAGCTGATCCTGGCCGCCTACCGCCAACACCAACTGGTACTGCCCTTCCCACCGATCCAGATCGGACGCGACTCGCTGCGCCCGGCGCGTAGCGCCTCATCACGCGCCTTCAACAGCGGCGGTTTATAGCGGCAATAAAAAACCCGCGCCTCGGCGCGGGTTGTGGGAGCTTACGTTAAACGTATCGAGGATTCAGGCGCGATCGACAGAGAATGCGATCACCTCGCTGAGACGCTCGGCCGATAGTGCCAGCATGATCAGACGATCCACCCCCAACGCCACCCCGGAGCTATCCGGCATGCCATGGGCCAACGCCGCCAGCAGATGTTCATCGAGCGGCTGTTGCGGTAAGCCCAACGCGGCGCGCTTGCGATTGTCCTGCTCGAAACGCAGACGTTGCTCGTCGGCATCGGTCAATTCGTGGAAGCCGTTAGCCAACTCCACACCACGGTAGTAAACCTCGAAACGCTCCGCGACCCGATGATCTTCGGTACTGATCTGCGCCAAGGAGGCCTGACTGGCCGGAAAGTGATAAACGAATGCCGGACGCTCTTTACCGATATGCGGCTCGACGCCGAAGGCGAACAGCAGCTGCAACAGCGTGTCGCGATCCTCTTCTTTATCGGCGACATTGCTTAAATCTAATTTGGCCGCCGCTTCGCGTAACTGCGTTTTATCCGCCGAAAGCGGGTCGACATCCAGATGGCGAATAAAGGCCTGTTGATAGGAGAGCGTTTCGGCGCTCTCGCACTCCAGTACCTGTTGCAATAAGTCATCGACCTCATTCATCAGGCGATACATATCATAGTGCGGGCGATACCACTCTAACATGGTAAATTCCGGGTTATGATAACGACCAGACTCTTCGTTGCGGAAGCTACGGCACAACTGATAAATCGGCCCACTACCGGCAGCCAGCAGGCGCTTCATATGGTATTCCGGGCTGGTCATCAGATACAGCGTCATTCCCTGCGCCACGCCGGGACCGACAAAGTGGGTCTGGAAGGGAACCAAGTGAACATCCGTGATCGTGGCCTGACTCATCGACGGGGTGTCGACTTCCAATACGCCGCGATCCGAGAAAAAGCGCCGGATGGTAGCCATGATACTGGCGCGTTTCAACAAATTGGCCACAGGTGCACTGGGTTGCCAGCTTGCCGTATCGCTCATGATGATAACTCCGAAATAAAACAGGATGGGCAGTCTACTCGCTTCTCGTCATAGATGACAGCGCTCGTGGCGGGAGAGCGCCGCCGATGCCTAGGTGACTAATAGATTATTGAGCGAACTATATACATTGGCTTAAAAAGCAAATAAAACATATTAAAAATAGAATATAACGACAGAAACATTATTAAGATCACGTTTTGCTATTTTTTCCCGCCTTAAAAAGGATAAAACACCCAACCACATCAATTTTCCACTACTTCAATATGGGTATAATTTTCGAATTCGAACTTAAAAAACACAACCATTCCCATGCTTCATTAAAGACGGCGACCACCCATGTGCTACCTTTCTTTAATATGCAGTCTGGAATGGTTCTTTGTTTTTAAATGTTACTTTACCATTGAACACCCGGAGGAATGCAGTGCAAACCTTTAACGCAGACCTTGCCATCGTCGGGGCTGGGGGTGCTGGCTTACGAGCAGCGATTGCCGCCGCCGAGGCCAACCCTCAACTGAAGATTGCCTTAATCTCAAAAGTCTACCCGATGCGCAGCCATACTGTGGCGGCGGAAGGCGGTTCCGCGGCCGTCACTCAGGCTCATGACTCTTTCGATTTCCACTTCCATGACACCGTTGCCGGTGGTGACTGGTTGTGTGAGCAGGATGTCGTCGACCACTTCGTGCATAACTGCCCGCGTGAAATGACCCAGTTGGAACTGTGGGGCTGCCCGTGGAGCCGTAAGCCTGACGGTTCGGTCAACGTCCGTCGTTTCGGCGGGATGAAGATCGAGCGCACCTGGTTTGCCGCGGATAAGACCGGCTTCCACATGCTGCACACGCTGTTCCAAACCTCACTGAAATACCCGCAGATCCAGCGTTTCGACGAGCACTTCGTGCTGGATATCCTGGTAGATGAAGGGCAAGCTCGCGGCCTCGTCGCCATCAACATGATGGAAGGCACCATGGTGCAGATCCGCGCCAATGCGGTCGTTCTCGCCACCGGCGGTGCTGGACGCGTCTACCGTTACAACACCAACGGCGGTATCGTGACCGGCGACGGGATGGGGATGGCATTTAAGCACGGTGTTCCGTTGCGTGATATGGAATTCGTGCAGTATCACCCGACCGGCCTACCGGGCTCAGGTATCCTGATGACTGAAGGCTGCCGCGGTGAAGGCGGTATCTTGGTGAACAAAGACGGCTACCGTTACCTGCAAGACTACGGTCTCGGGCCGGAAACACCGCTGGGCGAGCCGAAGAACAAATACATGGAACTGGGTCCGCGCGACAAAGTTTCTCAAGCTTTCTGGCACGAATGGCGTGCAGGCCGCACCATCTCTACCCCGCGTGGCGATGTGGTGTACCTCGACCTGCGTCACCTCGGCGCCAAAAAGCTGCGCGAGCGTCTGCCGTTCATCTGTGAACTGGCCAAGGCCTACGTCGGCGTCGATCCGGTCAACGAACCGATCCCGGTACGCCCGACCGCACACTACACCATGGGTGGTATCGAAACCGATCAGCACTGTGAGACCCGCATCAAGGGCCTGTTCGCCGTCGGCGAATGCTCCTCTGTCGGTCTGCATGGGGCTAACCGTCTCGGCTCTAACTCCCTGGCTGAACTGGTCGTCTTCGGCCGTGTCGCCGGTGAAAGCGCCATGCAGCACGCACTCCAGGCCACTCCGGCCAACGGCGCTGCACTGGATGCACAGGTGAAAGACATCGAGGGCAACCTCAAGGCACTGGTTAACCAGGAAGGCAACGAAAACTGGGCGACCCTGCGTGATGAGATGGGTGTCTCAATGGAAGAGGGTTGCGGTATCTACCGTACCACCGACCTGATGCAGAAGACGGTCGATAAGCTGGCCGAGCTGAAAGAACGCTTCAAACGCGTCAAGATCACCGATACCTCCAGCGTATTCAACACCGAACTGCTGTATGCCATTGAGCTGGAGCATGGTTTGAACGTCGCCGAGTGTATGGCTCACTCCGCCATCAACCGTCGCGAATCCCGTGGCGCCCATCAGCGTCTGGATGAAGGCTGTACCGCACGTGATGATGTGAACTTCCTGAAACACACGCTGACCTACTTCAACGAAAGTGGCGCACCGCGCATTGAATACAGCGATGTGAAGATCACCAAACTGCCGCCGGCCCAACGTGTATACGGTGCCGCCGCAGAAGCTCAGGAAGCGCAGAAGAAAGAGGAAAAAGCGAATGGCTGAGATGAAAAACCTGAAAATGGAAGTCATGCGCTACAATCCGGAACAGGATGCTGAGCCGCATTTCGCGACCTATGACGTACCGTATGACGAAACCACTTCCCTGCTGGATGCCCTGCTGTATGTGAAGGACAATCTGGCGCCGGACCTCTCCTTCCGTTGGTCCTGCCGTATGGCTATCTGCGGCTCCTGCGGGATGATGGTCGATAACGTGCCGAAGTTGGCCTGTAAGACCTTCCTGCGCGACTACCCGAACGGGATGCGCATTGAAGCGTTGGCCAACTTCCCGGTCGAGCGCGATCTGGTGGTCGATATGACCCACTTTATCGAGAGCCTGGAAGCGATCAAGCCGTATGTCATCGGTAACGATCGTAAACCGGAAGAAGGGACTAACAAGCAGACACCGGCAGAGATGGAGAAATACCATCAGTTCTCCGGCTGCATCAACTGTGGTCTGTGCTATGCCGCCTGCCCGCAGTTCGGCCTGAACCCGGAGTTCATCGGTCCGGCCGCGATCACCCTGGCTCACCGCTACAACCTGGACAACCGTGACCACGGTAAGAAAGAGCGTATGCCGGTGCTGAACACCCAAAACGGTGTTTGGAGCTGTACCTTCGTCGGTTATTGCTCAGAAGTTTGCCCGAAACACGTGGATCCGGCTGCGGCTATCCAGCAGGGCAAGGTAGAAAGTGCCAAAGACTTCATGATCGCAATGCTGAAACCGCAATAAGGGAGACTCGATTGCAATGACGACTTCAACCAAACGCAAACCCTATGTGCGGGGTATGTCATCTAACTGGTGGCAAAAGCTAGGTTTCTATAAGTTCTACATGCTGCGCGAGAGTTCAGCGTTGGAGAACGTCTGGTTCAGCATCGTGCTGATCTATGGCGTCTTCTCGCTGAAAGACGGGGCCGCTGGCTGGGAAAGCTTTGTCGCTTTCCTGCAAAACCCGCTGGTACTGGTCCTGAATATCATCTCCCTGCTGCTGGCCGTGCTGCATACCAAGACCTGGTTTGAGCTGGCGCCGAAAGCGGCCAACATCGTGGTCAACGATGAGAAGATGGGTCCGGCACCGATCATTAAGGCGCTGTGGGCTGTCACCATCGTCGCAACCGTGGTGGTTCTGGGCCTGGCCCTGCTGTAACCGAGGAGAAAGCAGATGAACAATAAAGTGTACAAACGTTCTGACGAGCCGGTTTTCTGGGGCCTGTTTGGCGCTGGCGGCATGTGGGGTGCCATCTTTGCCCCGGCCGTGATCCTGATCGTCGGTATCCTGTTGCCGCTGGGCATGTTCCCGGATGCGCTGACCTTCGAACGCGCACTGAGCTTCAGCCAGAGCATCATCGGCCGTATCTTCTGGCTGCTGATGATCATCCTGCCGCTGTGGTGTGGTCTGCACCGTCTGCATCATATGATGCATGACCTGAAGATCCACGTCCCGGCCGGTAGCTGGGTATTCTATGGCTTGGCCGCTATTCTGAGCGTTGTGGCGCTGATCGGGATCTTTACCCTGTAATCCGCCCTCGCACAGTAAAAGCCTCCTACGGGAGGCTTTTTTTATGGCTTGCGATCAGAGGCTACTCAGCTTCAGGCCCACGATACCCGCGACGATCAGGGCCAAGCTCAACAGACGCAACAGGCTAGCCGGCTCACCCAGTAGGATGATGCCCATTATCGCCGCGCCAACGGCGCCGATGCCGGTCCAGACTGCATAGGCGGTACCGGCGGGTAAGGTTTTCATCGCATGTGCCAATAGCAGTACGCTGGCTACCATCGCCACCAAAGTAATGAGGCTGGGCCACAGACGGGTAAATCCATGGGAAGACTTCAGACTGATAGCCCAGACGACCTCTAAGAGGCCTGCGATCAACAACACAATCCACGACATGATAGGGTCCAACGCGTGACAGGGGCGTCCCTGAGAGGAATGGCCTGCACGGGACGTCCCGTGACAGGAGGAGCCGTAGCGGCCCCGTGAGCCTTGTCACCCTACCTCGCGCACAAGATAAAACCAAGCACCAGCAGGTGACCGGCGAAAAAAAACCGCGCTTAGCGCGGTTTTTATCGTGACGATGACTTACTTCACGCGGGAGACGTATTCGCCGGAGCGGGTGTCAACCTTGATCACTTCACCGATCTGAACGAACAACGGCACCTTCACTACTGCGCCAGTGGTCAGGGTGGCCGGCTTACCGCCAGTACCGGCGGTATCACCCTTCAGGCCCGGATCGGTATCCACGATCTCCAGTTCAACGAAGTTCGGCGGAGTAACGGCGATCGGCTGGCCGTTCCACAGGGTCACTACGCACTCAGCCTGATCCAGCAACCACTTGGCATTGTCGCCAACGGCTTTGGCGTCAGCAGCCAGCTGTTCGAAGGTATCGTTGTTCATGAAGTGCCAGAACTCACCGTCGTTGTACAGGTAAGTCAGGTTCACATCCATCACGTCGGCGCCTTCGGCGCTATCGGTGGACTTGAAGGTCTTCTCAATCAGCTTGCCAGTCAGCAGACGGCGCAGCTTAACGCGTGCAAAGGCCTGGCCCTTACCCGGTTTGACGAACTCACTGGATTCGACGGCGTAAGGTTCGCCATCCATCATGATTTTAAGACCGGAGCGGAAATCGTTGCTAGAATACGTTGCCATAAAGGCCCTCTGAATAATTTACTTGGTAGCTTAGCCAAAAAAATGGCACATATTGTAACCCAAAAAGGGCAGCCGAGAGAAGATTGGCTGCAACAACTTGCCGACGTTGTCACCGACCCCGCCGACTTACTGGCTCAACTGAGCCTCGCCGACCATCCCGAATGGCGTGCGGGCTGTGAGGCACGCCGCCTGTTTCCTTTGCGGGTACCACGTGCCTTCATTCGTCGGATGCGCCCCGGCGATCCCCAGGCCCCCCTATTGCGCCAGGTGATGAGTGATGCCGCCGAGTTTATCGAAACGCCCGGCTTCTCCACCGATCCCCTAGAAGAGCAGCATAGCGTAGTACCCGGCCTGCTGCATAAATACCAGAACCGCGCGCTGTTGCTGGTCAAAGGGGGCTGCGCCGTCAACTGTCGCTACTGCTTCCGCCGCCACTTCCCCTACCAAGAGAATCAGGGGACCCGCGCCAACTGGCAGCGTGCGCTCGAGTACCTCCGCGAACACCCAGAGTTAGATGAGATCATCTTTTCCGGCGGTGACCCACTGATGGCGAAAGATCACGAGCTCGACTGGCTATTCAGCCAACTGGAGTCGTTGCCACACCTTAAGCGCCTACGCATCCATAGTCGCCTACCGGTGGTGATCCCGGCGCGTGTCACCGAGACACTATGCCAACGTATGGCCGAGTCCCGTCTGCAGATGCTACTGGTCACCCACATCAATCACGCTAATGAGATCGATGAGGCGCTCAGCGCCGCCATGCAACGGCTAAAACAGGCCGGGGTGACCTTGTTGAATCAGAGCGTGCTGTTGCGTGGTGTCAATGATAATGCCGATACCCTGGCCGCGCTGAGCAATGCGCTGTTCGACGCCGGTATTCTCCCCTACTACCTGCACGTACTGGATAGAGTTCAGGGCGGAGCCCACTTTATGGTGCCGGACGACGAAGCACGTGTTCTGATGCATGGACTCTTGGCCCGGGTATCTGGCTATCTAGTTCCACGCCTGACGCGCGAGATCGGCGGTGAACCGAGTAAAACCCAACTTGATCTGCACCTGCGTCAACGCTAACGCTTCGTTATCGCCTCCAGCATAACGCACCGACGCGTTACTCTATGATGTAGCCCGCCCCACCCTGTGCGGGCTACTTGTCCGCCTCTTCTCGCCTTGATCCGCCAAACCTCAACAAACACTAAACTCAATCCATTAAGTTGCCAATCTCACTATAAATTTTAACTTCTATTTAAATTGAAGCGATCCAGCTACGTGCATTAACCAGTCATTTACGTTATAACCACATTGCAGTAAATCATCATACCAATAATAGTAACTTGAGTTAGATAGGGAAATTTATGCCTGCTTACCTACCATTCCTACTGGGGATCTTGCCGCTCGTCGTCATGATTATCCTGATCCTCAAAGTCAAAACCCCCATTCATTACGCCGTGTTACTCACCTTGGCGCTGACGCTAGCGGTCACCGGGCTGTATTGGCATACGCCATTACAAACGCTCGGCTCGGCATTGATCTATGGAGCATTAAAGGGATTGTGGCCGATCATCATCGTGATCCTCGGCGCCATCTACAGCTATAACCTGATGCTGAAGACCGGCAGTATGGATGTCCTACGCGATGTACTCGCCACCGTCAGCGACGATAAACGCATTCAAGTGTTACTGATCGCGTGGTGCTTCGGCGGTTTCCTCGAGGCTGCTGCGGGCTATGGCACCGCCGTCGCTATTCCTATCGGTATCCTGATCGCTCTGGGTTTTAACCCACTCAAGGCCGCCATCGCCTCCCTGGTCGCCAACACTGTTCCCACCGCTTTCGGCGCCGTCGGAATCCCCGTGTCGATCCTGGCCGAGCAAGTCAATCTGCCCGTCACCGCCCTCAGCGGTACCATCATCGCCCAGTTGGCGTTATTTAATATCCTGCTGCCCTTCGTCATCGTCGCCATCATCGGCGGTGGAGTCAAAGCGCTGCGTGGCATGGTCGGCCTGACGCTGATGTGCGGTATCGCGACCTTGATCCCACAGTATCTGGTGGCCATCAAACTGGGCGCCGAACTTCCCGCCTTCGCCGGTAGCCTGGTCAGCCTGATCGTCGTTACCCTGATGGCGAAAGCCCGGCGCACAGCAACTGCCGACGAGTACCGCATCGACGGCGCTCATCTGTCAGGGAGTCGCCGTTACTCCGCCGCACAACTACTGCGTGCCTGCGCCATCTATATCCTGATCTTTATCTTCATTCTGCTCTGTTCACCGTTGTTCCCAACCCTGCGCGCAACCGTCGCCCAGGTCGCTAGCGTAATCACCTTCCCGCTCGCCGATGGCCATGCATTGCGCCTGAAGATCGACTGGATCGCGACCCCTGGCGTACTGATCATTATCGCAACCCTGATCGGTGGTCTCATTCAAGGGGCGACCTTCAGCCAGATGATCCGTGTCTTCGCCGCCACCGTACGGCAACTGAAGAACTCGATCATCGCCATCTGCGCCATCGTCGCCATGGCGACCGTCATGGACGTCAGCGGCCTGATCGCCACCTTGGCGCAGACCCTGGTTGACGTCACCGGCGGCGGCTACCTGTTCATCGCCCCGATCATCGGTGCCCTGGGGACCTTCGTCACCGGTAGCGACACCAATTCCAACGTGCTGTTCGGCAAACTGCAAACCATGGCGGCTGAGCGGCTACACGTCGATCCGTTATGGCTGGCGGCGGCCAACACCTCCGGTGCAACGGGCGGCAAGATGATCTCGCCGCAGAGCATCGCCATCGCCGTCTCGGCCACCCGAATGGAGGGGCAAGGCAGCGCCATCATGTCTGGCACCCTGAAATATTGCTGCGCCTATATCGTGATCCTCGGGTTGAAGGTCGGTCTGGTTTACTACCTTTTCATGGCTTAATTGATTGAATTTAAATGTTTTACTATTACACAATGGAGAGCCTTCGTCGTGAACGTTAACTTCTTTGTCACCTGTCTAGGCGATGTCCTCAAGTCGCGCATGGCGCGCGACTCGGTACTACTGCTGGAGCAGCTGGGTTGTACGGTGCATTTCCCCGAAAAACAGGGATGTTGTGGGCAACCTGCCATCAACGGCGGTTATGTCGCCGACGCCATTCCCGGAATGAAAAACCTGATCCGCGCGCTGGAGGAAAATGACGATCCGATCATCTCGCCGGCGGGTTCGTGCACCTATGCCGTCAAGAGCTATCCCACCTACCTGAGTGCCGAGCCCGACTGGGCGCTGCGGGCCGAACGGGTCGCCAATCGGATGGTGGATCTGACCTCTTTTATCGTCAATACATTGGGCGTTAAAGATGTGGGCGCGCGCCTGCCTGGGCGGGCGGTCTATCACCCCTCCTGTAGCCTGCTACGCAAGATGAAGGTACGCGATGAGCCGCTGATCCTGCTCAATCATGTACAAGGATTGGAGCTACAACCCTTTGCCGATGCCGAGACCTGCTGTGGCTTTGGCGGCACCTTCTCCGTGAAGATGGCCGAAATCTCCGGCGAAATGGTGAAGGAAAAGGTCGGCCATATGATGGAGGTCCAGCCGGACTACCTGATCGGCGCGGACATCAGTTGCCTGATCAATATTGGCGGCCGCATGCAGCGTGAAGGGGTGCCGGTCAAAGTGATGCATATCGCCGAAGTCTTGATGTGCCGTTAAGGAGGATGCTATGTCGCTACAAACCAGCGAAATGAAGTTTAAGGAGCGCATCCGAGTCCAATTGGACGATAGCGTGATGCGCAAAGCCGTGGCTAATGCCCAGGAGCGCATTGGTGCCAACCGGCAGAAGATGGTGGATGAACTCGGCCACTGGGAAGCGTGGCGTGACCGCGCCGAACAGATCCGTGACCATGTCCTGGATAATCTCGATGCCTACCTGTATCAGCTGTCGGAGAAAATCGAGGCCAACGGCGGTCACGTCTACTTCGCCAAGACGAAAGAGGAGGCCACACGCTACATCCTGCAGGTCGCTCAAGCCAAAAACGCCAAGAAAGTGGTCAAGGCCAAGTCGATGGTCACCGAAGAGATCGGCATGAACCATGTCCTACAAGAGGCGGGTATTCAGGTCGTGGAAACCGATCTCGGTGAGTATATTCTCCAGCTCGATCAGGATCCGCCCTCTCATGTGGTGGTACCCGCGATCCACAAGGATCGTAATCAAATCCGGCGAGTATTGCATGAGACGCTGGGTTACGACGGGCCGGAGACCCCGGAGGCCATGACACTGTTCATCCGCCAGAAGATCCGCCAAGATTTCCTCAGCGCCGAGATCGGCGTCACCGGCTGCAACTTCGCCGTCGCCGAAACGGGATCGGTCTGCCTGGTAACCAACGAGGGGAATGCCAGGATGTGTACCACCTTGCCCCCTACCCATATCGCCGTGATGGGGATGGAGCGCATCGCCCCCACCTTCGAAGAGGTGGATGTGTTGATCACCCTGCTGGCACGCAGCGCGGTCGGTGCCCGGTTGACCGGTTATAATACCTGGTTGACTGGGCCGCGCCTGGCCGATGAGCTCGACGGCCCGCAAGAGTTTCATCTGGTGATCGTCGACAATGGCCGTTCGGCGGTACTCGCCTCTCCCTTCCGCTCGGTACTACGCTGCATCCGCTGCGGCGCCTGCATGAACACCTGCCCGGCCTATCGTCACATCGGTGGGCACGGCTACGGATCGATCTACCCCGGCCCGATCGGGGCGGTGATCTCGCCGTTGCTCGGCGGCTATGCCGCCTTTAAGGATTTACCCTACGCCTGCTCGCTATGCACCGCCTGCGACAGTGTCTGCCCGGTGAAGATCCCGCTCTCTCAACTGATCCTACGCCACCGCCGCACGATGGTAGAGGCGGGACTCCCCCCACGCGCCGAGCAACGCGCGACCCGGTTGTTCACTTATGCCAATAGTCATCCCGCCATCTGGAAAGTGGGGATGATCGCCGGCGCACATGCCGCCCGCTGGTTTATCAAGGGCGGAAAGGCGCCGATCAACGTCGGCGCGCTGGCCGAATGGACCGAGGCGCGCGATCTACCGCAAGCCGATGGTGAGAGCTTCCGCAGTTGGTTTAAACAGCACCAGGCGCAGGAGAAGAAATGATGAATACCCGCGATGCATTCCTGGCAAACATCGCTAGCCAGCTCGGACGTGAGGTGCGCCATACCCCGCTAGCACGCCCACAACCGATCAACGACTATGCCCAGACTCGCCTGACAGAGTTGAGCCTGCAGCAGCGCTGTGATGCCTTTATCGATGTCGCCAGCAACGTCATGCTGGCGCACTGTGAGCGTTGTAGCGTAGCCGAGGCCCCTCAGGCTGCGCTACGCCTCTGTGAACGTTATGGCCGCTCGCCGACTATCGTCAGCGGCGATGAGCGCCTGGCTCAGTTGGGGATCAGCGAGCTGCTGGTGCGCGAGTGCCCCGCGACGCTCTGGGACCCGAGCAACGGGGAGGCGAATCTCCATCTGGCGGAGCAGGCCAAAGTCGGCGTCGTCTTCGCCGAATACGGCCTGGCCGAGTCGGGTGGTGTCGTGCTGTTCTCCTCCGCCCAACGTGGACGCGCCCTTAGCCTGCTACCGGAATCCTCGATCTTCGTTCTACGTCAGAGCACCATCCTGCCACGCGTCGCGCAGCTGGCTAGCCAGTTACACCAACAGGCGCTACGCGGAGAGCGCATGCCGTCGTGTATCAACCTAATCGGTGGCCCTAGCTCCACCGCCGATATCGAGCTGATTAAGGTGGTCGGCGTACATGGACCCATCCATGCCGCCTACCTGATCATCGACGACTGCTAGCCGCCTCTCAGCCATGGGGCCATGGCATGACGCCCCCGCCCGCAGGGCGTTATACCTCCCATAAAAAAAGCCGCAGCCCTCGGGGCTGCGGCTTAAACCATTCGTTCTACTCGGTCACTCAGTTCGGGCACTTATAAACTTGACCGCTCATCTTGCTATCCAGCGGTGCGAAGCTGGACCAAAAACCTTCGCTCGGGCTAACGGCGCCGTAGACGACATTCCCGCCCATCGCGGCGGCTTTGTTACGCAGATCGTTAGCGGCGGCACGCATGGAGCTCGTTTCGCCACCCTGACCGGACAACCAGTTACTCTGCGTCCCCGTGGCCTCGCCCAGCAGTTGGCATTCGGCTCCCGGCTTAGTATCAGTAAATTTCACCTGCTGGCCGGCGGAAGACAGCTGAGTCATGGAACTGCACCCAGCCAGCAGCATGACGGCTGCCAGACCCAGTAACCCTTTAATCCGCATCTTATTCCCCATTTGATGTGTAAATGTTATCCGAATAATACCAGAATCCATTGCCAACACTTAATGAATGTGTTGCGCGGCTACGCTGGTGGGCTTAAGACACCCCTAGGGATCCCGGTATGCTTTTGCATAGTAGAGTATTCCCACGCGCTTAAGCCACAATGATATGACAAAATTTCGTGTCATATCATACGCCAGATAGAAAAAAACCCCCGCAAAGCGGGGGTCTTCGGTCGACGGAGTCGGTTAGGGGGATTACATCATACCGCCCATGCCGCCCATGCCACCCATGCCGGCAGCGCCCAGATCAGCCTTCTCTTCCTTCGGCAGATCGGTCACCATGCACTCGGTGGTGATCATCAGACCCGCAACGGAAGAAGCGTACTGCAGCGCAGAACGGGTTACCTTGGTCGGATCCAGGATACCCATCTCGATCATGTCGCCATACTGTTCGGTCGCCGCGTTGTAACCGTAGTTACCTTCGCCGGCTTTCACGTTGTTGGTAACCACGGACGGTTCTTCACCGGCGTTAGCCACGATCTGACGCAGCGGAGCTTCCATCGCGCGCAGCGCAACCTTGATACCGACGTTTTGCTCTTCGTTGATGCCTTTCAGATCAACCAGTTTAGCGGCTACACGTACCAGGGCAACACCGCCGCCAGCTACCACGCCTTCTTCCACCGCAGCACGGGTTGCGTGCAGGGCATCTTCTACGCGGGCTTTCTTCTCTTTCATTTCAACTTCAGTTGCTGCGCCAACCTTGATGACGGCAACACCGCCAGCCAGTTTAGCCACACGCTCCTGCAGTTTTTCACGATCGTAATCAGAGGTTGCTTCTTCGATCTGCTGACGGATCTGAGCGACACGGCCCTGGATAGCAGCCTCTTCGCCCACGCCATCGATGATGGTGGTGGTGTCTTTGTTGATCACGATACGTTTAGCCTGACCCAGATCTTCCAGGGTCGCTTTTTCCAGCTCCATACCGATCTCTTCAGAGATCACGGTACCGGCGGTCAGGGTAGCGATATCCTGCAGCATCGCCTTACGACGATCGCCGAAGCCCGGTGCTTTCACCGCAGCCACTTTCACGATACCACGCATGTTGTTGACCACCAGGGTCGCCAGCGCTTCGCCTTCTACGTCTTCGGCGATGATCAGCAGCGGCTTACCGGCTTTCGCGACGGCTTCCAGCACTGGCAGCATTTCGCGGATGTTGGAGATCTTCTTATCAGCCAGCAGGATGAACGGGCTTTCCAGTTCTACGGCGCCAGTTTCCGGCTTGTTGATGAAGTACGGAGAGAGGTAGCCGCGATCGAACTGCATACCTTCAACCACATCCAGCTCGTCTTGCAGACCGGTGCCTTCTTCAACGGTGATAACGCCTTCTTTACCAACTTTTTCCATCGCTTCAGCGATCAGCTGGCCAACGGTATCATCGGCGTTAGCGGAGATGGTGCCAACCTGAGCGATAGCTTTAGAGTCGGAGCACGGTACAGACAGCGCTTTCAGCTCTTCAACGGCAGCGGTAACCGCTTTGTCGATACCGCGCTTCAGATCCATCGGGTTCATACCGGCGGCAACAGCCTTCAGACCTTCGTTAACGATGGCTTGTGCCAATACGGTTGCGGTGGTGGTGCCGTCACCGGCGGCGTCGTTAGCCTTGGAGGCAACTTCTTTCACCATCTGGGCACCCATGTTCTCGAACTTGTCTTCCAGCTCGATCTCACGCGCAACGGATACGCCGTCTTTGGTGATGGTCGGAGAGCCGAAGGACTTGTCCAGAACCACGTTACGACCTTTCGGCCCCAGGGTGACCTTCACTGCGTCTGCCAGTACGTTTACGCCACGCAGCATTTTTACGCGGGCGTCGTTACCAAATTTTACGTCTTTAGCTGCCATTATCTTTGTCCCTTAAATTCGTTCAAATTGGATATTGCGAGCGCTTGCCAATGCGGCGATTACGCCTCGACGATGGCCAGAATGTCACTTTCGGACATGATCAACACTTCTTCATTGTCGATCTTCTCGGCCTTCACGCCATAACCATCGTTGAAAATCACGGTATCACCGACCTTCACGTCCAGTGGCTTCACATCGCCATTCTCGAGAATGCGACCATGGCCCACGGCGATCACTTCACCGCGCGTGGATTTGCCCGCTGCGGAACCGGTCAGGACAATACCGCCAGCTGACTTAGATTCGACTTCTTTACGCTTGACGATCACACGGTCGTGCAATGGACGAATTTTCATTGATAGCTCTCCTTTGAGAAAGTCCATATCGTTTTAGGGTTGAAAGCCGGGCACGGGTATTTACACCGTGTTCCGGACTCATGTCTTGCTAGATTGGGGCGCCGTTTTCCACCTTCAAGGGGGCCACGACAAAAAAATTCGCTTTTTTTTAACCTGCAAAGGTCAAAGATGCAACCGGGACGTGATAGTGGCCTGCCTCGACGACAGGCCATAGAAAAAGAGAAGAGCGAGAAGCTAACGAGTATGCCTGCCGCGGGTTACTTATGATCCAGATGGCGATGATCGTCATCCTTGCGCTCGAACTCACCGTCGAAGGTCTGCCCCCCACCACCGCCACCAAAACCGCCGCCCCCCTCGCCCGGGCCACCACCACGGTAGAAGCGGAAATAAGGAAGCAGTTTCAATGCCAGATGCTTCTGCACTGGTGGCAACATCAACAGTAGACCGAGGAAGTCGGTAAAGAACCCAGGGACGATCAATAGCAGGCCCGCCATCACCAGCGACACACTCTTGATCATCTCGGCGGCAGGACTCTCACCCTGCGCCAGCTTCTGCTGGATCTGTATCAGGGTTTTCATACCTTGATTTCGCACCAACGAGGCACCGAGACATGAAGTCAGGATCACCAACAAAAGCGTCAACGCGACCCCTAAAACAGCCGCGACTTTGATGAAGATCGATATTTCTATATAGACATATAAAAATATCAGGATGAAAGGCAACCAGCACAAAGGATGTCTCCTAATTAAACGACTGTTTCACTATCTACACGAATGTAAATAAAAAACGACTACTTTAAAAATAAAATTATATTGGCGTCAAAAAAAGCGTCAATATAATTTGTATGATGTTATTTTCATCACCAGATAACCCCTACCTCGTGCGGGTTATTTACATTAACTGTGAGTATTATCACAGATATGATAATCAAAGGGATAAGATACACCATATAGTGATCTAGGTTCATACTTTTCCCTCCCGGCAGCATATGATCGTGTCCATAAAAGAGAGAACGGTGAATTCTCTCTGTTGTTCCTTAAAGAAAATTAATTTATTAGCTAATTTACTATTCGGCATCAATGAAAGAAGGTTCTCATGTCAAATAACATCCGTATTGAAGAAGATCTATTAGGCACCCGTGAAGTTCCTGCTGACGCTTATTATGGCGTCCACACCCTGCGTGCGATGGAAAACTTCTATATCAGCAACAACAAAATCAGCGATATTCCTGAATTTGTTCGTGGCATGGTAATGGTTAAAAAAGCGGCGGCCATGGCTAACCGTGAACTGCAAACCATTCCGCGTAAAATTGCTGACACCATCATCCTGGCCTGCGATGAAGTCCTGAATAATGGCAAGTGCATGGATCAGTTCCCGGTAGACGTTTTCCAGGGCGGCGCCGGTACCTCTGTCAACATGAACACCAACGAAGTACTGGCTAACATCGGCCTGGAGCTGATGGGTCACAAGAAAGGTGAATACCAGTACCTGAACCCGAACGACCATCTGAACAAGTGCCAGTCCACCAACGACGCTTACCCGACCGGTTTCCGTATCGCCGTTTACGCTTCCATCATGAAGCTGATCGATGCGATCACTAACCTGCGCGAAGGTGTTGACCGTAAGGCTGAAGAGTTCAAAAACATCCTGAAAATGGGCCGTACTCAGCTGCAAGACGCTGTGCCGATGACCCTGGGCCAGGAATTCCACGCATTCAGCGTACTGCTGAACGAAGAAGTGAAAAACCTGCATCGTACCGCTGAGCTGCTGCTGGAAATCAACCTGGGCGCTACCGCGATCGGTACCGGTCTGAACACCCCGGAAGGCTACCAGAAACTGGCTGTACAGAAACTGGCTGAAGTGAGCGGTCTGGCATGTGTACCGGCCGAAGACCTGATCGAAGCCACCTCTGACTGTGGTTCTTACGTCATGGTTCACGGCGCGCTGAAGCGTACCGCGGTCAAACTGTCTAAGATCTGTAACGACCTGCGTCTGCTCTCCTCTGGTCCGCGCGCTGGCCTGAACGAAATCAACCTGCCGGAACTGCAGGCTGGCTCTTCCATCATGCCGGCTAAAGTTAACCCGGTTGTGCCGGAAGTCGTTAACCAGCTGTGCTTCAAAGTCATCGGTAACGATACCTGTGTTACCATGGCCGCTGAAGCCGGTCAGCTGCAGCTGAACGTTATGGAGCCGGTTATCGGCCAGGCGATGTTCGAATCCATCTCTCTGCTGACCAACGGTTGCTACAACCTGCGTGAGAAATGCATCGACGGCATCACTGCCAACAAAGAAACTTGCGAAAAATTCGTCTTCAACTCTATCGGTATCGTTACCTACCTGAACCCGTTCATCGGTCACCACAACGGCGACATCGTTGGTAAGATCTGTGCCGAAACCGGTAAGAGCGTACGCGAAGTCGTGCTGGAACGCGGCCTGCTGACCGAAGCGCAGCTGGACGACATCTTCTCTGTTGAGAACCTGATGCACCCGGCATACAAAGCTAAGCGCTACACCGACGAAAGCGAAAAATAATTAACGCATCGCTTATTGTAGGCACGTCTGGTCCCCTGGTCAGTCGTGCCTTTTTATTGTTATTGTAGAGAAAAAATAAGAATTATTATCATTACACTTTAAGGAGAAACACTATGCTAGTCCTAGAACTGGTGATTGTTCTGCTGGCGATTTTCTTGGGGGCCAGACTGGGCGGGATCGGGATCGGCTTCGCCGGCGGTCTCGGGGTATTAGTACTCGCCGCCATCGGCGTTGCCCCGGGTAAAATTCCGTTCGACGTTATTTCCATCATCATGGCCGTTATCGCCGCCATCTCCGCCATGCAAGTGGCCGGTGGTATGGACTACCTGGTCCATCAGACCGAAAAAGTTCTGCGTAAGAACCCGAAACACATCACCATCCTGGCGCCGATCGTTACCTACCTGCTGACCATCTTCGCCGGTACTGGTAACATCTCTCTGTCTGCCCTGCCGGTTATCGCCGAAGTGGCCAAAGAGCAAGGCATCAAACCGTGCCGCCCGCTGTCTACCGCTGTGGTATCCGCTCAGATCGCCATTACCGCTTCACCGATCTCCGCCGCCGTGGTGTATATGTCTTCCGTAATGGAAGGGCATGGCGTTAGCTACCTGCATCTGCTGATGGTCGTTCTGCCGTCCACCTTCCTGGCCGTGCTGGTGATGTCCCTGATCATCTCTTGGTGCTTCGACTCCAAACTGTCTAACGACCCGATCTACCGCAAGCGTCTGGAAGAAGGTCTGATCACGCTGCGTGGCGACAAGCAGGTTGAGATCAAGAAAGGGGCTCAGGCTTCTGTCTGGATGTTCCTGCTGGGTGTTATCGCCGTGGTGATTTATGCCATCGTCAACAGCCCAAGCCTGGGTCTGGTGGAAAAACCGCTGATGAACACCACCAACGCCATCCTGATCATCATGCTGAGCGTGGCAACCCTGACCACCATCATCTGCCGCGTCGATACCGATAACGTACTGAACTCCAGCACCTTCAAGGCCGGTATGAGCGCCTGTATCTGTATCCTGGGTGTGGCTTGGCTGGGCGATACCTTCGTTTCCGCCAACATCGATTGGATCAAAGAGACTGCTGGTACCGTTATCCAGAACCACCCGTGGTTGCTGGCGGTGATCTTCTTCTTTGCCTCCGCGCTGCTGTACTCTCAGGCTGCTACCGCCAAGGCGTTGATGCCGATGGCTCTGGCACTGAACGTCTCTCCGCTGACCGCCGTTGCCTCTTTCGCCGCCGTATCCGGCCTGTTCATCCTGCCGACCTACCCGACTCTGGTCGCTGCCGTGCAGATGGATGACACCGGTACCACTCGCATCGGTAAACTGGTCTTCAACCACCCGTTCTTTATCCCGGGCACCCTGGGTGTTGCCCTGTCAGTCTGCTTCGGCTTCCTGCTGGGCAGCGTGATGCTGTAATTACTCGCTACATCACGTTAACGGGGCGCGCTGCGCCCCGTTGTCATTTTAGCCCCTGACAAGCCCGCCCCCCTCACGGTATAGTGTCGAAATCGTCATCAACACCGGCAATGCCACGAGGTTCGTTATGTCCCAGACCGTAACTCCCCTTACCGCCTCGGCGGTGGTTCCCGCTGAGCATAGCGATGCTATCGTGCTACTCAGCACCGCGCCGGATGAAGCCTGCGCTCAGGAGTTAGCCGCTAATCTCCTTGGGGAGAAGTTAGCTGCCTGTGTCACTATCCTGCCCGGCGCCACCTCGATGTACCACTGGGAGGGAAAGCTCGAACAGGAGTACGAGGTACAGATGATCATCAAGAGCGAACGGCGTCACCAGCAAGCCTTGCTCGCCTTTCTGAAACACCATCACCCCTACCAAACGCCGGAGCTGCTGGTCATCCCGGTATTGGCGGGAGACCAAGACTATCTATTATGGCTCAACGCATCCTTGCGCTGATCGCGCTGTTTATCACGACCCTACTGCCTGCCCAAGCATCTCTATTTGGCGGGCAACCACGCTTTGTTCCGGTGGATCAAGCCTTCGCCTTTGATTTTCAACAACAGGGCGCGCGCCTGATCCTGCATTGGCAGATTCAGCCCGGCTATTACCTCTACCGTCAACAGATCCACATTACGCCCCATCAGGCCCAACTGGGTGCCTGGCAATTACCCGCCGGTACCCCGCATCACGACGAGTTTCAGGGGGAGACCGCCATCTTCCGCGATCGCCTCGATCTCACCGTGCCGCTGCTGAGCGCCACATCCGGTGCCGAGATCAGCGTCACTTACCAAGGGTGCGCCGCCGCTGGCTTCTGTTACCCACCAGAGACACGGCGCATCCCACTCAGCGCGATAAACGCCACTCACGCCTCCGCGGCGTCGGATACGGCAGCCGCCACCACGGGTCAGGAGGCGGCGGCGACCCCGAGAGTACCGACATTACCTTTCCCGGCGCTGTGGGCACTGCTAATCGGCATCGGCATCGCCTTCACCCCCTGTGTGTTACCGATGTACCCGCTAATCTCGGCGCTGATCCTCGGGCAGAAACAGCGTCACAGTTGGGGACACACCGCCCTGCTGGCACTGGTGTATGTGCAGGGTATGGCCATCACCTATACCCTACTCGGGATGATCGTCGCGGCGGCGGGGCTCCAGTTCCAAGCCGCCTTCCAGCACCCCTATGTACTGGTTGGCTTGTCACTCCTGTTCATTGTGCTGGCCCTCTCGATGTTCGGTGCTTTCACCCTGCAACTGCCTTCGGCCATACAGACACGCCTGACGCTCTGGAGTAACCGCCAACGCGCCGGCTCGCTGTTCGGTGTCTTCGTCATGGGCGCCTTAGCTGGGCTAATCTGCTCTCCCTGCACCACCGCACCGCTCAGCGCGATCCTGCTGTACATCGCTCAGAGCGGTAACCTCTGGGTCGGCGGAGGCACACTCTATCTGTATGCCTTGGGCATGGGGATCCCGCTCATCGCGCTTACCCTGTTTGGCAACCGTCTACTGCCGCGTAGCGGACCATGGATGCAACATGTCAAAGAGGGATTTGGCTTCGTCATCTTGGCCTTGCCCGTCTTCCTGCTGGAGCGCGTGTTGGGCGATGCCTGGGGAGTTCGGCTATGGAGCTTGCTCGGCGTCGCCTTCTTGCTGTGGGGCTTCACCCTGACGTTACACAGTCAGCGACGAGGGACTCGCCTAGGACAAATCCTCCTGCTTGGCGCCGCCCTGATCGCAGCCCGGCCCTTACAAGAGTGGGCCTTCGCCACCCCGCAACAGAATGTGGACGCGGCCTCGCCAGCCTTGACGTTTCAAGCCATCGATAGCCCGGAACAGCTGGCGACCGCCCTGGCTCACGCCAAGGCGAAGGGACAACCGGTAATGCTGGACTTCTATGCTGACTGGTGTAGCGCGTGTAAAGAGTTCGAAAAGTACACTTTCAGCGATGATGCGGTACGTAAGCAACTCGCCGGTACCCTATTATTGCAGGCGAATGTGACCGCTAACACGGCGCAGCACAATGCGCTGTTACAACAGCTCAATGTGTTAGGGCTGCCCTCGATCCTATTTTTTGCCGCCGATGGACAACCGCTGGATCAGGCTCGCGTGACCGGCTTTATGGACGCCGCACGCTTCCTCAGCCACTTGCAGCAATTGCCGCACGCACAGTCAGACTCGGACGCGGCGCAATAATGGAGGTGATGATGCAACGGGAAATGATCTTGACGCAGGTGCTACACCGCTTGGAGCAGCGGGGGCTGGCAGACGCCAAGTTAGCGAATCTAATCGATCAGGCGACGCTCTCCCGAGAGCAGGCCCGGCGTTACTGGCCCGATGATGAGGCGCTGCTGTACGACTGCCTGCGTTTTCACGGCCAGCAGATCGATGCCTGGCGGCGACAGATCGCCTTGGATGAACAGCTTAGCAATGATGACAAGATCCTGGCACGTTATCCCGTGCTGGCGGAGCATGCCGAACAGGGCCGTTTCCCTGGCTGCCTATTTATCGCCGCCTGTATCCATTATCCACACCGTGATCATCCTATCCATCAACTGGCCACCTGGCAAAAACAGGCCTCGTTCGACTTTACCCTGCAGCTATTACGGGAGAATGATATCGACGATGCCACCTTGGTCGCCCAACAAATCGAATTGGTGCAGGAGGGTTGCCTGAGCCGACTGCTGCTCAGCCGCCAACGACAGGATATCGACATCGCCCGCCAGCTAGCGCAGGACATCCTACACATCGCCCACTGCCGCCGGCACGATGCGCTCGGTTAACGACGCATAAAAAAGCCACCTCCCAGGGGAGGTGGCCTACACAACACGCGATTGAGGTACGATGAGGATCAGTTAGCGTTCACCAGCGTAACGCTATCGGTCACAATCCCCTCTTCGGCACCCTTCAGCGCCAAGTTAGCCTCATAGTATTTACCCGCCTTCAGCAGCGCTTGTGCATGAGTAACGGCCTGACGAGTCTGTTTCAACGGCATCAGATACTGGGTCTCGGTAATGCCGACCCCGGCTAGACGTAGCGCTTCCAACGCCCCTTTACGATCCCCCTTACTCAGCTTCTCGTTAGCCTTCGCGATCGCTTTCTGTTTCTCCGGTGTCGCCACGAAGTCTTCAGACAACGCGATGGAGGCATTGATAATCACATAATTATCACCGGCTAACGGCGCCTTCTTATCACTCTTAATAAAGGATTTCCAATCGGTGCTGTCATCGGCCAATAGACCCGCAGCTTGATTGGTCAGCTTGGTCGCCACATCCGGGTAACCACGGAACAACGCCACACGTGCATACTGCATGTCACGCATCGCCGTGAAGCCCTGTTGTGCCACTTTCGCCACATCCTGCACCTGCTGGGCGGACAGACCTGCTGCCGCCGAGGTAGCGCTCGCCGGTGCGGCGGGTGCGGCATCGGCCGCCCAGGTAAAGGTTGAAAACATCGCCAGAGAAAGTGCTGTTGCTGTCAAAATACGTTTCATAATCTTGGCCCGTTTATCCCATACTGGTTAAATCGTTCGTTACAGCGGAGGATGTCCAACGCTTTCCTCCCGCTGACCCATTTAGTTATAGGCCCCAGAGGGATCATGTCAATTCCACTGCCAACGGCAGCGCTAAACGGCAAAAAAACGCCACACTCTCCGTTTTGTTGGGCTGACAAGGTCGCGGTGAAATTTAATCTTCATTACATTGACTGCTAACCCATTATTTTTAAATTGGTTATTTATTTCTAGATTTAACGAGATACCATTCTCAGCCATCTCTAGCCTCCGGCATGGCGCACATCATCCTGCCCAAGGTTAATAACCGCGCGACGGCACACATGTCCTAATCTCAGTACCTAACACCATCCCGTCACCGCCATCAACCCGCTCCGGCCATGCTCAGGACGCGCCGCTGGTGCTTTTCTCTCCACCCGAACCGCATGGTCGATAAAATCGTTGACGCGCCGGACGCAATACGGTTTAATGCGCCTCGTTGCCCGGATAGCTCAGTCGGTAGAGCAGGGGATTGAAAATCCCCGTGTCCTTGGTTCGATTCCGAGTCCGGGCACCACTTATTCAGAAAACCCTGCCTTATGGCGGGGCTTTTGCTTTTATACGTTAAGCTACTCTTTCTCTTCTCTGCTCGATAAGCCCCATGCCGCTTATCATTTCAGCGTGCCGTCCCACTCTTATGCATCGTCATCGCGTGTAGATTGATGGGATCAATTATCGTCAACTTCTCCCCCCGTTCTCGTGATCCAGCCTCAGCCCGATACCTATCCAGCGCCGGCGTTACATAGCGTATTCACCGACCAACGATGCACGAAATTGATGGGGGCGACCGAGGTATTATGTGAAATAGCCTGAATCGACTAGAAAATAGATAAAGGAGAGAGTGACCGTAATAAACACACGCGGTCCGTTCGCTCCCCTGCCGGTAATATCCTGACGAAGATAGCCAGACTCTATTTGTAGATTATTTTGCTGTTGTAAATGCTACGACGCATAACGTAACAGAACGCGTCCATAGGCGGTATAGCGATTGCGATTACGCCGTAGCTCGCCAAATACTATGACTACACTCACTATAGAGTTTATCCGCTACAGGACAGGATCATGACAAGCGTTATTGAATATGTGCTCTCCCGGTTATACGACTTAGGCATTCGAGATATTTTTGGCGTCCCCGGCGACTATGCCTTCCCGATTGAGGATGCCGTCTGTGCCGATCCCCGCCTGCGTTGGATCGGTAACTGCAACGAATTGAACGCCGCCTATGCGGCGGATGGCTATGCCCGCCTCCATGGTCTGGCAGCTCTGAGTACAACCTTTGGCGTGGGGGAGCTCAGCGCCCTCAATGGCATCGCGGGGGCCTACGCCGAATCACTCCCCCTGTTTCACTTGGTCGGTATGCCAGCCAGCGGGGTACAGGCCGCCGGTAAATTAGTACACCATACGCTCGGCGACGGAAACTTTACCCATTTCGCACAAGCCAGCGCGGCAGTCGTCTGTGCCCACACCATCCTGACGCCGGAGAACTGCGTCGCAGAGATGCAGCGCCTGATCGACGCGGCACTCCGCTACCGCAAACCCGTCTACATCGGGATCCCTAGCGACTATGCCGTTATGCCGTTTAGCGCCACCGCCACGCCTAGCACGCCGCTCCGTAGCGACCCTCAGACACTGGCCGAGGTGAGTGCCCAGATCGTCGAGCGCCTCCAGCAAAGTCAGCAGGCTTGCGCATTACCCGGGATCTACCTCACCCGCCATCAGGTACGCCAAGAGGCTCAGGCGCTGATCGAGGCAGCGGATCTCTGCTTCGCGACGATGGTCATGGACAAGAGCGTGCTGGATGAGTCACATCCCAACTATATTGGCATGTATAACGGCCACTTACTCAACCCTGAAGTACGCGACTTTGTAGAGCGTTGCGACTGTGTCTTACTGATGGGCACCTTGCTGTCCGACTTCAACACCGGGGGCTTCACCGCTCGCCTCGATCCATCGCATTGCATCACGCTCTTACCGGAGTCGGTACGCATCGGGACAACCGAGTACAGCCAGGTCCTGCTGAAAGATGTACTCAATGCCGTCGCCCAACAGATCAGTCCATTGCCCCGCCCAGCCAACGCACCGCGCCCCCAGCCACTGGCGCCCGTCAACGCCAGCGGCGCGATTACTGCGCCCTATCTCTATGCCCGCTGGCAACAAATGCTCCGCCCCGATGACATCCTGGTAGCGGAGACGGGAACCGTCTCCATGGGGCTTAGCTTTGCGCTGCTCCCACGTGGGGCGAGCTTCCATAACCAGACGCTATGGGGTGCCATCGGTTGGGCGACGCCGGCGGCCCTCGGCACCGCCATCGCCGCACCGACGCAGCGCACTATTCTGATCAGCGGCGAAGGTTCGCATCAGTTGACGGTACAAGAGATCAGCCAGTTCGCCCGCCACGGCTTGAAGCCACTCATCTTCATCTTGAACAACGACGGCTATCTGATCGAGCGCTTGCTATGCCAGGATGGTGAGGCCAGTTACAACGATCTGGCACAGTGGCAGTACGCCCAGCTGCCCCCGGCACTGGGGTGCCAAGGATGGTTCTGCGCACGGGTTTCGACCTGTGAGGCGTTGGATGAGGCGATCCGCCATGCCGAACACTGTGATAGCGCAGCCTATATCGAGGTGATCACCGGAGAGTACGTTGCCTCCCCGTTGGCCGAGAAGATGCACCAAGCCATGGCATCGCTGTACCACGCGGATTAAATGCCGTGTCAACGATCGCCACGCGACGATGCCGTGATCGAGCGTATCGCCGATAACGAGGCGATCCCCCCAGACGAAATAGGCCGACGTCTCCGCCGGCCTAACGTTCCTGCGCCGCTACAGCGCCTGCCCGATCAATAGCAGCATAGCGGCCAATGCCGTACCGCCGAGTAGGAGTAAGGAAAAAATTACCCATCCTAACTTGAGTCGAGGCCGTCTCGTCGTCGAGGCGACGTCCCACACTTTTGCCTGTAACATCACGGCTCCCTTTCCTGTTATCTACCTATCGCTCACCGTCATTCCTTGACGACGCCACTCCGTGATAGGCAGTAATGATGTCTGATTCAATACTATTGGGCGTTAAGAATATGCCTGATTATGTCGAATTACTGCCATCTAGCTCTGATATTTCGCTTAACCATGCCTCCAACACGGCTAAACCGTGATATACCGCCGGATCGGGCCGCGCCGCCGTCAATGGATCCCGCTCCAGCGCCAGACAGGCCTCGGCGGCGCGACACATTCCCAGGCTGGCGCAACTCCCCTTCAGACGATGGGCCAGACGGGCGACGAGCGCCTCATCCTCGCGCTCACGCGCAGCGATAATCTGCGCCAGCAAAGGTAGCGAGTGTTCACGAAACAGCCGCTGCCACTCGCCTAGACGCGCTCGGCCAAACGTCGCCAGATCCTGATCCAACTGCGCCAGGTCCAGCTCCGGCGCACCGGACTGGTCAGACTCACGCATCGCGTCATCCGGCGCCGCCGTATCATCCCCCGCTAAGTAGTGCGCCAACAGACGACATAACTCGGCGCATGGCACCGGTTTCTGGATCAGGCCACAGAACAGCGGCAGGATCCGCCGCCGCTGGGCCTCATCCAACACATGAGCACTAAACCCGATGCGCTTTAACTGAGGATAGAGAGCCACCATCTGTTGCGCCAGGGTCGGACCATCACTATCGGGTAGATCGAAGTCCACCAACGCCGCATCGAAGCGGGCATCTTGTGCCAAGATCGCCAATGCCTCGCCCGCGCTGGCGGCAACTTCGACCTGAATATCGACGCTCTGTAACATCTCGGCACTAATGCGTTGACTCAGCGGATTATCCTCGATCAGTAATATGCGTCGCCCACTCAACGACCACGAACGCGCCTCATCGCTCTGCGGCGGGTGGCTCGCTTGACGCAGAGGTAAAGTGAGACAGAAGCGACTCCCCTCACCGGGGAGACTACTCACCGTCAAGCTGCCCGCCATCGCCTGAGCCAAACCACGGCAGATCGCCAGACCCAGGCCGGTACCACCACGCCGGGCGCTCAGTTGAACAAAGGGTTGGAAGATGGCCGCCTGCTGTGCCGGATCGATGCCACAGCCGCTATCCTGTACCGCGATCCACCACTGTGTCTGGTCACAGCCACTCTGCAGTACGATCACCCCTCGCTCAGTAAAACGCAGAGCATTATTCAGTAGGTTCATGACGATCTGGCGAATACGGCGTGGATCACCCTGCAACCATGCCGGTAACGCAGCAGCGTAGTCATGTTCCAGGCGTAATGGCCGCTGTTGTAGCCGTCCTTCCGCTAAGCGCAGCACACTATCCAGCAACTGGCGTGGTGCAAAAGGCTCATCATTCAACGCCACACTGTGACTACCCGCCTCGATCGCCGAATAATCCAGGACATCGTTCAACACCGCCAACAGCGACTCACCCGAGTCATTGATCGCCTGTACATAATCCCGGCAGCGCGGGGAGAGAGGCTGCCCGGCCAGCAATTGGGCAGTGCCGAGAATGCCATGCAGCGGCGTGCGGATCTCATGGCTCATCGCCGCCAGAAACGCCGACTTGGCATTATCGGCCTTCTCCGCGGCAGCTCGTGCCTGGCGGTGCTCAACCACCAGCGCCTGCAACTCGGCGGTTCGCCTCTGAACCTGATCGGCCAGATGCTGACGCTGATGACGTAACGCCTGCACACTGGTACGAAACGCCTCCATCAAGCGCCCGATGGTATCCAGCTCACGCACACCGGTACGATTGGGGAAAGGGGAGTCGACGTCTCCGTCTAACAGACGCTGCAAGGCCGCCGTCTGGCGCGCCAATGGGCGCGAGACCGACCGATAGACGACACGCCACAGAATCAGGCACAGCGTCAACAACGCCGCCCCCCCCAGCAACGTCAACCAGGTCAACCCCAGACGACGAGCCTGTTGGAGTTGGGCCAACGCGTCGGCGTTGCGCTGTTCGATGTCACTCACCTGGCGGCCAATCTCCGCACTGAAATGAGTAAACAGATCCAGATTGTTCTGCGACAAGGCCTGGAGTCGGGCCTGGATATCATTCTCTTGACGATATAACCCAACCAAGGTGGGATAATCCGCAACCTGGGTCAACGCCTGCGCGATCTGTGCCCGAATACG
The DNA here is from genome assembly GCF_003113495.2 of Edwardsiella tarda ATCC 15947 = NBRC 105688. NCBI lineage: Bacteria > Pseudomonadati > Pseudomonadota > Gammaproteobacteria > Enterobacterales > Hafniaceae > Edwardsiella > Edwardsiella tarda. The sequence continues at coordinate 3,236,208 of NZ_CP084506.1, forward strand.
CGGATCCTCGACGCGCTGCTGGCGGCGTTGCAAAATCCGCAGCGCCTGCGCCAGACGATCCTCCTGCGCCGTCAAGGCCAAGCGGCCACTCTCCCCCTCTAGCACCATAATCATCTGCTGCACCCGCAGCGCGCTCAGGCGTAACTCGCTCATCTGGTTAAGATATTCCAGATCGATGTCGATCAACCGGTCCAGTGCTCGCTCCGCCGCCGCTTGGCGATGCTGCTCGATCAAGTCGTAAATACCGGCCTGGGTCGCTCCCGCCGCCGTGGCGGCGTTACTCGCCTGCCCCTTGGCCAAGTCGGCGATCTGCCCGGCGGCGGCGGCGATCTGAGCACTGAGCTGACGCTGACGCGCCCGTAATTGCAGACGCTGCCCAACTAACTCCCCCTGCTCGCCCAACGACTGCGTGATCGCCATCTCCTGCTGAGCGATGGCACTGGTGTCGAATCCCTGCGCGCGCAACTGATCCAACAGCCCGCTAATCTTCAGGCTCTGCGCCGTGAGCATCCGCCCTTGCGCCAACCACTCACTCTCGCTATCCGCATTACCTAGATTCTGCGCGGAGAACAGTTCATAGGCACCAGCCTCGCTCAGTTGGCGCGCCATGTTCATGGTCGGTAACAGCGCCTGGGTGTTCGCCCGTTCGACCTGGCCGACATAACGCAGGCTGAACCAGCCGACCAGCCCGCTGCCCAGCGTCAGCGCCGCCATTAACGCAAAGGCCAGCCATAGCCGGCGGGTAAGAGAAGGATTGCCCATCGCGCTTCCACATCGTAAAAACATTGAGTTCATCACCGAGATGGCTCTAGCATAAAGGCTTACCCAGCATGAGGCCATTATGTCCCTACGGCGATCCCTGATCCTCGCACTACTCTGCCTGCCCCTCGCCAACGCGCAGGCAGAGGACACCCTACGCCACTGGCGCAACGAGCGTCAGGCCGATACGACCCGACTATCGGCGCTACCCGCCACGCCTGCGCCGACAGCACGCAAACTCTGCGCGCTCTACCCGAGCCTGAAGGATGCCTATTGGTTATCGATCAACGACGGCATGGCGCGTGCGGCGGCACGGCTCGGCATCACCCTGAAGGTGTTCGAAGCCAGCGGCTACCGCCAGCTCGCGGCGCAGCGTGAGCAGATCGCGTTATGCCGTGAATGGGGAGCCGATGCCATCCTACTGGGCAGCAGCGTCGACCGATTCCCCGATTTGGCCGCCCTCGCGGGAGGCACACCGCTGATCGAGGTGGTCAACGCCCTGCACGATCCCGCCATTCGTACCCGAGTCGGCGTACCCTGGTTCCAGATGGGCTATCAACCGGGACGCTACCTCGTGCAGCAACTGGGGCAACGCCCACTGAAAGTGCTGCTGATGCCCGGCCCCCGCGATGCCGGTGGTAGCCGTGAAATGAGCACCGGTTTTCGTGCCGCCCTCGCGGGCAGCCGACTGGAGATTGTGGATGTCGCCTACGGTGACAATGATATCGAGGTACAACGCAACCTGCTGCAAGATATGCTAGCGCGCCACCCCGACATCAATGTGGTCGCCGGCACCGCCATCGCCGCCGAAGTGGCGATGGGAGAGGGGCGCAATCGCGCGACCCCACTGACCATCGTCTCGTTCTATCTGTCACACCAGGTCTATCGCGGCTTGAAGCGGGGCCGTATCCTGGCCGCCGCCAGCGACCAGATGGTATGGCAAGGTGAGCTGGCCGTCGAACAGGCGCTGCGTGTCTTACGAGGGCAAACGGTGCCAGATAACATCAGCCCACCGATTCTTCTGCTCACCCAACATAACGTCAGTCGTCAGCTCGTGCGCCGCTCCCTCTCGCCGCTAGGCTTCCGACCGGTCTATCTATACCAGCCCTCACCCCAGCCGGTCAGTTGATGGCGACGCGCTAGCTCACCTCAGCCGCGAGAAAGTAACCCTCACCATGCTGTGTCACGAATAGTTCGGGGCTGAGTTTGGCGCGCAGTCGGCGGATCAACACATCCACCGTGCGGAGATCGGGATTGTCGACGCGATGCGACGAGAGAGTGCGCAGCAGGCGCTCGCGGCTTAAGATCGTGCCGGGATTGGTGACGAAAGCCAGCAGCATCTCGTACTCCGCGCGCGTCAGGCGGATCGGCTCGCCATCGCGCTCCAGCGTATGACGCGATACATTCAGGCAATAGTCGGCAAACAGGTAGCAATTATCCGCCGCCGGTTGCGCCTGGCGCGCCAGATCGATACGCCACAGTAGGTTCTTCACCCGCACCACCAACTCACGCAATTCCAGCGGCTTAGTGACGTAATCGTCCGCCCCCATCTCCAGGCCGACAATACGATCGATCTGATCACAACGCCCAGTCACCAGGATGATGCCCACCGTCGAGCGTTCGCGCAGCGCGCGTGTCAGCATCAGGCCATTCTCATCGGGCAGGTTAATATCCAGCAGGATCACATCCACTGGCTGCAGCAGCATCAACTCGCGTAACCCCGCGCCACTGGCGGTCACCGAAACCTGATACCCCTCCTGGACGAAGTAATCGCGCAAACGCGCCTGGGTCACCGGTTCATCTTCAACAATCACAATGTGGTGTGTCATCGCCACGGCTCATCGTCTTCTGTTCATATCTGTTCATATTCTGACGTATCGCGTTCATGCTGACCAGTGACCCTGTTCATATTTAATCAATAAGATCGCGCATGACCCTCTCTTCCTCATCATGACAGGATATTGCGATGAAAAAACTTTGGAACAGGCTGAACCGCCCCAGTACGCGCTGGTCGGTACTGGCGTTGCTGGTACTGGGCATCGTCATCGGCCTGGCGTTGATCATCCTGCCGCACGTCGGCATCAAGATGACCAGCACGACCGAATTCTGCGTCAGCTGCCATAGCATGCAGCCGGTCTATCAGGAATATAAGCAGTCAGTCCACTTCAAGAACGCCTCCGGCGTACGGGCCGAATGCCACGATTGCCACATTCCCCCCGACATCCCCGGGATGGTGAAGCGTAAGCTAGAAGCCAGCAACGATATCTACCAAACCTTTATCGCCCATTCGATCGATACGCCGGAGAAGTTTGAGGCCAAGCGGGCCGAGCTGGCGGAGCGCGAATGGAAGCGCATGAAAGAGAACAACTCGGCGACCTGCCGCTCCTGTCATAACTATGACGCGATGGATCACGCCAAACAGCACCCGGAAGCCGCCAAGCAGATGGCCATCGCCGCCAAGGATAACCAGTCCTGCATCGATTGCCACAAGGGCATCGCCCACCAGCTGCCGGATATGAGCAGTGGCTTCCGTAAACAGTTCGCCGAGCTGCGCCAGAATGCCAGCGATGAAGGCAACACCCTGTACACCCTGGATATGAAGCCGATCTATGCCGCCAAAGGCGACAAAGAGCCGGCCGGCTCTCTGCTGCCCGCCTCCGAAGTCACCGTACTGAAGCGTGACGGCGATTGGCTCCAGGTGCAGATCGAGGGTTGGACCGAAACCAACGGCCGCCAACGTGTTCTGTCGCTACTGCCGGGCAAGCGCATCTTCGTCTCCTCCATCCGCGACCAGGTACAACAACACGCCAAGACGCTGGAGAAAACCACCGTCGCCGCCACCGGCGTGGAGTGGAGCAAGCTACAGACCACCGCCTGGGTACAGAAGGGCGACCTGGTCAATAACATCAAGCCGATCTGGGCCTATGCCGACGCGCTGTACAACGGCACCTGTAACCAATGCCATGGCGCACCGGATAAGTCGCACTTCGACGCCAACGGCTGGATCGGGACCCTCAACGGCATGATCGGCTTCACCAGCCTGGATAAACGTGAAGAACGCACCCTGCTCAAATATCTGCAAATGAACGCCTCAGATACTGGCGGCGCCGCTCAGAAACACTAAGGGAGAGACTCGATGAACAAGAATGAAAGTGTCAGCGTATCGCGCCGCCGTTTTCTGTCGCAGCTGGGCGGCCTGACTGCCCTCGGCCTGTTAGGCCCCTCCCTGCTGGTTGCCCGCGACGCGCGGGCAACCACGGCGACCGCCGCCTCCGGCACCCAGGAGGGGATCCTAACCGGCTCCCACTGGGGCGCCATCCGCGCCACGGTGGTGGATGGGCGCTTCGTCGCCGCCAAGCCGTTCGAGCTGGATAAGTACCCCTCCAAGATGGTCGCGGGACTGCCAGACCACGTGCATAACACCGCTCGTATTCGCTACCCAATGGTACGCATAGACTGGATGCGTAAACGCCATAACAGCGATACCCGCCAGCGCGGCGACAACCGCTTCGTACGCGTCAGCTGGGATGAGGCGCTGGATCTGTTCTACCAAGAGTTGGAGCGTATCCAGACCACTTACGGCCCCAGCGCCCTGCTGAGCGGCAGCGGCTGGCAATCCACCGGCATGTTCCATAACGCCGCCGGGATGATGGGCCGCGCGCTGGCGCTGCACGGCAACTACGTCGGCACCGGCGGCGATTATTCCACCGGGGCGGCGCAGGTGATCCTGCCGCGCGTCGTCGGCTCGATGGAGGTTTACGAACAGCAAACCTCCTGGCCGTTGGTGCTGGAGAATAGCCAGACCATCGTGTTGTGGGGCTCGGATCTGGTGAAAAACCAACAGGCCAACTGGTGGTGCCCGGATCACGACGTCTATCAATACTATGCCCAGTTGAAAGAGAAGGTCGCCAGCGGCGCCATCCGCGTGATCAGCATCGATACGGTGGTCTCTTCGACCCACGACTATCTGGGACGCGACAAGGTGCAACACCTCGCCGTCAACCCCCAGACCGACGTACCGTTGCAGTTGGCGCTGGCCCATACCCTCTATAGCGAGAGGCTGTACGACGCCCACTTCCTCGACAACTACACCGTCGGCTTCGACCAGTTCCTGCCCTACTTGCTGGGGACGCAGGATGGCCAGCCGAAGGATGCCGAATGGGCGGCCAAGCTGACCGGGATCGATGCCGAAACCATCCGTGCTCTGGCACGCCAGATGGCCGCTGGCCGGACTCAGATTATCGCGGGCTGGTGCGTCCAACGCATGCAGCACGGCGAGCAATGGGCCTGGATGATCGTGGTATTGGCCGCCATGCTGGGCCAGATCGGCCTGCCTGGTGGTGGCTTCGGCTTCGGTTGGCACTATAACGGCGCCGGTACCCCGAGCCGCAAAGGGGTCATCCTCAGCGGCTTCTCGGGCGCCACCAACACGCCGCCGCTGCACAATAACAGCGACTACCGTGGCTACAGCAGCACCATTCCTATCGCGCGCTTTATCGACGCGATGCTGGAGCCGGGCAAGACCATCGACTGGAACGGCAAGCAGGTCAAACTACCGCCGTTGAAGATGTGTGTGTTTGCCGGCACCAACCCGTTCCATCGTCATCAGCAGATCAACCGGATGATCGCCGGTTGGCAGACGCTGGAAACGGTGGTAGCCATTGATAACCAATGGACCTCCACCTGCCGCTTCGCCGACATCGTATTACCCGCGACGACCCAGTTCGAACGTAACGACCTGGATCAGTACGGCAACCACTCTAACCGCGGCATCCTGGCGATGAAGCAGCTGGTTCCGCCACAGTTCGAAGCGCGCAATGACTTCGACATCTTCCGCGATCTCTGCCGGCGCTTTAACCGTGAGCAGGCATTCAGCGAAGGACTGGATGAGATGGGCTGGATCAAGCGCATCTATCAGGAAGGGGCGCAACAGGGGAAAGGGCGCGGTATTCACCTGCCGCCATTCGACACCTTCTGGAACGAGAGCGGTTACGTGGAGTTCGGCGATCCGCAGATGTTCGTACGCCATCAGGCATTCCGCGAAGATCCGGATCTGGAGCCGCTCGGCACCCCGAGTGGGCTGATCGAGATCTACTCCAAAAGTATCGCCGACATGCACTACCGTGACTGTCAGGGCCATCCGATGTGGTTCGAAAAAGTGGAACGCTCCCACGGCGGCCCCGGATCGGCACGTTTCCCGTTACACCTGCAATCGGTACACCCCGACTTCCGCCTACACTCCCAGTTGTGCGAGTCGGAAACGCTGCGGGCGCACTACAGCGTGGCGGGACGCGAACCGGTATTCATCAGCCCACAGGACGCCCAGGCGCGTGGGATCCGTAACGGCGATGTCGTGCGGGTATTCAACGATCGCGGTCAAGTCCTGGCCGGTGCCGTGGTCTCCGACCGCTATGTCCCAGGCGTGATCCGCATCCACGAAGGCGCCTGGTACGATCCGGATCGCGGCGGCGTGGCCGGGGCATTGTGTAAGTATGGCAATCCCAACGTGCTGACGCTGGATATCGGTTCATCGCGCCTGGCGCAAGCCACCAGCGCCCATACCGCTATCGTCGAAATCGAGAAGTACCGAGGCCCGCTGGAGCCGGTCAGCGCCTTTAATGGCCCGCAGGAGATGGTCGCGCAATGCCACTATGTACCGATGCAGGCGGAGGCTCAGGCATGAATAGCGTCGGCCCGCTGACGGCTCAGCACTACGCCTGTTTATACGCCTGGCTGGCTGGGCTGTTCGCCCGTGAACAGGATGAGGCGCAGCTGGCGCGCCTTCAATCGTCCGAGATCCACGACTGGCTCGATATGTTGGCGCAACAGCCGACACTCGCGCCGGCGGTGAGCGCACTGGAGCAGGCACTAAACGCGTTGGCCACTCGCCCCGATGCCCGCCTCGAACTGGCGGCGGACTTCGCCGGGTTGTTTCTCCTCTCGCAGAAGCGGGCGGCGTTACCCTACGCCTCCTGCTATCAAGGTGAGACGGCGCGTTTCTGCCAGTCGGCTTGTGACGAAATGCATAACCTGTTGAGCCAAGCGGGAATGCAGCTCAGCGCCGACTTCCCCGAGCCCGAGGATCACCTGGCCATCTTCCTGGAGCTGCTCAGTCATCTGCATTTCGCTAGCCTTGAGTCGATGGCGACGTCATCAGATAACGGTGAATCGTTGCGGCGGCGCACGCTAACGCTGCTGCTCGCTTGGTTGCCCAAGTTCGATGAGCTGTGTCGCCAACACGATCCCTTTGGCTTCTATGCCGCGCTCAGCCAATTGCTGTTGGCGCTGGTACGGCTCGATGCCGCCGAGGTGAACGTAGGCGAGGAGAGAAACGAGTAAGCCACACCGGTGATACCATTATAAAAATAATCAGAAAAACCATTTCGGGCAGACGACTCTGCCCGTTTTTTTTATTCACACCGCATCGCCACGCTAAAGATAACCCGCTTCCTGCCGACGCTCTCAGGGTGAACTCAGCGCTAGCGGCGTCCACGCCCCACGATGCCATCCTCCCCTAGCGTGATGCTAAGGGAGGATGCTCTTCCTTTAGTCGAGACGACAGTGGCTATCGGGGCAGACGCGCGCCAGGTGGGTATGATCGTTGATCATATCGCGCAGGTTAGACTCTACCGTATGGGCCATGGCGTTTAACGGCAGATCATTGGCCTCGATACCGAACGGGTCCTCCAGCTCTTCAGCCAGGGCATCCAGGGCGATGAAGGTGTAGGAGATAAATACCGAGACCAACGGCGTCATATAGTGCAGATCGGTAACCAGTGCGAAAGGCAGCAGGGCACAGAAGACATAGACGGTACGATGGACAATCAGGCTATAGGCGAAGGGGATCGGCGTATTCGAGATACGCTCACAGCCCCCCAAAATCACCGACAGCTGGTTGAGGTTGGTATCGATGGTCTGGAAGTCGATATCACTCAAATAACCGCGCCGACGCTGCTCGCCCAGCCACTGCCCCATCAGTTGCAACAGCCGGTTGCAGGGGGAGTAGCTCGCCAGGACCGCCGCCTTGTCTTGCGCGGGTAGCAGCCGGGTCAGCTCCATCGCCATCGGTTCGTGGCGGAGATGGTGCTTCAACGCATAGGTAAAGGCGGTCAGCAACATGGCAAAGCGGCGGTGCTCTCCCCCGGGATGCGGCATCAGGCTGATAGCCTGACGCATCAACGAGCGGGTGGTGATCAGCAACGATCCCCACAATACCCGCGCCTCAATGAAGCGGGCGTAACTGGCGTTGTTGCGAAAACCCAGGAAGATGGCGATCGCCACCCCCAGCAGGCTGAAGGGCCCCAGGGTCAGATTGACATTGAAATCCTCATGCCAGTGGTAGCACAACACCGCCAGACAAGAGACCATGAAATTAAGACTGAGTCGGAAAAGAATATTCGGCAACACCGAACCGTGCCAGACGAACAAGCGCCGGAACCAGTGTTGCGGGGGTCTAACGATCATACTGAATTACTCGGAAAAACGACACCGCGCACATGACGGGGGAACATCCCTACGGTCGTCGTCCCTGCGCGGTACGGGGCGGCGGCGCGCCAGTGTACGCCTGTGATCGTCACGGCAGCAACCGTTAGCCACGTCTCGCCTCCCCGCTCGGGTAAAAAAGCGTCATCTGCCGGTAAAATAGGAGAAAAGCGGCGTTTTATCGGCCATCTCCCGCTGGAAAGTACACGTTCCAGTCACCCGCGCCTCGACGATCCTCCTGCGCAGAGCGCAGAGCGCAACGCTCAGCTATCGTTACGAAGCCGGGCGTCACTAATCACGGCCATTTTTTGCAGCCGCCCCGATCATAGATTATTACTAGGTAGAGTCTCGCGGTGCGTCGGTGCTCGCCGCCGCACTCCGGAGAACGGAAATCGAGTCACCCTGCCGTCGTCGCTGGGACGATGCCGGGTCAATTACGCGGGGCGCCGCGGCCCTGTGCTTAGCAACGCCCGTTAGGCGGGTTAGGGAGTCACCATGATTTACTTCGATCGCAACCGTCTATTGCAACTGGATCCACGCTTTCTCAAACAACAACGCATCGCCTTAGTGATCCTCTCGCTGCTGTTGCTGCTCGGCGGCATGTTCTGCCTGTTTCGTCCACTCTCCTCCGGCGATGCCCTCAGCGCCATGCTGGGTATCCTCATGATGTTGAGTGGTATCGGCCTGATCATCGGCATGATCGCCAACCGTACCAATAACTTCTGGCCGATGGTCGGCGGTGTCTTGATGGGTATCGCCTATTTGGTGATGGGCTTCATCTTTATCCGTAGCCCGCAGATCGGCCTATTCACCGTCGCCGTCCTGGTCGCCACCCTGTTTGCCCTGGGAGGGATCGCTCGCCTGGTGGCGGGCTTTAAACTCAAAGGCGTCAGCGGCGGTTGGCTACAGGTCGTCATCGGTCTGCTGGATCTGATCATCGCCTGGATGCTGATCAGCGCCGGACCGCAAGACTCCATCCTGCTGGTGACCATGATCGTCGGCATTGAGATGTTGTTCAGCTCCTTCAGTCTGTTCCAGGTCGCCCAGATGCTGAAGGCGCGTTAACGCGTGAAAAGCCTAACCACGGGGCGCCCTAGGGCGCCCCGTTTTATTGCACGTCTAGCTTAAGATTAGTAAGCCTGACGATAGAGTTGCTCGATATCCTGCAGCGTCACACTACGCGGATTACCGCCGGTGCACACGTCGGCCAGTGCCGCCGCGGCCAACTGCGCGATATCCTCCTCACGCACCCCGACCTCGCGCAATGCGGGGGGAATGCCCACCTCGCGATTCAGTGCCTCGACCGCATCGACCGCCGCCATCTGCGCCTGCTCCAGACTCAGGCCATCACAGGCAACGCCCAATGCCCGGGCGATATCGCGGAACTTCTCGCCACAGGCGGCGGCGTTATAGCGCATGACATGCGGCAGCAGGATCGCGTTAGCCACGCCATGCGGCGTGTTATAGAACGCCCCCAACGGATGCGCCATGCCATGTACCAGTCCCAGACCGACGTTGGAGAAGCCCATACCCGCCACATACTGTCCCAGGGCCATCGTCGCTCCGGCCTCAGCATCGCCACGCACCGAATCACGTAAGGCACCGCCGATCAGCTCGATCGCCTTGAGATGCAAGGCATCGGTCAACGCCCAGGCCCCGCGGGTGAGATAGCCCTCGATGGCATGAGTCAGGGCATCGACCCCGGTCGCCGCCTTCAACGCGGGCGGCATGCCGTCCATCATATCGGCATCGATAAACGCCGCCTGTGGAATATCATGAGGATCGACACAGACAAACTTACGTCGTTGCTCCTCATCGGTGATGACGTAGTTGATGGTCACCTCGGCGGCGGTGCCGGCGGTAGTCGGTATGGCCAGGATCGGCACGCTCGGACGCGTAGTCGGCGATAGCCCTTCCAAGCTACGCACATCCTCAAAGGCGGGATTATTGCTGATGATGCCGATCGCCTTGCAGGTATCCTGCGGCGATCCGCCACCGATGGCGATCAGATAGTCGGCGCCACACTCACGAAACACCGTCAGCCCCTGCTGCACCACCCGGATGGTCGGGTTGGGCACCACGCCGTCGAACAGGGCATAAGGCAACCCGGCGCGATCCAGATGATCGGTAACGCGAGCGACAGCGCCGCAAGCGACCAGAGTACGATCGGTGACGATCAACGCCTTACGGTAGCCACGGCGTTGGATCTCTCCCGGTAACTCGGCGATGGCGCCACGGCCAAACCACGCGGTCTCATTCAGGATCATACGATGTGCCATGTTCTCCCCCTCACTCTTCGATGCGTAAGCCGTAAGTTTTAAATTTCTCCAAGACTATCGCGATCTCCTCATCGGACAGGACCGGTACCGGATCGGCGATCGCCAGGGTGGTGAGATACAACTGAGCCAGTACCTCGACCTCATGGGCCAGCCACAACGCCTTTTGCAGGTTTTCGCCACAGGCGATCAAGCCATGATGCTGTAGCAGCGTCGCCTTGCGATACTTCAACGCCTCGGTGACATACTCCGACAGAGCCTGAGTACCAAAGGTGGCATAAGGGGCACAGGGGATGGTGTTTCCTCCGGCGGCGGCAATCATGTAGTGGATCGCCGGGATCGGACGGTTCAGGATCGAGACGGCGGTGCAGTGAATGGCGTGGTTGTGTACCACCGCATCGGCGTCTGGACGTGCCTGATAGGCGGCCAAGTGGAAGCGCCATTCGCTGGAGGGCAGCTTGCCCTCTTCATGGTGTCCCGCGCCATCGACATAGACGATCTGCTCGCTACGCAGTTGCTCATAAGGAATACCGGTCGGGGTGATCAGCATGCCATCGCGGTAACGCACGCTGACGTTACCCGCCGTGCCCTGATTCAGCCCAAGACGCGTCATCTCCAGGCAGGTATCGATAATGGCACGCGCCAGTGTTTCTCTTTCCATGGTTAACCTCTCTCAGGGTGATGGCGAACACGTCTGCTGCCCATGCCTGCCCGCTCGATACGGGGGCTACAGCGACCGTCGCGCTAATTTCTCTCGATGTCTGCCACTCATATTTCTCCTGAATATCGTCGCAGGAAACCGCTAGGCATTATTTTGTGACCGCCTTCAAGACTATTTCCCTCTCGCAGCGAAATTCACGATAAATAAGCCATGAAAAAATGTCCGTTTCAGCGATTCACTGACTAAACGGGCAATCCCATTGATTTATTAACAATTGCCCGTTTTAAATAAAAAATGCCTATTCGGTCATCCCTCCTGTGTATTTAAATTAAATCTTGTCGCAAACGGTCATCTATTTAATAGCGAGAGGGTGACTCGCTTCACACTTCCCTAGCCACAAGAATTAAATGTGATTGGTTTCATATTTTCAGACCTTTTTTATTTTGAGAATAGCATTGCGTTACGGCAACAGGGCATGATGTGGGCGCATTTGTTAGCGGAGGGATGCCGCCTACCCATGAACGATGCAGATGGTCGAGGAGAATACGCTCCCCCACCAGAAGAGACGAGGGTGACATGAGTATATGTGATTTATTATCAGTGAGTTATAATGCTAACGCATTGACATCGCCTACTTCGGCCACGCATGTGTTATGCCATAATTCGCCACTAATAAGCGCACGTATTATTTCTCCATTCTCTAACCTTGGCACTTTCGCTCGGGATCAACAGAGAAATAATATTGTCTACTCTATCGCTCACTTTAATTTATTAAATATATTCCGAACGCTCAGGAGTCTATTTTGTATAAAATCCCTCTCTCTTCAAACTATGGTCATGTCTCGCCTCACTATTTCGCCAATTCACGGCGCCATAGATAAGCGTGGCTTAACCAATACCGTCCATCTGGAACCGGCGCGGCGCAACCATACCGATTACACCACAGCGGACGATTAACCTCATCGCCGCCTAATAATTAGAACGCCCTTATCCGATACAAATGTGGAGTGTTAGTCATGTCCGATATTACGACCAAGAGCACTAGCGCAACAAACATTGCCTCGGCGGCTAGCCGTATTGCCGTCGTGCCAAAGACGATCTTATTTCCTTTTATCCTATTAACCAGCTGCTTTGCGTTATGGGGACTGGCCAATAATATGACGGATGTGCTGATCGCGCAGTTCCGTAAGGTCTTTACCCTCACCGATATGCAGTCTGGCCTGGTACAGACCGCGTTCTACGGCGCCTACTTCTGCCTGGCGCTGCCCGCCGCCCTCTTCATCAAACGTTTCAGCTACAAGGCGGGCGTGTTGCTGGGCCTCGGTTTATTCTGTAGCGGTGCGCTGCTGTTCTACCCGGCCAGCCAGATTATGGCCTATGGCCCCTTCTTGATGGCCCTGTTCATCCTGGCGGGCGGGCTGTCCATCCTGGAGACCAGCGCCAACCCTTACATCATCGCGATGGGGCCGCAAGAGACGGCCACACGCCGCCTCAACTTGGCACAATCCTTTAACCCCATCGGCTCCATCACCGGCGTGTTGATCGGCAAGTTCTACATCCTGGCGCAACTCAACCCGGCCAGCGACGCCGAACGTGCCATCATGGATCCCGATGCCCTGGCCTCTATCCAGTCCGCCGAACTCTCCGCCGTGATGGGCCCCTATGTGGTGGTCGCCCTGGTGATCATCATGGTCTGGCTGGCCATCGCCTTTACCCGCATGCCCGTCGCCCACGACAGCAGCGCCAGCGATGGCTCATTGAAGGAGAGCTTTAGCCGCCTGCTCAGTAAGGGCTACTTCGTCCGCGGCGTGATCGGCCAGTTCTTCTATGTTGGCGCCCAGATTGGTTGCTGGTCCTACACCATTCGTTATGTGATGGCCGAAGTCGGCGGCAACGAAGCCGAGGCCTCCAGCTACCTGTTGCTCTCCATCGTCTTATTCTCCGCCTTCCGTTTCGTCTGTACCGCCATGATGAAGTTCGTCTCACCGGCCATCCTGCTCGGCCTGCTGGCCAGCCTGGCCTCTGTCAGCCTGATGTTAGTGATGTTCGTCGGCGGTATCGCCGGGGTCTATGGCCTGGTGGCGGTCTCCGCTTGCATGTCGCTAATGTTCCCGACCATCTTCGGCCTGTCGGTTCATGGTCTGGGTAAAGACACCCAATTCGGCGGCAGCTGCCTGATCATGGCGATTCTCGGCGGCGCGGTACTGACCGCCCTGATGGGCCAGATCTCCGATATGGCAGGCATCCGTATGGCCTTCCTCATCCCGCTGCTGGGCTTCATCTACCTGATCCACTTTGGCTTCAAAGGCCATAAGGCTTAAGCCCGGCGTACCGATTCGCCCGGCATCCCCAAGGCGATGCCGGCCCAATATTAAGCACTAACCGATTACTACGAGGTAACTGCATGAACAAGCAACATAATCTGCCCAAGATTGGTATCCGTCCGGCCATCGATGGCCGCCGTATGGGCGTCCGTGAGTCTCTCGAGGCGCAGACCATGGCGATGGCACAGGCCACCGCACGCCTGATCAGTGAGCAGCTCCGCCACCCGTGCGGTGCCGAGGTCGAGTGCGTCATCGCCGATAGCTGTATCGCCGGCATGGCCGAGGCGGCCGCCTGTGAAGATAAGTTCAGCCGCCATAACGTCGGTCTGACCATCACCGTCACCCCCTGCTGGTGCTATGGTAGCGAGACCATCGATATGGATCCGATGCGTCCGAAGGCCATCTGGGGCTTCAATGGTACCGAGCGCCCGGGCGCCGTCTATCTGGCGGCCGCCTTGGCCGCTCACAGCCAGAAAGGGATCCCCGCCTTCTCCATCTATGGTCATGACGTGCAGGACAGCGACGACGAAGGCATCCCGGCCGACGTACAGGAGAAATTGTTGCGCTTCGCCCGCGCCGGGCTGGCCGTCGCCGGGATCAAGGGCAAGAGTTACCTGTCGCTGGGCGGCGTATCGATGGGCATCGCCGGCTCGATCGTCGACCACGACTTCTTCGAATCCTGGCTGGGCATGAAGGTACAGGCCGTCGACATGACGGAACTGCGTCGCCGTATCGATCAACAGATCTATGACCCGGAGGAGCTGGCGCTGGCGCTCGACTGGGCCGACCACCACTTCCGCTATGGCCCGGATCTCAACGCCGAGCAGTATCGCCGCTCCCCCGAGGATAGCCGCCGCGTACTGCGTGAAAGTCTGCTGATGGCCATCTGCATCCGCGACATGATGCAGGGCAACCCGAAGCTGGCCGAGCTGGGCTGGCAGGAGGAGGCGCTGGGCTATAACGCCGTGGCGGCTGGCTTCCAGGGCCAGCGTCACTGGACCGATCAATACCCCAACGGCGATACCGCCGAGGCGTTGCTCAACAGCGCCTTCGACTGGAATGGTGTGCGTCGTCCGCTGGTGGTGGCCACCGAAAACGACAGCCTCAACGGGGTGGCCATGCTGTTCGGCCACATGCTGACCGGTACCGCCCAAGTCTTCGCCGATGTACGCACCTACTGGTCACCGCAGGCGGTCGAACGCGTCACCGGTCAACCGCTACAGGGGCTGGCCGAGCACGGCATCATCCACCTGATCAACTCCGGCTCCGCCGCCCTCGACGGCACCTGCCGTCAGCAGGATGCCGCAGGACAGCCGACCATCAAGCCGCACTGGCAGATCAGCCAACAGGAAGCCGACGCCTGCCTGGCGGCCACCGAATGGTGCCCAGCCATCCACGAATACTTCCGTGGTGGCGGCTTCTCCTCGCGCTTCCTCACCCGTGGCGGCGTGCCGTTCACCATGAGCCGCGTCAACCTGATCAAAGGTGTCGGCCCGGTATTGCAGATCGCCGAAGGCTGGAGTGTCGAGCTGCCCGAGGAGATGCATGACATCCTGGATAACCGTACCAACGCCACCTGGCCCACCACCTGGTTCGTGCCGCGCCTGACCGGCGAAGGCCCGTTCAAAGACGTCTACTCGGTGATGGCCAACTGGGGTGCCAACCATGGGGTACTGACCATCGGTCACGTCGGCGCCGACCTGATCACCCTGGCGTCGATGCTGCGTATCCCAGTATGCATGCATAACGTCGCCGACGACGCCATCTATCGTCCCTCCGCCTGGGCAGCCCACGGTATGGACAGTGAAGGCCAGGACTACCGCGCCTGCCAGAACTACGGCCCGCTGTACAAGCGTGCCTGATGTAACCGGGCGGCGTCATGCCGCCCACCTTTTGCCAAGGAGGCGGTATGACTCATGATGTTGTTTTGGTCCTGGACTGCGGCGCCACCAACGTGCGCGCCATCGCCGTCGATCCCCACGGCAACGTGGTCGCCCAGGCTTCACAGGCTAACGCCAGTCAGGCCGGTGATGAGGACGCACGCTGGCATGTCTGGTCGTTAGAGGCCATTCTGCAACGCTTCGCCGACTGCTGCCGCCAGATCGCGCCCCAACTGGCCCAGACGCGCATCCACGCGCTAACCGTCACCACCTTCGGGGTCGACGGCGCCTTAGTCGATCGTCACGGCGAACTACTCTACCCGGTGATCAGTTGGAAGTGCCCGCGCACCGCCGAGGAGATGGCTGGCATCGATCGCTACATCTCGCCAGAGGCACTGCAAACCCTCTCCGGTATCGGTCAGTTCAGTTTCAATACGCTGTACAAGCTGCTGTGGTTCAAGCATCACCACCCAGAGCTACTGGAAAAGGCGCACGCCTGGCTGTTTATCTCATCACTGATCAACCAGCGCCTGACCGGTGAATTCACCACCGACCGCACCATGGCCGGGACCAGCCAGCTACTGGATGTACGCCAGGAGGTGTTCAGCGATACCATCCTGCGCAGCACCGGGCTACGCACCGATCTGTTCCCACGCATGGTCGCCGCTGGCGAACGCATCGGCCAACTACTGCCGAGCATGGCGCAACGACTCGGCCTACCGGCGGGCATCCCGGTGATCGCCGCCGGACACGATACCCAGTTCGCCCTGTTTGGCTCTGGCGCCGGACAGGAACAACCGGTGCTCTCCTCCGGCACCTGGGAAATCTTGATGGTGCGCACTCCCCAGGTCAACACTGCCCTGCTGCCGCGCCACGCGGGCTCCACCTGTGAGCTGGATAGCTGCCCAGGCCTATTCAATCCCGGCCTGCAATGGTTGGCATCGGGGGTATTGGAGTGGATCCGCCAGCTCTACTGGCATGACGTACCACGCCAAGAGGCCTATGCCCGGATGATTGCCGAGGCCGCCGCCGTCGCCCCTGGTTGCGACGGGCTACGCATGAACAGCCAACTACTCCAAGCCGACGGTCAGGCCGGCTGGCAGGGCGTGAGTCTGCATAGCGGGCGCGGCCACTTCTACCGTGCCGCGCTAGAAAGCCTCGGCTGGCAACTGCGTCACAACCTGCACACCCTGCAGACGCTGGGAGGCTTCCACGCGCAGAGCCTACTGCTGGTCGGCGGCGGCAGCCGTAACGCCCTGTGGAACCAGATCAAGGCCGACATCCTCGACATCCCGGTGCGCGTGCTGGCCAACGCCGAGACCACGGTCCTCGGCGCCGCCCTATTTGCCTGGAGCGGCGCAGGCTACTACGCCTCGGCGGAGCAGGCGCGCGACGCCGTTACCTTTACCTATCACGATTACATTCCGGGCGAACAGCGCGCGTACTATCAGTCGCAGTGCGCGCCCTCGTCCATCAGGAGTCACGCATGCTGAAGAACATCTCTCCGCTGATCTCGCCGCAACTGCTAAAAACCCTGGCCGAGATGGGCCACGGCGACGAGATCATCTTCACCGACGCCCACTTTCCGGCCCACGCCATGGGGCCGCAGGTGATCCGTGCCGACGGGCTGAGCGTCAGCGATCTGTTGGCGGCGATCATCCCGCTATTCGAGTTGGATAGCTATGCCCCACCGTTAGTGATGATGGCGGCGGTCGAGGGTGACTCGCTCGATCCGGCCGTTGAAGCGCGCTACCTGACGGCTCTGTTCGGCGACCTCCCGGCACAACCGGTGACTCGCATCGATCGCTTCGCCTTCTATCAGCGCGCACAGCAAGCGTTTGCGATCGTTATCACAGGAGAGCGTGCCAAGTACGGCAATATCCTGTTAAAAAAGGGCGTGACCCCGTAATCTCTCCCCGTCGCCGCCTCGGATCGTCGGGGCGGCCTCATCCGGGAGTCGAAGATGAAACACGATCGTCATCAGGCCATCATCCAACTGGTGGCTCAATACGGCACGCTGAGTACCGAGGCACTGGCCCAACGGCTGGACGTGAGCCGCGAAACCATTCGCCGCGACCTGAATACCCTGCAGAAACAGGGCAAGATCGTGCGCCGCCACGGACGCGCCACCGGTTTGGGAGGGGAGACCCAGGATAGCGGCGATCCGTTCAACGCTCGGCTGAAGAGCCACCTCTCGGGTAAGGCCGAAATCGCCCGCCAGGCGCTGGAGTGGATCGATGAAGGGATGACCCTAGCCCTCGACGCCAGCTCGACCTGCTACTACCTGGCCCGTCAATTACCCGATATCGACATCACCGTGTTTACCAACAGCCTGCGTATCTGCCAGGAGTTGGCCAAGCGTCAACATATCCAACTGATCAGCTCCGGCGGCCTGTTACAACGCAAGTATGCCTGCTACGTCAACCCGGCGATCCTCTCTCAGCTCAAGTCATTGGAGATCGATCTGTTTATCTTCTCTTGCGAGGGGATCGACGGGCGCGGCGGGTTGTGGGAGTCCAACGCCTATAACGCCGACTTTAAGGCATTACTGCTCAAGCGTGCCGCCCAGTCACTACTGCTGATCGATAAGAGCAAGTTCGACCGCGCTGGCGAGATCCAGATCGGCACGCTGGACGAGGTCGCACAGGTGATCTCCGATACGCAGGATGCGGAACTCGTGGCTGATGATGCGAACCTCTGAATCCCCCGGCCACGGCTGAGTGAGGAGAGGCGATCGCCCACGACGCCAACATGGCGCCAACGTAAAGAGCGAGCTACGGCACATTCTCGCTTCAGAGTATGTAAATCCCCGCCAGCGCGCCGCCGCGCGCTTTAAATATAACCAGCTTTCACCTATGCTATCGGCAATCTGGGTAATACGGGCATGGCTTTTGCTTGGCCCGCAACGGAGAACCACATAATGAAACGGACCAAACACATCAACCGCGGCGCCTTCCGCAAACACTGGCGCATGGCGCCGCTGGCGCTAGCCGTCAGCGCAGTCGTCCTACTGGCCGGCTGCGAGAAGAGCGATGAGACGGTATCGCTGTATCAAAACGCCGACGACTGTAGCAAGGCCAATCCTTCGATGAGCGCGCAGTGCAAGGAGTCCTACGACAACGCGCTGAAAGAGGCGGCGAAGACCGCGCCGAAATATGCCAGCCGTGAGGATTGCATCGCCGAATTCGGCGAGGGACAATGCACTCAGACGCCAGCACAGGCAGGCATGGTACCGACGGGTAATGGCAACAATGCCGAAGCGGCACAGAGCAGCGGCAGCTTCTGGATGCCTCTGATGGCGGGCTATATGATGGGCCGCCTGATGGGCGGTGGCTTCAACCAACAGCCGCTGTTCACGCCGCGCGGCGCCGCCAGCCCGGCTAATGGCCAGTTCGTCGACGCCAGTGGCAAGAGCTATGGTCCCGCGACCGCCGGCGGGCGCACCATGACGGTGCCGAAGACCGCCATGGCGCCGAAACCCGCCACCACCACCACCGTCACCCGTGGCGGCTTCGGTGAAACCGTCGCCAAGCAGAACAGCCTGCAACGCAGCAGTGCCAGCAGCACCGGCTCTCGCAGCATGGGTGGTTAAGCGATGAAACGCATTGCCATCAGCGAGCGCCCAGACTGGCGCGCCAAAGCCAGCGAATTCGGTTTTCAGTTCCACACTATGTATGGCGAGCCCTACTGGTGCGAAGATGCCTACTATCAATTCACCCTGGCGCAGATCGAAACGCTAGAGGAGACCACCGCCGAGTTGCATCAGATGTGTCTCCAGGTCGTGGAGCGCGTGGTCGACAGCGAGGCGCTGCTGACCCGCTTCCAGATCCCCAAACACACCTGGGACTTCGTGCGCGCCTCCTGGCGCTCCGGCCAACCGTCGCTCTATTCGCGCCTCGATCTGGCCTATGACGGCCAAGGGCCAGCCAAACTGCTGGAGAACAACGCCGACACGCCGACCTCGCTGTATGAGTCCGCCTTCTTCCAGTGGATCTGGCTGGAAGATCAAATCCGCGCCGGTAAGCTTCCCGCCAACGCCGACCAATTCAACAGTCTGCAAGAGCAGTTGATCGCCCGCTTCGCCGAGCTGAAAAGTCACTATGGCTTCCAACTGCTGCACATGGCCTGCTGCCAGGATAGCGAAGAGGATCGTGGCACGGTGCAGTACCTACAGGATTGCGCGGCGGAGGCCGGTCTGGCCACCGAGTTCCTGTATATGGACGAGATCGGCCTCGGGGAGAAGGGGCAGTTTACCGATGCCCAAGACCAGGTGATCAGCAACCTGTTCAAGCTCTATCCCTGGGAGTTTATGCTGCGCGAGATGTTCTCCACCAAGCTGGAGGATGCCGGGGTGCGCTGGTTGGAGCCGGCGTGGAAGAGCATTCTCTCCAACAAGGCGCTGTTGCCGATGTTGTGGGAGATGTTCCCCAACCATCCCAACCTGCTGCCAGCTTACTTTGCCGATGGTCAGCAGCCGCCGCTGGAGAAGTATGTGATTAAGCCGCTATTCTCACGCGAGGGGGCCAATATTCGCATCGTCGAGAATGGCCAGGAGATCGAGCGTGTCGATGGCCCCTATGGGGAAGAGGGCATGATTGTGCAGCAGTATCACCCGCTACCCAAGTTTGGCGACAGCTACACCCTGATCGGCAGTTGGCTGGTCAACGACAGCCCAGCGGGGATTGGCCTGCGTGAAGATCGCAGTCGTATCACCCAGGATCTGTCGCGCTACTATCCACATATCATCCTGGATTAACGCGCCTGCACCGGAGCCTGACCCAGGGATAGCCAGCGCGCTACGCTGGCGTCAAGGCTGCCCGCCTTGTGAAGAACGGCGCAATAGTAAAAATCCACCTCTTGAAGAGGTGGCTTTAAATGGGGCCCCCTAAAAGGGGGCCTTGTTCGTTTTAATCCTGTAATAACGCCATTTGCTGCTCGTATTCTTGATCTTTCTTATCCTGATGCCTCACGTAGCGTCTGATAATTTCTTCGTTCACTCCAACTGTGTCTGCAAAGTATCCCCTCGCCCAAAAATGATTACCCCACAGCTTCTTTCGTATATGCGGAAACTTGTTGTAGAGACGAATAGCTGTGCGCCCTTTCAGGACGCCCATCAGCGTTGAGATCGAGAGTTTCGGTGGGATCATCACGACAAGATGAACATGGTCTGTCTGAACATTCAATTCAAGTACCTCACAATCTTTCATATTGCAAAGTATATAAACTGAGCGATAAAGCTCTTTACCTACCGTCCCTGTTAAAACCTTGTAGCGATACTTTGGCGTCCACACCAAGTGATATTTGCAACGCCAGAATACATGTGCTGAACTTCTATAACTGCTCATGTCAGTGATTTCCTTCTTACTTGTGGTGAGTAAGCTGGAATTTTCTGGCATGGGCTTCCTTCAGGCTATAGCCTCACAGGGACAATCACCACCTCCCGAGGAGGTGGTTTAAAGCTGACAATAAAAAGACACCGCCCTCGGGCGGTGTCTTCGCTTACTCTGGTGTTGGCCAGTGTTTACGCCTTGTCACCGTGGTTCTTCAGTACCACCACTTCATACTCTCCCTTACCGTTGCACTGTACCCCGTGAATATCGGTCTCGAAGCCGGGATAGTGGGCACCGATGTCGCACAACAGTTGCAGGAAGTCCAAGACCGGTTTACTGGCCTCGGTGATCATCTCCCCCGGCATAATCAACGGCACACCGGGAGGATACGGCAGGATCATGTTGGCGCTGACCCGACCGATCATCTGCTGTAACGGACAGCTTTCAATATTGCCGCGGACCTCCTCCTGGAAGGCATCGTGCGGCGTCAATACCAGCGTCGGCAGCACGTCGAAGGCGCTGTACATCAGATCCGGCAGGCGAGACTCGCTGGTCAGCGTGTGGATCCCTTGGGCCAGTTCCTGAATGCGCATGTTCTCATAGAACTCCGGCGCCTCCTGATACAGCGACGGCAACACGTTCTTCACCCGTAGGTTGAGATCGTAGACGCGCTTGAAGTCGGTCAAGGCACGCAGCAGGCTGAGGGCCTTGGTCTTATCGATACCAATGCTAAACAGGAACAACAGGTTATATGGCCCGGTCTTCTCGACGATGATGCCATGCTCATCTAAGTACTTGGAGACGATCGATGCCGGGATCCCCCAGCTATCCATGGTGCCGTCCGCCTTCATCCCCGGGGTCAACAGCGTTACCTTGATCGGGCCCAGGAACATGTGGTCATCATCGATATTCTTGAAACCATGCCAGTCGTTGCGCGCATTCAGCGGCCAGCAAGCGACGTCATCGATGTTGTCAGGTTGCCACACGTCGAAGAACCACCCCTCGGACTCGCTACGTAGTCTCTTAATTTCCTTACGGAAGCGAATGGCGCGCTCGATAGAGTTGGCGATCAGGCGCTTACCGGTATTGCCCTTCATCATCGCTGCCGACATCTCGGCCGAGGCCACGATACCGTAGTGCGGCGAGGTGGAGGTGTGCATCATGTAGGCCTCGTTAAAGGTCTCCTCGTTGATGATCCCCTTCACATGGATCATTGAGGCCTGAGAGAATGCGGCCAATAGCTTATGAGTGGACTGGGTTTCATAGATCACCTTACCCGGCACCCGCTCACCACTCATCCCTGCCTTGCCCTGATAGATGGGATGGAAGTTGGTGTAGGGAACCCAAGCGGAGTCGAAGTGGATCGACTTCACATCCAGTGTCTGCTTGATATAGTCGGTGTTATAGAACAAACCGTCATAGGTGGAGTTGGTGACCACCGCATGCACCGGCCAACTGGCGTTCGGCGTGTTACGCACCTTCTCTTCGATGGCCTCGCGGGTAAACTCCTGGCGCGGGATCCCGCCCAAGATACCGTAGGCATTACGCGTCGGGCGCAGGTACAGCGGCACCACATTACTCATCATCATCAGGTGAGTCAGTGACTTATGGCAGTTACGGTCGATCAGGATCGAGGCGCCGGCCGGCGAGGCGTACATCCCGACGATCTTGTTGGCCGTCGAGGTGCCGTTGGTCACAATATAGCTACGATCGGCGTTAAAGGTCCGGGCGATATACTCCTCGGCCTCGCGATGCGGGCCGCTGTGATCCAACAGCGAGCCGAGCTCGGCCACCGAGATAGAGATGTCGGAACGCAGGGTATTCTCACCGTAGAAGTCGTAGAACAGGGTGCCCACCGGGCTTTTTTCAAAGGCGGTGCCGCCCATGTGGCCCGGAGTACAGAAGGTATACTTCTCCTCGTGGACATACTTAAACAACGCCTTGGTCAACGGCGGCATAATGGCATCGATGTACTGATCGGTACTCTGGCGGATCTTCAACGCGATATCCTGTGCACTGCCCAGGGTGTACTCGAAGAAACGCACGTTCAGACGCAAGTCGCTCATGCTCACGTCCAGCGTCGAATAGGTATTGGCAAAGGCGTAGATCGGCAGCATCTTATTCAACGCGCTGATCTCCTCGCACAGCGCCAGGTTGTACTTATCCCAGTCGAAGATCACCCCGCATAAGCGAGCGTTATTCTCGATCAGTTTGAGTAGATCGTTACGATCGTGCGGATAGGCGATGCGAAATCCCGCCTTCTCCAGCTCCAATTGCAACTCACGCAGCGGCTCTTCCTTAAAATACACGCTCATGTCATTCATTATGGCGATGATATTCATGTGAACTCTCCTGGCCAATAGACTGGCTGTACCGGCGGTATCCTCACCGCCGGTCGGTTAACAACGGTCACGACTAGCTACGCGGGGCGGTATCCTTCTCCTGCGCGGAGCCCAGCTTGCGTGAGTAGAACATCAGGATGATCAGGCTGACGATAAAGGTACCGGACAGCTCAATCGAGTTGGCCCCCATCAGGGCGATAAAACAGAACACACAACCGAGAATCGAGGCCAACAGGCTGAGAACGTTCTTGATGTTGGCGCCATCGAAACGGATCAGGTCGATACAGGAGTAGAAGTAGGGCAGCATGGTCAACAGCACCGCGATACCGGTCAACTCACCGAACAGATCGGACGCCTTACCACCGCTGGCGTTCATCACGGTGATCAACACCATCAGCACGGTCATCTTGATCGCGGCCAGGAATAACCCTTTCTTCGGCAAGCCATTCTTATCCAATTCACCATAGATCTTAGGGAAGTTACCATCGTGAGCGGCGCGCGCACCAGCCTGGCCGACCAGCATCATCCAAGAACCGAGCGACGTCAGGCAGGCAAAGGCGGTAAAGGCGGAGACCACCGGCCCGGCCCAGCTGCCCACCATGGTAGAGGCGCTGATCGCGAAGGGGGCACCAGACGCGGCCATCTCATGTGCCGGATACATCCCGGCGATCGCCTGGGTCGCGGCGATGTAGACCACCCCGGCCAGGAAGGTCCCCATCATGGTAGCCAGCGGGACGTTGCGCTGCGGATCCTTGACCATACCCGTACTGACGGACGCGGACTCAACCCCGATAAACGCCCACAGACACAACAGGATACTCTTGATAATCGCATGGTAGTCGGTACCACCGGAGGTATTCCAGTTTGCCATGTAGATGCTCGGCTCGAACCAGTACCAACCGGCGATCCCGGTAGCGATAACCGGGATCAGTACCAACACCAAGCCCAGGGTGGTCAAGCGACTGACCCAAGCACCACCCAGCATATTGACGAAGGTAAAGATCCAGACGATCGCGATACAGGCAATCCCCGCCGGGATCGGCTGGTTCAACACGGGAAAGAAGGTCGAGAGATAGGAGACGGCGGTGATGCCGATCGCCAAGTTACCGATCCAGTTGGCGTGGTAATACAGCACCCCGGTCTGGAACCCGAATGCCGCACCGACCTCGCCGGCGTAGGCCACCGGGCCCCCCTCCTGCGGGTTCTTGGTCGCCAAACGGGCATAGACATAAGCCAGCGAGACTGCGCCCACCAGCGCGATCAACCAGCCCCATACTGCGATTGACCCGAGACTTGCCAGGTTGGCGGGCAACAACGCAATGCCGCTGCCCATCATGTTGCCGGCAACCACCCCGGTACAGGCGATAAGCCCGATTTTTTTTGCAGAAGCCATAGTCTGCGCTCCCCTGTGATGATGATTGGCCATACATGACATTGGCCCACTGGAGCGCGCGTCAGCAAACCGTCAGGCTCCGCTGATAATTATAGAAAAGGAAGTAATCTTTTCCCGTTAGAAACAATAAATTTACCTGCATTTTTTTATTTAAAATTCATACTGTTACATTTATCGATAACCATTGGAATTTTGTGGGAATAAATATACTTTATAATCATTGAGATAATATTCCCTTCATCGCCCAGGCCCCACACTATATTTCTGTAAGATTAATATTAGTGAGGGGAAATAAGATCGAGGGTAACGAATCGTTTAATTTAATTAATCTATTCGCCTCCAACGCTCAGCCATACGCCAGGCTTGAAGCGCCCCGTCACTACCGCTATGCTGGCCACCATGAACACAGCACGTATTCCCATCGCCCTACAGCAGTCGGTCATGCATACCCTGCGCAGCAAGTTGGCTCTCGCCGAACAACGGCTAGACGCCACGTTCCCCCTCCCCACACTGCACTACCGCCAACGTGGCACCATCGCCGGAACGGCCTGGCCCCAGCAGTGGGAGATCCGCCTCAACCCGATATTGTTGCTGGAGAATGGCCAACCCTTCATCACCGAAGTGATCCCACACGAGCTCGCCCATCTGCTGGTGTATCGCCAGTTTGGCCGTGTCGCCCCCCATGGCACTGAGTGGCGCTGGATGATGCGCGACATCCTCGACAGCGAGCCTCGTCGTACGCATCGTTTTACCGTCGACTCGGTGCGTGGGGCGACCTTCCCCTACCGTTGCCGTTGCCAGTTGCATCAGCTGACGCTACGCCGCCACAATCGCGTCCAACGCGGCGAATCGCGTTACCAATGCCGCCAGTGCGGAGACACCCTGTGCTGGAGTCCCGAGTCCGCCACACGCTAAATCGCACGCAAAACTTTCCCATTCATTTCCCAAACTCTCGCGCGATAGCCGCAAAGGGTTGCCCGAGCGCATTGTATTGTCTACCCTGCTGGCTTTCTCACTGTGACAAGATTTTAGAAGATGTCAGGCAAAACCCTACTCTCTCTCGCCGCCCTGTTGGGCGCCATGCTACTGCCGTTGAGTGCCCAGGCACAGGCAGATAAGATCCACAACTTCACCCAGGCCAAGGCCGTCGCCGTCAAGATCAACCATGATGCACCCGGTACCTTTTACTGTGGCTGCCGCATTGAATGGCAGGGGAAAAAAGGTACCCCCGATCTCGCCAGTTGCGGTTACCAGGTACGGAAGAATGCCCGTCGTGCCGAGCGCATCGAATGGGAGCACGTGATGCCGGCCTGGCAGTTTGGCCATCAACTCCAGTGCTGGCAGGAAGGGGGACGGAAAAACTGCGCCAAGAACCCAAACTATGTGCGCATCGAAACCGACCTGCATAACCTGCAACCGGCCATCGGCGAGGTGAATGGCGATCGCAGCAACTTCGCCTTCAGTCAGTGGCGTGGCGGCGAGGGGCAATACGGCCAGTGTACGATGAAGGTGGACTTTAAAAACAAGCAGGCAGAGCCGCCGGAACGCGCACGTGGGGCCATCGCGCGCACCTACTTCTATATGCGCGATCGCTACCACATCCGCCTCTCTGCGCAGCAGACCCGCCTGTTTGAGGTGTGGAACCGTCAATACCCCGTCACCGCCTGGGAGTGTGAGCGTGAGGCTCGCATCGCCAAAGTACAGGGCAACCCGAACCCTTACGTCCAACAGGCCTGCGCGGCAAGCAAACCGTGATCGCTTTCGCCATCACTGCCACTCGGCGCATGACGGGTATATAATCGCGCACAGTCGTGAAGGCGTGCCGAGGCACGCCCTTTTTACCCTGTCTGAGGATCCTGCATGCGCATTCCCCGTATTTACCACCCACAGCCCCTGAGCATTCCCGGCGAAGTCAACCTGTCCGACGATGCCGCCAACCACGTTGGCCGCGTCTTACGAATGGGACCCGGTCACGCCTTACAGCTGTTCGATGGCAGTAACCGGGTCTTCGACGCCGAGATCGTCAGTGCCGATAAGAAGAGCGTGCGCGTACGCCTGACGGCGGTGCATGAGGAGAACCGTGAGTCGCCATTGCACCTGCATCTGGGGCAGGTGATGTCACGCGGCGAAAAGATGGAGTTCACTATCCAGAAGTCGATCGAGTTGGGCGTCAACGTCATTACCCCACTGATCTCCGAACGCTGTGGTGTACGGCTGGATGCGGAGCGGCTGGCGAAGAAGCAGCAGCAGTGGCAAAAGATCGCCATCGCCGCCTGTGAGCAGTGCGGGCGCAATAGCCTGGCGCTGATCCGCCCGGCGATGACGCTGGAGGCGTGGTGCGCCGAGCCGGACGATGGCCTGCGGCTCAACCTCCACCCGCGCGCCAGCGCCAGCATCAACACCCTGCCGCAGCCCCTCAGCCGGGTACGCTTGCTGATCGGCCCTGAGGGTGGCCTGTCGGCGAGTGAGATTGCCATGACCGCCGACTACCACTTTACTGATATTCTATTGGGGCCGCGCGTTCTGCGCACCGAGACGACGGCGTTAACCGCCATTACCGCACTTCAGGTCCGCTTTGGCGACTTAGGCTGAGGCAGAATCCGCGAAGGAGACAGGAGAATAGTATGATTAAGCTCGGTATTGTGATGGATCCCATCGCATCCATTAACATCAAGAAAGACACCAGCTTCGCCATGTTGCTGGAGGCACAGCGTCGCGGCTACCAACTGCACTATATGGAGATGGCCGATCTCTACCTACACCAGGGGGAAGCCCGCGCGCAGACGCGTCTGCTCAGCGTCAGCGACGATAAGACCAGCTGGTATCGTTTTGACGGCGAACAGGATATCGCGTTGGCCGATCTCGATGTGATCCTGATGCGTAAGGATCCGCCGTTCGACACCGAGTTTATCTACGCCACTTATATTCTGGAGCGCGCCGAGGCCCACGGCACCCTGATCGTCAACAAACCACAGAGCCTGCGTGACTGCAACGAAAAGCTGTTTACCGCCTGGTTCGCCGACCTGACGCCGGATACCCTGGTCACGCGCCGTGCCGACCATCTGCGCGACTTCCACGCTCGCCACGGCGATATCATTCTCAAGCCGTTGGATGGCATGGGCGGCGCCTCGATCTTCCGTATCAAGCAGGATGATGCGAACGTATCGGTGATCATCGAAACCCTCACCGAACACGGTCATCGTTTCTGCATGGCGCAAAACTACCTGCCCGCCATCAAGGAGGGTGATAAGCGTGTCCTGGTCGTGGATGGCGAGCCGGTGCCTTACTGTCTGGCTCGTATTCCGAAGAGCGGTGAGACGCGCGGCAACCTGGCGGCCGGCGGGCGCGGCGAGGCCCGTCCCCTGAGCGAGAGTGACTGGGCCATCGCACGTAAGGTTGCGCCGATCCTCAAGCAGAAGGGGCTGATCTTCGTCGGTCTGGACATCATCGGCGACCGTCTGACGGAGATCAACGTCACCAGCCCGACCTGTGTTCGCGAGATCGAGGCGGCCTTCCCGGTCTCCATCACCGGGATGTTGATGGATGCCATCGAGGCCCGCCTAGCCGCACGCTGATTGATGCCATCTAGGTAACCGCTCGGGGCGGGTAAAACACTCGCCCCAGTATTTTCCGTTGTCTCACCCTCGCCTTCTCCCGCGCCAGCACGCTGTCGGCCTACGCCGCCATAGCATGCGCTGCATCGAATACCCGCCGCTCGCCCCGTGACTTGCGCGGCAAAAATTCGCATACTGATGCCTACAAAAACAGCGAGTTGAAAATATCACCATGAAACTAGCGCACCATTTTCTGATTGCCATGCCTTCTATGCAGGACAGTCGCTTCAAACGCACCGTCATCTATGTGTGCGAGCACAATGAGGATGGCGCCATGGGCATGATCATTAATAAACCCCTGGAGCAGCTCACCTTATCCACCCTGCTGGAGAAGCTCGACATCGAGCCGACGCCACGCGACGCCGCCATCCGCCTCGATAAGCCGGTGCTAGCCGGTGGCCCATTGGCAGAAGATCGCGGCTTCGTCCTGCACAGCCCGAGCGATGCCTTCGGCTCCAGCGCCGACATCGGCCCCGGCTGTATGCTGACCACCTCGCGCGACGTGTTGGAGACTCTGGGTACCGATCGTCAGCCTGAGGAGATCCTGGTCACCTTGGGTTACTGTAGCTGGAGCAAAGGGCAACTGGAGCAAGAGTTGCTCGACAACGCCTGGTTGACGGTGGAAGCCGACAGTCAGATCCTATTCCACACCCCGCTGGCTGACCGCTGGATCTGCGCGGCGAAAAAGCTGGGGGTGGATATCCGTAATATGCCTTGTAACGCAGGACACGCCTGATGAATTCCCGTACCTTACTCGCCTTCGACTTTGGCACCCGCAGCATCGGCTGCGCCATCGGTCAGGAGCTGACCGGCAGCGCGCGCCCGCTGCAATCCTTTAAGGCCAACGAGGGTATTCCCGACTGGCAGCAGATAGAAAAGGTGCTACGCGAATGGCAGCCGGATCTGGTGGTGGTCGGCCTGCCGCTGAACATGGATGGCAGTGAACAACCGCTGACGCAACTCGCGCGCAAGTTCGCCAATCGCCTGCATGGCCGCTTCGGTGTACAGATTGCCCTGCATGACGAACGCCTGAGCACCGTCGAGGCCCGCGCCCACCTGTTCGCCGATGGCGGTTACCGTGCCTTGGAGAAGGGACGCGTCGACGCCGCCTCCGCCGCGCTGATCCTCGAAAGCTGGTTCGATAATCACGCCGGCTAACGACCATCCCGCCGCCGCGCACCGCCGCGATGGATTGACTCTCGCTAAAACGCCCCCATCTATGAACGATGGGACGCCGCCCCAGGCATTGGCGCGAAGCGTGCAGCGCGGCGCCGTTTTGCTTTACACTACGCGAGGGTTGCCGCCGCTCAGTGCGACCGGCACGATTTCCCACTCCCCGGGACGAGGCATCATGAACAGTACCATTGAACACCAGCTCAACGCGGTCCGTCAGCGTA
The DNA here is from genome assembly GCF_003113495.2 of Edwardsiella tarda ATCC 15947 = NBRC 105688. Lineage (NCBI taxonomy): Bacteria > Pseudomonadati > Pseudomonadota > Gammaproteobacteria > Enterobacterales > Hafniaceae > Edwardsiella > Edwardsiella tarda. The sequence continues at coordinate 3,265,666 of NZ_CP084506.1, forward strand.
TCGCCCGCGCGGCCGAACAGTGCGGGCGCGACCCGCACGCCATCACGCTATTGGCGGTCAGCAAGACCAAGCCCATCGCCGACATCGACGCCGCCATCGCTGCGGGTCAACGTGCCTTCGGCGAAAACTATGTGCAGGAAGGCGTTAGCAAGATCCAGCATTACCGCCAACAGCCCGGTGAGACGACATTGACCTGGCACTTCATCGGACCGCTCCAATCCAATAAGAGCCGCCTGGTCGCCGAGCATTTCGATTGGATCCATACTATCGATCGTGTAAAAATCGCCCAACGCCTAAACGAACAGCGCCCGGCGACGTTAGCGCCGCTCAATGTGTTGATCCAGGTGAACATCAGCGACGAACAGAGCAAGTCCGGGATCGCCCTGGAGCAGGTCGATGCGCTGGCAGACGCCATCAGCCAGTTACCCAATCTACGCCTGCGTGGCCTGATGGCCATCCCGGCGCCAGAGGACGATCCGGCGCGGCAGTTGGCCGTCTGCCGTCGTATGGCTCAGGCGCTGCAAACCCTGCAACAGCGTTACCCGCAGTTGGATACCCTGTCGCTGGGGATGACCCACGACATGGAGGCCGCCATCGCCGCCGGCAGCACCCTGGTGCGTATCGGCACCGCGATTTTCGGCGCACGCGACTACGGTCACGCCTAACACACGGCGACGTCAGGCTGCCGACGGCAGCCTGTTTTATCACCCCGTCCGGCGCACCGGCGGGTAAGCTTTATTATCGATGGAAAAAGGGCTTTTCATGCTAACACTGACGTTTCTGGTCAAAACCCTGCTCGATCTGTATGTCATGGTGCTGCTATTGCGTATCTGGATGCAGTGGGCACGTAGCGACTTCTACAACCCGCTCTCGCAGTTTATCGTCAAGCTGACCCAACCGGTGGTCGCACCGCTGCGTCGCATCCTGCCGCCGCTGGGGCCGATCGACTCCGCCTCGCTGCTGTTGGCGTTCATCCTGATGACCGTCAAATACCCGCTACTGTTACTGATCCAGAGCGGTTCGCTCTCCCTCAGTCCCTATAACCTACTCTTTGGCCTGATCTCGGTGGTCAAGTCCGCCGGTTATCTGGTGTTCTGGGTGATCATCATCCGCTCCATCATGAGCTGGATAAGCCAGGGGCGCAGCCCGATGGACTATGTACTCTATCAACTGACCGAGCCGATGATGGCGCCGATCCGCCGCATCATCCCGGCGATGGGTGGGCTAGACTTCTCCGCCATGGTGGTGATTCTGGTGCTCTATCTGCTCAACTATTTGGGCATCGATCTATTCGGCCAGCTGTGGTTCCTGCTGTGAGTGCAGTCAGTCGAGCAGGCGATGACTGGATCCTGCGGCTGTATATTCAGCCCAAGGCCAGTCGCGATCAGATCGTCGGCCTGCATGGTGAAGAGTTGAAGGTGGCGATCACCGCACCGCCGGTCGATGGTCAGGCTAACGCTCACCTGATAAAATTCATCGCCAAACAGTTTCGTGTCGCCAAGAGCCTAATCACCATCGAGAAGGGGGAATTGGGGCGCCATAAACAGCTGCGCATCCACCAGCCGCAACAGATCCCCGACGTGGTGGCGGCAGCGCTCGAATAACGGCGGGAAACACCCTCGCCGCACACTGATACGACACAACGGCAGGCCCTATCGGCCTGCCGTTGTCCTCAATAGGATCCGAATCATGCAACAAGTGGTACTCGCCACCGGTAACGCCGGTAAAGTCCGTGAACTGGCCTCCCTGCTGGCCGACTTTGGCCTGGACATCGTTGCCCAGAGCGAATTGGGCATCGACAGTGCCGAAGAGACCGGGCTGACCTTTATCGAAAACGCCATCCTCAAGGCTCGCCATGCCGCTCGCCAGAGCGGATTACCGGCGATCGCCGACGACTCTGGCCTGGCCGTCGATGCGCTCGGCGGCGCGCCAGGGATCTACTCCGCTCGTTATGCCGGTGAGGAGGCCAACGATGCGGCCAACATGGAAAAATTGCTGCATGCCCTGCGTGACGTCCCCACCGGCCAGCGCCAGGCTCGCTTCCACTGTGTACTGGTCTATCTGCGCCACGCCGACGATCCGACCCCGCTGGTATGCCACGGCGTCTGGCAGGGCGAGATCGCCACGGCACCCTGTGGCGAAGGCGGCTTCGGCTACGATCCCCTCTTCTTCATCCCGGCGCTGGGCTGCACCGCGGCGCAACTGAGCCGCGAGCAAAAGCGCGCCATTTCACACCGAGGCCAGGCACTGCAACAGCTATTGGATCTGATGCGCCATGCTTAAGCTGCCGCCGCTCAGCCTGTATATCCATATTCCCTGGTGCGTACAGAAGTGCCCCTACTGTGACTTCAACTCCCATGCGCAGAAGGGCGAGATCCCACAACAGGCTTATGTCGACCACCTGCTGGCCGATCTGGATCAGGAGTTGCCGCGCGTCGCCGGGCGCCCCCTGAGCACCCTCTTCATCGGTGGTGGCACGCCTAGCTTGTTCAGCGGTGAGGCGTTGCAACGGCTGTTGGATGGCGTCCGTGCTCGCCTGCCGTTGGCAGCCGATGCCGAGATCACCATGGAGGCGAATCCGGGCACCGTAGAGGCCGAGCGTTTCAGTGCCTACCAACGCGCCGGGGTCAACCGCATCTCCATCGGGGTGCAAAGCTTCAGTGCCGACAAACTCCAACGCCTGGGACGCATCCATGGCCCCCAAGAGGCCATCGCCGCCGCGCAACTCGCATCAAGCCTAGGATTACGGAGTTTTAACCTGGATCTGATGCATGGCCTGCCACAGCAGAGTCAGCAGGAGGCACTAGACGATCTACGCCAAGCCATCGCCCTGAATCCGCCACATCTCTCGTGGTATCAGCTCACCATCGAGCCGAATACCCTATTCGGTTCACGCCCGCCGCGCCTGCCGGATGACGATGCCCTGTGGGAGATCTTCGAGCAGGGCGACCGCCTGCTACGGGCCAACGGCTACCAGCAATACGAAACGTCGGCCTACGCCTTAGCGGGACGCCAGTGCCAGCATAACCTCAATTACTGGCGCTTCGGCGATTACCTCGGCATCGGTTGCGGGGCTCACGGCAAACTGACCTTCGTCGACGGACGCATTGAGCGGCGCGCCAAGACGCGCCATCCGCGTGGCTATATGCAGGGAAACTACCTGGATCAGCAGCAACAGGTAACGTTAGCGGATCGCCCGTTCGAGTTCTTCATGAATCGCTTCCGTCTACTGGAGCCGGCGCCGCGCGCCGACTTTACCGCCTACACCGGGGTGGACGAGGCGACCATCCGCCCGCAGTTGGAGGCGGCGCTAGCGCAGGGCTACATCAGTGAAAGCCCCAGCCACTGGCAGATCACGCCACACGGCAAGCTGTTCCTTAACTCGCTGCTGGAGCTGTTCCTCTAACCCCGGCCCTCCTACGGCGCCCTCGTCACTGCAAGGGCGCCGCGTGGCCTCAATGGGCGCGGATATACATGTCCTTGGTGTAGATATAGTCCATATTGCCGGGATTAAACCCGCCGACATAGGGCTTCACTAACCGTACGCTGACGTAGTGATAGAGTGGAATCGTGGGAACATCCTCGGCCAGGATGGCCTCGGCCTGTTGGAACAACTGCTGGCGCTCCGCCTGATCCTGACTGGCCACCGCCTGCGTCAACAAGGCATCGAAACGGGGATTGCTGTACTTCGGCGTATTGTTGCTGTCACCGCTACGAAAACCACTCAACATCGCCGCCGGATCGTCATAGTCGGCGATCCAAGAGGTCCGAACCAGCTCGAAGTCGCCATTGCGCATGGTATCCAGCAGGGATTTCCACTCCTGATTATTCAACTTAGCCTCGACCCCCAGATTCTTCTTCCACATCGAGGCGGCGGCGATGGCGATACGCTGATGTCCCTCGGAGGTGTTATACAGCAACGAGAAACTCAGCGGATTAGCGGGCCCGAATCCTGCCTCGGCCAGCAACGCCTTGGCTCGCTCAAAACGCTTCTCACGCGGCCAACTGGCGTAATCTGGGCCATGGAACGTCATGCCACCGATATGCTCGGCGCTGAGCAACCAGGCGGGGCGCTGCCCTTGGCCGAGCACCTTCTCCGCGATGACATCCTTGTCCAGCCCCAGATTCAGGGCCAGGCGCACCCGCGCATCATCGAAGGGTGCCTTACGGGTATTGAAGTGGTAATAGTAGGTACCGAGCTTGGGGAAGATCTGGATCTCATCGCCCAACTCCTTGCGCAGGGCGGCGAACTGCGGACTCGGGATGCTGCTAATGTCGAGTTCCCCGGCGCGATAACGGTTAAAACCAGCCGTCTCCGAGGCGATCGGCAGATAGGTGACCCGATCGATGACTGTGTGGGCATCATCCCAGTAACGCGGGTTGCGAACTCCGCTCACGCGCTCGTTAACGATCCAATCGCCGAGGGTATAGGCGCCATTGCCCACAAAGTTGCCTGGCTGGGTCCACTTGTCGCCATAACGGGCGATCACCCGCGCGTTGAGCGGCACCAGCGTCGGATGCACCACCATCGGCAGGAAGGTGGACAACGGCTGCACCAAGGTGACGCGCAACGTGCGCGCATCCGGTGCCGCGACGCCTAATGCGCTGGGCGGCAGCTTGCCCTCTTGAATCTCACTAGCGTTCTCCACCCCCATATTGACCAAGTAGGTGCCGTAGGGCGAGGCGGTGGCCGGGTCGATCAGCCGCTGCCAACTAAATACCAGATCCTGCGCCGTCAGCGCCTCACCGTTGGACCACTGCAGATCGGGGCGTAGCGAGAAGGTCCATATCCGCCCATCCTCGCTTTGCCAGCGCTCGGCCAACCCGGGACGCAGCTTCCCCTCGCCATCGAGGGTCAACAGCCCCTCGAAGAAGTCACGGATGATGTTGAACTCCACATCGCTCTCCGACTTGTGTGGGTCGAGGGAGGCGGGCTCGCTACCATTATTACGCGTCAATACCTGATTCACCGCCAGCGCCTCCCCCGCAGGCACCACGGCGGCGTATGAAACTGTAGGGAGAGCCAGTCCAATCGCAAGCATAAAAAAGCCATATCTAAACAATGAATTATATTTAATTTTCATATAGTTACCCTCCATGGTCGATGTGGGTAACATTAAAACAGCAAAGCAAGACAGATGGCAGGGCAAAAGATGGCACAAAAAAACCCGGCACACGGGCCGGGTCATATTCTGTGGCGTGGATCACCGTTAGGAGGCAGGCAACGCCTTCAGCAAGGCCTTACGCTGGCTGTCCAGCGACTGCACACGCTCACAAGCCTGCTGACCGAAGGCTCGTAGGTCGTTATCCTGCTTATCCCACTCGCTACGGATGGCCTGTTGCAGGCCGCCGAGATTGCCCAACACCGCCTGCAACGGATTATCCGACTTGCCGGCTTGCAGCAATCCCTTAGCCCCCATCTCATTGATGCTATCTTGTAATACGCCACCCAGTGTCTGATTCACCAACGTCTGCCCCTCTTTCTCCACTTGCGCTATCGCCTGGTGATGGAAGGCGTAACCATCGCTGCGTTTCTCCAACACCCGGTTCATCTGTGCCTTGAGCTGGGTATCCAGCGTCGCCAGGCGTTGACGCACATGGCTGTCGCTGCCCAACTGCTCGACGATGATGTTATCTAGCGCGCCACGAGCACGATCCAGGCGGGTCTGAATCCCCTGATCGATCCACGGCACGTCGCGCCGAATATCACGCTGGAGCGTCTCGGCCTGGCGACGGGCATCGGCGCTCAACGCCAACGGATGACCATCGCGGGTCACCGCGCCATCGCGAGCAATTTGTAGGTTGCCGCTGGCGCCGACGATCTGCACCTGTTGTGCACCGATAATAATGTCATCCTGCGGTTTGACCTGGCATTGCCAAGCGGCCTGCGCCTGTGTCGCCGCCAGCAACAGCAGCAGGGAACATCCCCATTTACCCATCATGACCTCGTTAAAATATTGAACGGCCAAGGCGCTGGGCTAAACACTCCAACGCTGCGACTCCGGCCAATGAATTACCACAGCCATCCAGCTGTGGACTCCAGACGGCGATACTCATCTCGCGCGGTACCACGGCGATGATGCCGCCACCGACCCCCGACTTACCGGGCATGCCGACGCGATAAGCGAACTCCCCCGCCCCATCATACAGCCCACTGGTCACCATCAGCGCATTGATCTGGCGCGCCTGACGCTCACCGATCATCGGCGTGTCGAGTCCCAGGGCGCGTCCCCGATTGGCAAGATAAACAAAAGTACGCGCCAGTTCCATACAGTTCATTCTTAAAGCACAGTAGTGGAAGTAATTGTGCAGCACGGTGATCACGTCGTTATCAAAGTTGCCGAACGACTTCATCAGGTAGGCGATGGCCGCGTTACGATCGGAGTGCTCGAACTCGGATCGGGCGACTCGCGCGTCGTAGCAGATATCATCGCTACCGCTCAGCCCGCGCACCACCTCCAACATGCGCTGACGCGGCGCGCTAAGACGGGTCTGCAACATGTCACACACCACCAGCGCTCCGGCGTTAATAAAGGGGTTACGCGGCTTACCCTGCTCCAGCTCCAGCTGTACCAGCGAATTAAACGGCTGACCAGAGGGCTCCTTGCCAACCCGTTGCCAGATCTCCGCCTCGCTGTAGCGGTGCATCGCCAGCGTCAGGCTTAATACCTTGGAGATCGATTGGATGGAGAAACGCTCGGCGGCATCGCCGGCAGAAAATAGTTGCCCATCGACGGTGCACACCGCAATCCCCAACCTATCCGCCGGGACCTCGGCCAAGGCCGGAATATAATCGGCTACTCGTCCTCGGCCCAGTAATGGGCGGACCTGATCCAAGATCTCGGCTAAGAGTTGATCGCTTAATTCAGTTTGCATGGCGAGACTATCGACTCCACGGGGCACAGACCGTGCCATCACGCTTAAGGTTACTACAGACGCGCTCTCCTCGACGAGGCCGTGTGCGCCCAGGCCGACAGGGTTAGGGTTGGGGGCGGGGCGACAGGAGAACCTCAGAGAGAACGAAATACAGAAGGGATAGGGCGCCACCGCATGGGCGGCGCCGGTGCGAGGGCGTTATTCCCACCACACATCAAACAGGTCGCTGACTACCACGTCCAGCATCCCTTGGCCTTCCAGCCAACCCTTGATCAGTTGACGCTGCTCATCGCTGCATCGACCGATCTGTTGCAGGCAGATCAACCCTTCCCAGCGCAGGTAGCCGCTGCCGTCAAAGGCCAACCCCTGCGGTTCGATCACTTCATCGATCAGGCGATCGAGTACGGCATCGACCGTCTCAACCGGCGTACCCTCGGCAAAACGCCAACTGACGCTAAAGCCCACTTCCTGAAACTCGTCAATGTGCAGCTTTTTGCGCAGACGACGACTACGATTTTTCGCCATTACTCTACCCTCTCAAACATCAGGTCCCAGTTGCCATGCCCCAGACGCTGACCGCGCAGTTCAAACTTAGTGACCGGACGCGAGTCAGGACGTGGGACATAGGTATTATCGTCGGACAGGTTGCGATAGCCCGGCGCATGATTCATTACTTCCAGCATATGCTCGGCATAGTTTTCCCAGTCGGTCGCCATGTGGAACACGCCACCGACCTTCAGCTTGCCACGGATGCGCTCGGCGAAAGCGGGCTGCACGATACGGCGCTTATGATGGCGCGCCTTATGCCACGGATCGGGGAAAAACAGCTGCACCATATCCAGCGAGGCGTCGGGGATCATCCGCTCTAACACCTCGACGGCATCGTGACACATCACGCGCAGGTTATTCACCCCCGCCTCATGCGCCGACGCCAGGCAGGCGCCCACGCCCGGCGAATGCACCTCAATACCGAGGAAGTCGCGCTCCGGGTGTTGCTCTGCCATGGTGACCAGCGAGGCCCCCATGCCGAAACCGATCTCCAACACCACCGGCGCCTGACGGCCGAACAGTGTCGGCAGATCCAGCGCTTCGGGCGTAAACTCGACACCCATCAGCGGCCAGTACTGTTCTAACGCCAGTTGCTGCCCTTTGGTCAGGCGCCCCTGACGGCGTACAAAGCTACGAATCCGGCGTATGGCACGGCCGTTTTCATCAAATTCCGCTGTGATCACTTCATTCATGTCGTGTTTCATCTACCTGGATAGTCAAAGTCAGGGCATTATGCAAAGTTACCCCATTTACACAAGCGCTGATTTTACCAGCAACCCACAGACTACGGGGAAAATCGCGCTATCTATAGTAAAATTTTATAATACGCCTCGTTCATCTAACGCGCCCATCGCGTGCGGCCGCTCGCCAAGATCCGGTTTACAGCTTGCTCCGGCTGTGCTGCAATCCAGTCCCGCGCTGCGGCGCAACCGAATAGAGTGAGGACATGACTGGTTTATGATGCAGGCGCAACCCTTCGCCCAGGCCGTTCTAGCCTGGTATGCACGCTTCGGGCGTAAGACCCTGCCGTGGCAAAATCCTAAGACGCCCTATCGGGTATGGCTCTCCGAGGTGATGCTACAACAGACCCAGGTCGCAACGGTTCTCCCCTATTTCCAACGCTTTATTCAACGCTTCCCCGACGTGCAGGCCTTGGCCGAAGCGCCGTTAGACGAGGTGCTACACCTGTGGACCGGGCTGGGCTACTATGCCCGCGCACGCAACCTGCACAAGGCGGCCCAAACCATTGTCGCCCAGTACGGCGGCGAGTTTCCTCGTGAGTTCGATCAGGTAGCCGCCCTGCCGGGGATTGGTCGTTCCACCGCCGGGGCGATCCTCTCTTTGTCGCTCGGCCAGCATCATCCGATCTTGGACGGCAACGTCAAGCGGGTGCTGGCACGCTGCTATGCCGTCGCCGGTTGGCCGGGGAAGAAAGAGGTCGAAAAGCGCCTATGGCAACTGAGCGCTCAGGTGACACCGGCCGACGGTGTCAGTCAATTTAACCAGGCGATGATGGATCTGGGCGCCCTGGTCTGTACCCGTAGCCGTCCCAAATGCGAGTTGTGTCCGCTTAGCAGCGGCTGTCTAGCCTACGCCAACGGCGATTGGGCCGCCTACCCGGGGAAAAAACCCAAACAGACCCTACCGGAACGCCAAGCCTATCTGTTGCTGCTGCAACACGAAGGTCAGGTCTGGTTACAGCAGCGTCCAGCCAGCGGGCTGTGGGGAGGGCTATTCTGCTTTCCCCAGTTCGATAACGCGGCGGCGCTGCACGCGCACCTGCGCCAATTAGGGCAGGACCCCGCGGCGGCGCAAGTCCTGACCGCATTTCGCCACACGTTTAGCCATTTTCATTTGGATATCATCCCGGTATGGTCGCACTATGCTCCGGCAGCGGCCTGCATGGATGACGGTGCGGGACTCTGGTATAACTTAGCGCAGCCACCCTCCGTAGGGCTGGCGGCACCTACCGAGCGCCTTTTACAGCAACTACCGCTACAGCCGACGGTCAAGGACCGTGACGCTGATACGCAGCATGAGGAGTAAGCATGAGTAGAACCGTGTTTTGTACTTTCTTGAATCGTGAAGCCGAGGGGCTAGATTTTCAGAGCTATCCCGGCGATCTGGGTAAGCGCATCTATGACCATATCTCCAAGGAGGCGTGGGGGCAGTGGATGGCCAAACAGACCATGCTGATCAATGAGAAAAAATTGAATATGATGAACCCGGACGACCGCAGTCTATTGGCGCGGGAAATGGAGAAGTTCCTGTTCGAAGGCCACGACGTCCACATCGAAGGCTATACGCCGCCGAGTCAGTAAAACCGGGCGCAGATGCGCCCTGATGTCATTCAGATATGGCTGTTACCATGAAGAAAGTCCTTGCGCTGGCGTTAATCGCCCCGTTGCTGATCTCGTGCTCCAGCAAGAAGCCCGAGCGCGACACCGAAGAATATATTAAAGATACCAACGGGTTTGATATTCTGATGGGGCAGTTCGCCCACAACATCGAGAATATCTGGGGGATTAACGAGGTGTTGATCGCCGGTCCCAAGGACTATGTGAAGTATAGCGATCAGTATCTGACCCGTAGCCACATCAACTTTGAGACCGGTCAGATCACCATCGAGACCATCGCCACCCTCGATCCAACGGAAAGCCTGCGCCAGGCCATCGTCACCACCCTGTTGATGGGCGATGATCCTAGCGCCATCGACCTCTATTCTGATGCGAACGACATCAAGCCAAGCCGCGAACCGTTCCTCTACGGCCAGGTGCTGGACAATACCGGGCAGCCGATTCGCTGGTCTGGGCGGGCCAATAACTTTGCCAACTACCTGCTGCAGAACAAGCTGATGAAACGCAGCTCTGGGCTGCATGTGATCTACTCAGTGACCATTCAGCTGGTGCCTAACCACCTGGATAAACGTGCGCACAAGTACCTGGGCATGATACGCCGCGCCTCCGAACGTTATGGCGTCGACGAATCGCTGATCTTGGCGATCATGCAGACCGAATCTAGCTTCAACCCCTACGCCGTCAGCCGCTCCGACGCACTGGGATTGATGCAGGTGATGCAACATACCGCCGGTAAGGATGTCTTCGTCTCGAAAGGCAAATGGGGCACGCCAAGTCGCAGCTACCTGTTCGATCCGGAGAAAAACATCGACACCGGTACCGCCTACCTGGCGATCTTGCAGAATAACTACCTGGGCGGCATTCAGAATCCGACCTCGCGTCGCTATGCGGTGATCACCGCCTACAACGGCGGGGCGGGCAGCGTGCTGCGTATCTTCTCCAGTGACAAGGGGCAGGCGGTCAACATCATCAACCAGATGTCGCCCGGTGACGTATATGAGGCGTTGACCCAGCGCCACCCCTCAGCGGAGTCGCGCCGTTATCTATACAAGGTCAACAACACACAGAAGAACTACCGCCGTATCCGCTGAGGAAACGACGTCACTCATGCGCGTGGTGGTGAGGGTGAGCGTGGTCATGCCCCTCGCCCTCATCCCCCGGCACCACCACCAGTTTGCCGTGGCGCACCCCGCGCTCGGCGATCACCTGCTCGGCGAAACGCGTGACCTCGGTACCCGCCCCTTTTAACAGCGAGACCTCCAGACAACTACCGTGATCCAGATGGACATGCAGGCTAGCCAGGGAAAGATCGTGGTGATCATGGAAGGTACGCGTTAAGCGTTTCGAGAGCTCGCGCGATTCATGATCGTAGACATAGAACAACGCCGCCACGCAATTGGCGCTCTGCGTCGGCACATCCGTCATACTCTGTAGCCCGGCGCGTGCCAGATCGCGGATCGCCTCAGAGCGATTCTGGTAGTTACGCGCCTTGATGATGGCGTCGATCTCTGCCATCAGATCGTCGTCGAGAGAGAGGGTTACGCGTTGCATCATTCTGCTCCTGTCACGGGTTAATGGGGTGCAGTATGACAAAGATTCGACCATGAAAAAACCGGCGCACAGTGCGTGACGCCGGTTGTTCGTTCTCCACAGGGTACGATGGAGCCAATCGCGCCGATTATGCCTGCTTATCACGCATCTCGAAGCGCGGCGAGACAAAGCCATACAGCGTCCAACCGAGGAAGGTGGCGATCGCCCCCCACATCATCGCCTGCTCGCCGGAGGCGTAGAGCGCGTAGAAGCTATATAAGGCACCGACCAGCGCCAAGATGTTGGGCAAGCGTGCCTTGGCCGGATCGATCCCCGCGATACGCTGAATGATCATCAACGCCGCCATCGACAAGATATAAGGGATCAGATTGGTCACCACCGCCAAGTTGACCAGCACGTTGAACTGCGCATTCAACGATGGGCTGATGGTCATCAGCGACAGGATCGTCTGGATCGTCACGATGGTCAGCATCCCCTTCACCGGCGCGCCAGACTGGGTGATCTTACGGAAGATCCCCGGGAAGTAACCCTCATCGGCAGAGGACTTGAACACCTGGGCGATGGTGAACTGCCAGCCCAACAACGAGCCACAACATGACATCACCATCAACGCCATGATGATCTTACCGACGGTCGGGTTAAACATCTGGGCGAAGGCCATGCCGAATGGGGCGGTAGAGTTGGCCAGATCCATGTTCGGCACGATCCCGGCGATCACGTTAGTGGAGACGATGTAAATCACCGCCGCCCCCAGCGTACCGCCAAGCACCGCGATCGGTACGTTCCGTTCCGGGTTCTCCACCACATCGGTGTTGGCGCAGGCGGACTCCAGCCCCAAGAAGGCCCACAGGGTCATGGCGATGGAGGAGCCGATGGCCTCGAAAGTCGGATAATGGTGCGGGTTCCAGGAGCCGATATACAGCGAAGGACTAAACCAGAACCAGCCGATGAGGGAGATCCCGACCACCGGGATGATCACCCCCCACACCGTCACGCTGCTGATACGCCCGGTGATGCGCGCCCCGCCGAAGTTAGCGGCGGTACACAGCCACAACACCCCGATAGTCGCCAGGCAGATCCCCAGCGGACTCAGCGTCGCGCCGATCAGCTCCGTACCGTAGCCGACGGCGGAGATGGCGATGGCCACGTTGGCGATCAGGAGGGAGACGCCGTAGGTGTAGTTGGCCATGAAGTTGCCGGACTTGCCGAAGGCGTACTCGGCGTAGCCCCCCATCCCACCCGACTTGCGACTGTACATACCGCACTTGGCGAAGGCATAAGCCAGGGCCATCGAACCGAGGGCCGTCACCAGCCAGGAGACGATGGAGATGGTGCCCACCTCCGCCAGTTTGGTCGGCAGCATGATGATCCCTGATCCCATCATATTGACCGCCGTCAGGATGGTGAGCTGCACCACACCCATTTTATTGCCACTAGAGGTACTCATAATCACACACTCTCTCTAGCGCGCGAGAAGCCTCGACTCCCCGCGACGCATCGTTAGTGGAAAAATCACTTAGCCCAGTTGATCGCTGGCCGTTTTAGGGTTTGATGACATAGCCGTAGGCACGGGTGCGACCATCGGCATCCTGCTGGAGGTAGACCCCCTGCAGTTCCGGGGCGAAGCCGGGCAGCAGGTTGATGCCCTCTTCCAACGCCAGGAAGTAGCGCTGTACCGCGCCACCCCAGATCTCGCCCGGGACGACACACAACACCCCCGGCGGGTAGGGCAGCGCCCCTTCCGCCGCGATGCGCCCCTCGATCTGCGCCAGCGCCACCAGCTCGACCTCGCCGCGCACGAAGGCGATGTTAGCCTGCTGCGGGTTCATCGCCACACGTGGGAAGTGCGCCTTACGGAACATCTCCTTCTGCAACTGCTTCACGTCGTGGCTGACATACAGGTCATGCATCTCCTGGCACAGTTGGCGCAGGGTGTAGCCCCGGTAACGGGCTTCATGGGCCTGGTAGAGCGAAGGCAGGACCTCGGCCAGCGGGGCGTCTTGCTCCAGCAGGCGTTCGAAGCGGGCGATCTGCGCCACCAGGTGCTGCATCTTGGCCAGATCCTCCGCCGGGGTGAGCAGGAACAGGATCGAGTTAAGGTCGCACTTCTCCGGCACGATGCCGTTTTCCCGCAGGAAGTTGGCCAGGATGGTGGCCGGCACCCCAAAGGCCTGGTATTCGCCGCTCTTGGCGTCGATGCCGGGCGTGGTCAGCATCAGCTTGCAGGGATCGACGAAATACTGGTGCGCGGCATAGCCGTCGAAGGCATGCCAGCGCTCACCGGGGATGAAGTCGAAGAAGCGCAGATCGTTGGCCATCTCCTCGGTGTCGAACGATTCCCACGGGCGGCCATCGACCGTCTCCGGGACGAAGGGGCGGATATGGTGGCAGGTTTGCAGCAGCAGCTTGCGCGTCTCGATCCCGAGGCGTACGCACTCCATCCACATGCGTTTCCCGCTCTCCCCGGCATGCATGCGCGCGTTGACATCCAGGGCGGCGAACAGTGGGTAGAACGGGCTGGTGGAGGCGTGCATCATGAAGGCGTTATTCAGCCGTTTATGGTTGACGTAGCGCGCCTGTCCCTTGATGTGGCGGTCTTTCTTGTGGATCTGCGAGGTCTGGGAGAAGCCGGCCTGCTGCTTGTGAACCGACTGGGTGACCAGGATCCCCGGATCGTTCTCGTTCAGCTCCAGCAGCAGCGGCGAGCACTCTTTCATCATCGGAATAAACTGCTCGTAGCCGACCCAGGCGGAGTCGAACAGGATGTAGTCGCACAGGTGACCTATCTTGTCGACCACCTGGCGGGCGTTGTAGATGGTGCCGTCGTAGGTGCCGAGCTGGATCACCGCCAGGCGGAACGGTCGCCGCTCGCCAGCCCGCTCCGGTGCCACTTCACGCACCAGGTCGCGCAGGTAGTTCTCGTCAAAGCAGTGTGCGTCGATGCCCCCAATAAAACCGAACGGGTTGCGTGCGGTCTCCAGGTAGACCGGCGTGGCGCCGGCCTGAATCAATGCGCCGTGGTGGTTAGATTTATGATTATTACGGTCGAACAGCACCAGATCACCGGGCGTTAATAGGGCGTTGAGCACCACCTTGTTGGAGGAGGAGGTGCCGTTGAGCACGAAGTAGGTTTTGTCGGCGTTGAACACCTGGGCGGCGTGCTGCTGAGCGGCGCAAGGCGCCCCCTCATGGATCAGCAGATCGCCCATCGAGACGTCGGCGTTACACAGGTCGGAGCGGAACAGGGTCTCCCCGAAGTAGTCGAAGAATTGGCGACCGCTGGGATGACGGCGGAAGAACTGGCCGCCTTGGTGCCCCGGGCAGTCGAAGGCGGCGTTGCCCTGTTGAACATAAGCCTTGAGGCTGCCAAAAAAGGGCGGCAACAGGGCGGCCTCATATTTCTGCGCGGCACTTTCCAATTGTTTGCCATAGAAATCTTGGTTGCCATCGTCGCAGGTAAATACCCCGGCGAGGCGTGGCAAATAATCGGCGGGTAGGCTCTCATCGTTGTGTAGCGCGGCGAAGACCGGCAAGCCGAAGGCACTCTGTTCGATCTTGTCTAACTCACCGGCGAGGATATCGGCGACGGAGAGGACCACTGCCGCGACCTCGCAGAGGTCACTATTATTTAGCGCCACAATAGGACGCATGGTATGGAAACAGTCCATAGCGTTATGGCTAGAGGCAATTTTTAAATTTGACATATTATTCATTCTCATTGATTTATTTTAGACAAAATAACCCTCTGGATTTAAATTTCATTAAATCCATCAACCGCTATATTTTCTTATGGCAATATCAGCCCGTGATGATTTTATGATGACAAATCACCGGCAGGGAAAAACGCCATAAACGATAGCCCGAAGTAAGCTACCAATGACATACATTTATCGTGGATTATCAATAATAAGCTGTAGGTATACCCTTCCCGAGGATACGCTCCCCGCGGGTATAGCAACAGATTAAGACATGACATGCCGCGATAACGGATGTCATGAAAGAGGGAGAGTTATCTAGCGTTAAAGAGATGAAAATCAAAACAGCTGCGGTGCGCCATCATCATCAGATGGGTTACCCGCCGGATATGCGGCCAAAACCGATTATTATTTTCCATTTTTATTTCCTCTTTCCTCGGAAACTAAACTTATTGTAATGGTTCATTCTGCCGCTACCGTGATATATATCACTAATGATTAGCCAGCATAGCAGCGACTTAATCTAGCCAAGGCATAAAAACGCATAGTAATGCACCACTCTATAGCCGCGGATTTAGCGTGAAAGAAGAATTACAATCATGCTATTTATCTCAAAGACAATTATTATTGTCTAGCGCCCCCAGTGTTATTTAAATTACATTAACAAATTAAACAAAAAGCCAACAAAAGAACAGTGATTAAAAATACATTTATTATGGATAAATAAGCAAAAACATAATTTGGTATTTATGAGAGTTATGTGATCGATATCACAGCAATGCCTATCATTACGTAGGATCCCCCTACTCTACTGCCATCCTGCATAGCATCGATCATGGGCAGCGGCTCGTGCAAGAAATAGGCACTCAGGCGCTATGGCGTGAAATAACGTTGACGCCAGCATGAGAATCGGGTTTAATGCGCTCCGTTGCCCGGATAGCTCAGTCGGTAGAGCAGGGGATTGAAAATCCCCGTGTCCTTGGTTCGATTCCGAGTCCGGGCACCACTTATTCAGAAAACCCTGCCTTATGGCGGGGTTTTTGCTTTTGGCGCTATCGGGTAGCACCATCCCTTGCTTAGCGTCAGCGCATCTATCTTTTCAGTCATCCATCGCTCAACTGACGGTGCTGGAGAAGATCATCTAACACCATGTAGAAGAGGCCCGCGCCTGGACAACATGAACGGCACACGGCGTCACGCTAACTCGATATCCTTGCAGCCAAAACACCACGTTATGATAAAACCGGCAAGGTAAGAGAGCCGTATGCTGGCGACATAAACGGCCATCCCCGCAAAGATACCTCATTGAGAGGTCATCAGGGGAATGGTGAGCAAACCGGAAGGGCCGAATACCGTATTCAAACCGACCGGTAGCCCCAGCCAGGCAACCCGGCCGATAAAGAAGCCCCCACCCGCCCCGCCCAAGCAGGCCGTCACGAATGGCTTAACGCACGATAAGGTCACGCCCTAGATCAGCGATTCGCCAATACCTAACCAACCGGGAAAGAGAGCACCTTTAATTTGATCGCTGTGGGGGTTTGGGCCTGGGTCATGATATTAGGTCCTCGACAAGGCCTGACGAATAAAGCCGTGATGCCGTGCCAACATCGCGCGGGCCTCCTCGGCTGATACGCCGCTCAGTAACATCAGAATGGCGGTCTTACAGTGACGATCACAGGCGTTGAGCGCCGCCTCGGCCTGATGTAAGTCACACTCCGTCGCCGCCATCACGATATTCACCTGGCGCTGGAGCAGCTTGGCGTTGGTCGCCGCCACATCCACCATCAAGTTACCGTACACCTTGCCACTACGGATCATCGCCCCGGTGGTGATCATATTCAGCACCAGCTTCTGTGCGGTTCCCGCCTTCATCCGCGAAGAGCCCGTCACCACCTCCGCGCCGACCACCGGCTCGATAGCAATATCGGCCGCTAGGCTCATCTCACTGCCGGGATTACAGACGATCGCCGCTACCGTCGCGCCTTGTTGCTTCGCGTATACCATGGCGCCCAACACATAAGGCGTACGTCCGCTGGCCGCGATACCCACCAACACATCCCGTGACGTAAAGTGAAGATCGCGGAGATCCTGCGCCCCCTGATCACGATCGTCTTCGGCGTTCTCCACCGCCGCCAGGATCGCCGGGTGACCTCCCGCGATCAGCCCCACCACCTGCTGCGCCGGCGTACCATAGGTAGGCGGACACTCACTGGCATCGAGGATGCCAAGGCGTCCCGACGTTCCAGCACCACAATAGATCAGGCGACCGCCCTGAGCGAAGGCCTCGACCACCTTATCCACCAACTCGGCTACCTGCGGTAGGGTTGCCTCGACCGCTGGTGCGACCCGCTGGTCCTCCGCATTGATCACGCGCAACATCGCCAAGGTAGACAGGGTATCGATCGCCGCACTGGCCGGGTTGCGACTCTCCGTCACCATCTGGTTTAAATTAATCTTCATCGACACGCTCATAGAAATTCGTCATGACGTTAGGGTATGGAACATTTTATGCCTTCAAAGTGAGAATAATCACGGAAAATCATCCCAAGACAGACAGGAGTAGAGAGCGGAAGGGAGTAAAAAATATATTTATCATCAATGTATTACTAAAATAGTTTGGCGGCCTCATTACGCAAGATGGCCCCCCAACGGGAGGCCATCCATAGTACGCTCAGGGAAATGAGAGCTCACTCAACGGTAGAGATAATTTATCCACGGTAAGCAGATAAACAGGTAGGCCAACAGGTTCACCAAGCCAAAGATGGCCCCCAGGCGCCAGAAGTCTTTCGAGGGCAGATAGCCGCTGCCGAAGTAGATCGGGCTGGGACCGGTGCCGTAAGGGGTGATGATCCCCATGATGCCCAACGACAGGGACATCGCCAGAGAAAAGGCCATCATGTTGATACCATGAATATCCATCGCCGCCGCGATCATGACCGGGACCAAGGCCGTAGCATGCGCGGTAGTACTGGCAAAGAAATAGTGCAGCAGGTAGAAACACAGCAATAGCGAGACGCAGGCGACATCGACCGACATCCCATTCAGGTAATGAGAGATCAGTAACCCGAACCAATGAACAAAGCCGACGGCAGAGAGGCCCGAGGCCAATGAGACTAACGTACCGAACCAGAACAGGGTATTCCAGGCGGCTTTATTCCCGATCACGTCATCCCAGGTGATCACGTTACTCACCAGCATCAGCGCGATGACGAACAAGGCCGCAATGGCGGAATTGATAAAGCCGGAACCGAACACCCACATCAGCAAGGCAAGAACCACGAATACCAGTAGGAGTTTCTCGCGCCGTGACAACCCCCCCAGGTTTGCCAGCTCTTGTTTCGCCCATTTAGGGACTTCATCATTCACCTTCACCTCCGGCGTATACAGCCAATAGCCGAGCAACGGTGTCAGTAGCCACAGCACAATACCGCACGGTAAGAAGGCGATAAACCAGCTTCCCCACGAGATCTGTAGGCCCGTCATCTGATTGATCAGTGCACTGGATAGTAAGTTTGGCGCGAGGGCGGAGAGGAACATCGAGCTGGTCACACAGGTAATCGAGATGGAGACCCACATCAAGTAGGAACCGATACGCCGCGCACTGGGATCGTTCGGCTTGGAGTCATAGAGTGGGGGGAGATTACTGATCACCGGATAGATGGCCCCAGCGCTACGTGCCGTGTTCGACGGCGTAAAGGGAGCCAGAACCAGATCGGCGATGGCGATGGCATAACCCAGCGTCAGCGAGCGACGCCCCAGCGACTTAACCAACATCAAGGAGATACGGCGTCCCAGTCCCGTCTTCTCATACCCTAAGGCAAACATAAAGGCGCTGAAAATCAACCATACCGTGGAGTTCGAGAATCCGGAAACCGCCCACTTAAAGGCCGCCGAAGTCGCATGGAAGTGTGCCGCTGTCAGCTGTTCCGGGGAGAACAACACCCAGCGGCCCAATCCCGCAATAATCACCACGGCGATTAAGCCAATCACCGCGCCGGGTAACGGCTCTAGAATCAACCCCACGATCGAGCCGATAAAAATCGCAAAATAGAGCCAGGCGTGATGACTCAGCCCCGCCGGGGCGGGGAGACAAGCCAGTGCCGCCCCAACCACAAAAGGTATCAATAACAAATAACCTTTTTTCATACTAAACCTCAGCGAAAAAAATAAATAACAGCATTACGCCAATAATGACGAACAGGATGCTAGCGCCATTAGCCCCACGTGTAGCGGCAGACGCGGATCGATAGCGATCAACCACGCTGGCGCGCTCACATCATTTCTCCCTAATGACGTTATGGCAGATAATATGGCTAGCAATTTCACGATTACCCTAAATAGGGTGTATCTCGCCATATCCTATAGCGCCAATCTGTGGTCTTCCGCCATAGCGGTGCTTACACGCCGAATCGACGTCAATAAATAACCATGAGTGACGCAGGATAATAGCCACTCACCGCACCAGGTGTGCCGTGAGATAAATAGATAACAAAGCTATTCAAGAATAATATGAGGGCCATGCACCCCCAACATCGATACATATTTCAACAACAGACTAGCTGTATCAATGCGAGAAATAGTGTGAGGCTATTTCTAATCTATTACATTACTCTCGACCATAATGACAGTCAGAAAATATTTGTAAGTAAATCGCCATCTCTGTATCGCTTTATCATCAAGTGAATACTTGCATACAACTAAATAGGCGCTATGACGCGGCTAAGGCCGTGCTAATGAACCAAATGGACCAAGTCACCAAGACCGACTCAGCGGCCTCGATCGTCTCTCCTCCTCATATTTGAGATGTTACGCAGAAGCTACCGACGCAGTGACTCCCCCTCTCGCCTCCCAAATCTATTGCTGATTATTTGTATTTCTACTTTCTTTACCAACTCGCAGGAATGCATATCTTGATCCGTTGGTGCGGAAAGAAATCCTGCCACACTGAGGGTAAAAATGTCACTATCAGCCCATAATAAGAAAAGTATTTAGTTTATTTAAATGGATGGCTAAATATTCTCATAATGGAATCACTAAGTTAGCCATTTAGCGAAAAATCTTAGTGAGACAGAAACACGCTCCTTAAGTGGCAAAAGCAAAAAATAACAATCGTCACCACTGGCTAATTCTGTCATTTATACTATTTAGTAAGTTGGCAACGTTTTGTAATTAGCGAAGTAACGCGATATTGTAAAAAGGAAAAGTCAGCGACTAACAAACTGATAACATTAACGGTGGCGAGCACTATTTTATCAGCTCACCGTTGGTTATGTGGCCTCGCAGACAAAATGCATCATCGATATATAAAAAGGTGTCGATATGAGTAATCAAGCATTAGACCCAAAAAACTCGCGTGTGTTACAAAATTGGGATCCCGAAGACGACAACTTCTGGAAAACGACCGGGAGTGGCATCGCCAAACGCAATCTCTGGGTATCAGTATACTGCCTCGTGTTAGCGTTCTGTATCTGGATGGTATTCAGCTCCGTCGTTATTAAACTTAACCACATCGGATTTAACTTCACTACCAACCAGCTCTTCTGGTTAGCCGCCTTACCCTCTATCTCCGGCGCTATTCTGCGTATTCCCTTCTCCTTCGTCGTCCCGATCTTCGGCGGACGGCGCTGGACCACGCTCAGTACCGTGTTACTGCTGATCCCCAGCATCTGGCTGGGTCTCGCTATCCAAGATCCGCACACCTCCTTCTACTCCTTCGCCTGTATCGCCATCCTATGCGGTATCGGCGGTGGTAACTTCGCCTCCAGCATGGCGAATATCAGCTTCTTCTTTCCCAAACGGCTACAAGGTTACGGGCTGGGGATCAACGGCGGGTTAGGTGATGGTGGGATCGGGGTGGTCCAACTGTGCGTCCCGTTGGTCATCGGTTTCAGCTTGTTCGGTAGCCTAGGCGGCGCCCCACAGCAGGTCGACCACAGTACGGTCATCTGGCTGCAAAACGCCGCTTTCCTCTGGATCCCCTTTATCCTCGTTGGTTGCCTAGCCTCCTGGTTTATGATGAATGATATCGACGGGATGCAGTCTTCACTCTCTTCACAGTTCGTCATCCTGGGGAAAAAAGATACCTGGATCACCAGCCTGATTTACCTAGCGACCTTCGGCTCGTTTGTCGGCTTCTCCGCCGGTTTCGCCCTGTTGACCAAGACCCAATTCCCGGAAATCAACATCATCGACTACGCCTTCGTCGGGCCATTGCTGGGGGCAATCGCTCGCCCGATCGGCGGCAAGCTCTCCGATAAGTTCAGCGGCTACCGCATCACCCAAGTCGCCTTCCTCTTTATGATCGTGTTCAGCCTGCTGATCGTGCCAACCTTACCGGGTGAAAACGGTAACGGCTCCTTCATCCTGTTCTACATCGTGTTTATGGGGTTGTTCATCTTCACCAACCTCGGCAGTGGCTCCAGCTTCCAACTGATCTCACAGATCTTCCATCAGAAATCGGCGCAAGAGGCCCAGCAGCAAGGCATGCAGGGAAAACGCATCGACCAATATGCAGACGTGATGAGTTCGGCGGCGCTGGGCTTCACCTCCGCGATCGGTGCCTTCGGCGGCTTTATCATTCCTAAGGCGTTCGGTAGTGCCATCAGCCTGACACACTCCGTCCTATTGCCGCTGATCTGCTTCGCTGTGTTTTACCTGCTATGCATGATCGTCACCTGGCTCGCCTATGGACGGCACCATTAATCGCCTGGGGAAACTGACATGAGCACCTTTCTAAAAAAGATCCGCTATTTCACCGCCGGGAAACCCATCGCGGCTAACGCCCATGAGCTGTACATGCGGGATGACTCCGCCTGGGAGCAGAGTTACCGTAGCCGCTGGCAATACGACAAGGTGGTGCGCTCCACACATGGCGTCAACTGCACGGGCTCCTGTAGCTGGAAAATCTATGTCAAAAGCGGGCTAATCACCTGGGAGACGCAGTACACCGACTACCCGGAAACGCCCATCGATCTGCCTAACCATGAACCGCGTGGCTGCCCGCGCGGGGCCAGTTACTCCTGGTATATCTACAGCGCCAACCGGATTAAATACCCGCTGATGCGTCAGGCGCTGCGTGATTTGTGGCGTGAGCAACGGGCGCAACACCCAGATGCGGTCGATGCCTGGCAAGCCATTTTGGACGATCCTGAACTGGGGCAACGTTACAAGCGCGAGCGGGGTATGGGGGGACTGGTGCGTGTCTCTTGGCAAGAGGCCAACGAGCTGATCGCAGCGGCCAACATCGCCACCATCAAGCGCTTCGGCCCTGACCGCGTCGCTGGCTTTTCGCCGATCCCCGCTCATGCCATGTTGTCATTTGCCTCAGGCTCTCGTTACCTGTCGCTGATCGGCGGTACCTGCCTAAGCTTCTACGACTGGTACTGCGATCTGCCCCCCTCCTCACCACAAACCTGGGGGGAGCAGACCGACGTCCCAGAATCCGCCGACTGGTATAACGCCCAATATCTGGTGATGTGGGGTTCCAACGTCCCGCAAACCCGTACGCCAGACGCTCACTTTATGACCGAGGCGCGTTACAACGGTACCAAGGTCGTCGCCGTCAGCGCCGACTACGCAGAAAACTGCAAGTTTGCCGATGAATGGGTGGCGCCACGCGCCGGGAGCGATGCCGCCTTGGCCCTCGCCCTAGGACAGGTGATCCTACAGCAGTTCTATCTGCAGCAACCCTGCGACTACTTCATCAACTACGCCAAACGCTTCACCGACTTCCCGACACTGGTGATGCTCACCCCTTGTACTCAGCGGGAGAATAGCTACCGCTCGGGACGCTACCTGCGCGCCGCAGATCTGGCGCAATGGGCCGCACAACCGTTGGCCCAATGGAAGACGCTGGCGTTAGACCAAGGATCGCACCAGATCGTGTTGCCACGTGGCTCGGCGGGCTTCCGCTGGGATCGCAGCGGCCAATGGAACACGGCTCAGCAGGATGCGCTCAGCGGGGCGACGATCGATCCCCTGCTTAGCCTCGCCGAATTGGGCGAGGGCGAAGTCTGTATTGTGCAGCCCGATTTCAGCGCCCCGGCCGATCGGGACGCCTATACCTTGGGACGCGTCCCGGTACACTGGATCACCAATGCCGAGGGGGAACGTATCCCCGTCGCCACGGTCTTCGACCTGATGTTGGCGCACTATGGCCTTCGGCCCGCCGACGGCAGCGCGCCATCCGAGGATGCCCCCTGCTCCCCAGCCTGGGCTGAAGCCATTACCGGCGTACCACGCCAGCAGATCACCCGTCTAGCGCAAGAGTTTGCCAACAACGCCAGACTGACCCATGGCCGCTCGCTGATCATCGTCGGCGCGGGGATCAACCACTGGTTCCATAGCGACATGACCTACCGCAGCATCATCAACGTGCTGATGATGTGCGGCACCATCGGCGTCAATGGTGGCGGCTGGGCACACTATGTCGGCCAGGAGAAGCTACGACCGCTGGCCGGTTGGGCGCCGATCGCCCTCGGAGGGGACTGGCAAAGCCCCGCTCGACTGATGAACGGCACCTCCTTCTTCTATAATCACAGCAGTCAGTGGCGCTACGAAAACGTCGATGCCCACTCGTTGTTGTCTCCCCTGGCCGAGCGTGATCAGTTCCCCCATAGCCTGATCGACTTCAACGTCATCGCCGAACGTCTCGGCTGGCTACCCTCTTCACCCCAGTTGGATCGTAACCCGCTCACCCTGGCCGCCGAGGCGGCGGACGGCGACGTTAAGGCCTCGGTTGAACAGGCGCTGAAGGCGGGGACATTACATATCGCCAGCGAAGATCCCGATGCGCCGGGTAACTATCCTCGCGTACTATTCGTCTGGCGTGCCAACCTGCTCGGCTCCTCCAGCAAGGGACATGAGTACTTTCTCAAACATTTGCTGGGCACCCATCACGGGGTGATGGAGCAAGATCTGCAGGAGAAGGGACTCCCCTTACCGCAACAACTCACCTGGCGCGACAGCGTCGAAGGCAAGCTCGATCTGTTGGTTACCCTCGACTTCCGCATGTCGACCACCTGCCTCTATTCGGATGTGATCCTGCCGTCGGCGACCTGGTATGAGAAGGAAGATCTGAGCAGTACCGACATGCATCCCTATGTACACCCCTTTACTCGCGCCATCGACCCGATGTGGGAGGCTCGCGCCGACTGGGATATCTTCAAGGGGATCGCCCAACAGTTCTCCGTCCTCTGCTCCGGTCATCTGGGCAAGGAACGCGATGTGATGCTGACCCCGCTGCTGCACGACTCTCCGGCCGAACTGGGCCAGGCTTGTGGTGTTCGCGACTGGAAACGAGATCCGCAGGCCTTCATCGCCGGGAAGACCGCGCCCGCCATCAACGTCGTCGAGCGCGACTATCCGCAGACCTACTTCAAATATACCCATCTCGGCCCGGCGCTGGCGGCGCATGGCAATGGTGGCAAGGGGGCCCATTGGGATACTCAGCCAGAGATCGCGGAATTATGCGCCCGCCACGGTAGCGAGAGCCTGGAGGGGGTCGGCCCCTGTGCCAACATGCAAGATGCCACCCAGGCATTAGAGGCCATCCTCACCCTGGCTCCAGAGACCAACGGCCAGGTGGCCGATCGCGCCTGGCGTGATCTGGCGGCGAAGACCGGCCAGCCTGCCATCGCCGAGTTGGCGGCGGATAAGAAAGGGGTGCACTACCGCTTCGCCGATATCCAGCGCCAACCGGGGCGTGTGATCGCCAGTCCGCTGTGGTCCGGCATCGACAGCGATCAACATGCCTACACCGCCGGTAGCCTGAACATCACCCACGCGGTGCCATGGCGCACCCTAACCGGTCGTCAGCAGGCCTATCAAGATCATGCCTGGATGCAGGCGTTCGGCGAAAACTTCCCTTGTTATAAGCCACCGTTGGATACCCAGAGCTGCCGTAGCGTGCGGCAGCACAATGACAACGGCCAGCCGGAGCTGGTGTTGAACTTTGGCACGGCCCACCAGAAGTGGGGGATCCACTCTACCTATACCGATAACCAAATCATGCAGACCCTCTCGCGTGGGGGACCGCTGATCTGGATCAGCGAGCACGACGCACAACGCGCCAACATCGCCGACAACGACTGGGTCGAGCTGTTTAATGCCAACGGGGCCATGGTGGCGCGGGCGGTCGTCAGCCAGCGCATTCCCGCCGGGTTGGCGCTGATGTATCACGCGCAGGAGCGCACGCTGAACATGCCGCTCTCCGAGGTCACCGGCGAACGCGGGGGGATCCACAACTCCATCACCCGGATTTGCCCCAACCCGATCCATATGATCGGCGGCTATGCCCACCTGTCCTGGGGCTACAACTATTACGGCACCATCGGCTCCAACCGGGACGAGACGGTGATTATTCGCAAGCTCAGCCAGGTCGAGTGGGACTGATACCGATCGGGAAGAGGGAGAAAAAAATGAAAATTCGTGCACAGATTTCCATGGTGCTAAACCTCGACAAGTGCATCGGTTGTCACACCTGTTCGG
Organism: Edwardsiella tarda ATCC 15947 = NBRC 105688; assembly: GCF_003113495.2. Classification (NCBI taxonomy): domain Bacteria; kingdom Pseudomonadati; phylum Pseudomonadota; class Gammaproteobacteria; order Enterobacterales; family Hafniaceae; genus Edwardsiella; species Edwardsiella tarda. The sequence continues at coordinate 3,291,182 of NZ_CP084506.1, forward strand.
TGGTGTGCAAGAACGTCTGGACCAGCCGTGAAGGTATCGAATACGGCTGGTTCAACAACGTCGAAACCAAACCCGGACGCGGTTTCCCCCGTGATTGGGAGGATCAGGAGAAGTGGCATGGCGGCTGGCAACGAACCGCCAGCGGGCTGACACCCCGTATGGGCGGCAAGCTGAGTCTGCTGGCCAAGATCTTTGCTAATCCCCATATGCCGTCGATCGAAGACTATTACGAGCCTTACTCGTTCGACTATGCCCATCTGCATACGGCCCCGGCCGGGGCGCGCCACCAGCCGACGGCACGGCCCTACTCACTGCTCACCGGCAAGACCCTAGAGAAGATCGAGGGGAGTGCCAACTGGGAGGACGATCTGGGCGGGGAGGCTCATGTCCGCCAGGGCGATCCGAACCTAGAGGGGTTGGACAAGCAGCTGTACGCTCAGTTCGAGCAGACCTTCATGATGTACCTGCCGCGGTTGTGCGAGCACTGCCTCAATCCCGCCTGCGTCGCCTCCTGCCCCAGCGGCGCCATCTACAAACGTGCCGAGGATGGAGTGGTACTGATCAACCAAGATCAGTGCCGTGGCTGGCGTATGTGTGTCAGCGCCTGCCCCTACAAGAAGATCTACTACAACTGGAAGAGTGGTAAATCGGAGAAGTGCATCTTCTGCTATCCACGTATCGAGGCGGGATTACCGACCCTGTGCTCGGAGAGCTGCGTCGGGCGTATCCGTTACATCGGCGTGATGCTGTACGATGCCGAGGCCATCCCCGATGCCGCCGCGGTAGAGGATCCGCACGAGTTGTACCAAGCGCAGATGCGACTATTCCTCGATCCACACGACGCGCAAGTGATCGAGCAGGCACGCCGCGACGGTATCAGCGACGATATCCTAGAACACGCCCAGCGCTCACCGGTCTACCGCCTGATCAAGGAGTGGCAACTGGCGCTACCTCTGCATCCCGAGTTCCGCACCCTGCCGATGGTCTGGTATGTGCCGCCCTTATCGCCGATCCGTTTCGACGATCAAACCTTGGCGACACCGCACGACATCCGTCTGGCGGAGTTGGAACAGATGCGAATTCCCATTCACTATCTCGCTAAGCTGTTGTGTGCCGGCGATCGCCAACCGGTTGAGCGCGCCTTGACGCGGTTGATCGCCCTCCGCCACTACCGCCGTAGTCTGCTCAGCCCACAGGCGCCGCAATGGCTACAACAGGCAGATCTGAGTAGTGAGCAAGCCGAGGCGATGTACCGCCTGCTGGCCCTGGCGCCCTACCATGAGCGCTTCGTCATCCCGACCGGCATGCATCAACCGGCGAGCGGCCATGAGTACATCGAGCATGGCAGTTGTAGCTTCAGCTTCAACACGCCGCACGATGTCGAGGGCACCAATTTGACCGGGTACCGCCCCGACGATCGTCTGGTCATCAACCTGCGGAGTAAGGAGTAAGCCATGCTAAGCCTGTTAATTGTGGCGCGCCTGCTGGAGTACCCCGATGAGGCGCTGTGGCAGGCACGTGACGAGCTGGAGAGTGCACTCACCCAGTGTCCCGAGTTGGCCGAGGCGGATCGTGCGCGGCTGGCCGACTTCATCCGCCATTACTATCACGCACCGCTGGCGACCCGCCAGAGTGAGTACGTCGCGCAGTTCGACCATACTCGACGCTGCGCCCTGTACCTCTGTGAACATCAGTTGGCCGAATCCAAGACCCGTGGCCAGGCGATGGTCAACATCCTCCAACACTATCAGCAGGCGGCGCTCAGTCCCGCGGTACGTGAGCTCCCCGACTATCTGCCAATGGTGCTGGAGTTTGCCTATCTACAGGATCAAACCACCCCCGGAGAGGGACTGCGTATCCTGACGCAGATCGTGGAGGTGGCGCAGATCCTCTACCGGCGCACGAAGGCGGGACGCTATGGTGTGCTGTTTCTGCTGCTGTTGCATCTCGCCGGACAGCAGGAGGATGCACAAGATGAGACGGTGACGGCGCCGGATATCGACGCTGAATGGGAGCGGGCACACGCGCCAGCCCGCGTCGAATTGCCCGCCCTGCCGCCCGAGCACGCGGCGACGGTGCATTATCTCAACCTGGGGCGATAAGGAGGATTGTATGTCTGCGCTATCCTATTTTTTATTTAACATCTACCCCTATATCGCCATCACGGTGTTAGTGCTGGGTTGCCTCTACCGCTTCGACTATGGTCAGTACACCTGGAAGAGTGGATCCTCGTTGCTGATGGCCAACGGCCGCTATAGCCGCTATGCCCTCAACCTGTTCCACGTCGGCATGTTAGGCGTCTTCTTCGGCCACGTCGTCGGCCTACTGACGCCACGCTCCTGGTATCAGGCCTATATCTCCGACCAGACCCACCAGATACTGGAGCTGATCGCCGGCAGCTTCTTCGGCACGCTGTTGTTGATCGGGGCGTTCATGCTACTGGCCCGCCGCCTGTTCAATCCCCGCGTGGCCGCCACCTCCTCCTTCTCTGACAAGCTGATCCTGACGCTGCTGGTGATCCAGATCTGCCTGGGCATGCTGACGATCCCGATCGATCTGCTGCATCCCTCTGGCACCACCCTACAGAGTCTGATCAGTTGGAGTCAGGGGATCGTCACCTTCCGTCCCGATCCGGCGCGTTATCTGCAAGGGGTCGACTGGCTGTTCAAGGTACATATGGTCCTAGGGCTGACCATCTTCCTCATCTTCCCCTTCACCCGTCTGGTGCATATTTGCAGCCTGCCGATCGGCTACGTACTGCGCCGCCGCCAGGTGGTGAAGACACTGCGTTAATCCTCGCGACGACGGCGCCCTCAGGCGCCGTCTACCCTGCGCGCTACTCGATCACGCCACAGGCCATGCGGGCACCGCCACCCCCTAACGCATGTGGGTGGTCGTCATAATTATCGCCCCCTGCATGCACCATCAATGCATGCCCTTTCAGTTGCGCCAGCGACTTCAAGCGTGGGGCCAGCACCGCGTAGTCTGCCGTGCCATCCGCGTTGACGACCAGCCCAGGTAGATCACCCAGGTGTCCGGCATCACTATACGGCCCCAAATGCTTGCCACGTTTCTCGGGGTCCCAATGCCCGCCCGCCATCAGCGCAGCAACCGGTTTGCCCTCTTTGGCCCCCGGCAGGCAGCTGGCGTTCTCATGCACATGAAAACCATGCACCCCCGGTGCTAAACCGTGGAGCTTGGGCGTCAACAACAGGCCATAAGGGGTTTCGCTGATGACCACCTCGCCGAGCGCCGCGCCGTCCCCCATGGTCGTCGCTTCCTTCAAGGGCACGGTGAGTGAGGCGGCATAGGCCGTTCCGCTCAATAATGCACCTACTATTGCCAATCCAATGATTTTATTCATTATATCCTCTCCTGCTTCTCGTGTTTTCCCTATACTCCCTAGCGCGATAACAATGAATAAATCATTTAATAACAAAACAATCAATCTATTTACATAATAATCGGAAGCCCGCTAACGGACTTCTCCACGCGGATCGGTGTCACCGATCAACACATCAATCCCTTCGATCACCGCCGCGCTGGCCGCCTCCATCTGCGCCAACGCCGACCTCATCGCCTCAAAATCTCCCGCCGCGAAGGCGGAGAGCGCTCGCTGACCCGAGCGATGTACCGCGGCATGGGGACGTTCTAATGCTCGGAAGGCGGGATGTTCACCGAATAGCTGTTGCCCCTCTCCGCCGTAGTACCATTTTCCCAAACGGCACGACTGATGATCATTCATCGTCGCTTGGCGATCTCGGTTAAAAAGATAATGGTAGACCTGATACTTCCAGATAATGTGATCCAGTTTGACCGTATTGAGGAACTGCTGAATGGCGATAGCGCGAATGATCTGCTGCATATAACCGGCACGCTCGATCACCTGCTCTAGTGACTGACGCGATTGCATCACCTCCCGCTGGATGTGATTGATCAACGCTTGAATGCTCGCCACGCTATCACAGACTTGGCCAGCGCGTTCGGCAATGGCGCGACTCAACCCAGCGATCTGGCTGGCATGCTGTTTCACCTCGCTCGCCAGATGCTTAATTTCTTTGACGATCACCGTAAAACCACGCCCCAATTCACCAACATGCGCCGCCTCAATCGCCGAGTTAATCGCTAATAAATTAGTTTGATTAGAGAGGCGATGAATATCCTCCACACTGTAATTAATCTCCGCCACCGTCTCTTGTAACGCCGCACTAATCTGGATTTCTTGCTGCGCGCGAGTGCCAATTTCCGCCACCAGCTTCTCCAACGCATGCATACTGTCGTAGGCTTGATGGTTCTTGGCATTCAGCGCGTCAATAACCTGCTGCTCCTGTTGCAAGCGTTCGCTGGAACTTAATAGGGTATTACGGATCGTAGTAATACTGTCGAGCCCGGAGAGCATACAATGGCATAAGGTATGTTCGTAGTCGGCAGGTGAATCGGGTAATGACGGCGGGAGGGTAGACAGCGCGCATTCGGTAGCGCTGTCGCCGTGATCGGTAGAAGCTGGCGGCGCCGTTATTATATCTGAGGTCGCAAATAAATTTATTATTTTCTTATACATATCATTCCCTAACTGGATATTTATCAGCGATGGTTAATAAAATGATTATCCTTTGATTATGCTGTATAAATAATCATCAGCCAGCGCCGCTGTCAATCAATCCAGGTGTGAAATGAAGTGCTGTTAATCGCATATTGAGTACATCACTTGGAATCTCCTGTATTAACAAAAATCAGGCCTCTCCTATCAGCAATTTCCTCGTAATCAATCGCACTATTTATCGTTTTATTTTTCACTTACTCCGGAGTGGCGCACAAATTGTGTACGCGCTTCTCCACACGGCCTTAAGCTGTGGCACCATACAACATACTCCTCATCACCCGTGCCATTCGCTGACCTCGCATCACGACGATTCTTTCTACATAAACGGCGGACATCCACATAATTGCACTGATGCAAATTCGTACAATCTAATTTCTTAAAATTATATGAAAGTTATTTTCATAGCCTAATAGACTAACTCCGCGCCCTTAATCCTCAGACTATGATAGGTCTCATGTGGATAAATTATCACCAGCCGTCAACTCGTTAGTTAGAATAATCCTAGGAATGAGGCATATTATTTTTAACTAAAGCTAAACGCTCGATACACTTTATTTTTTATCATTGATTTTATTGAATAAAAATAATTTCAATTTTTAGATTTTGCTGGCTATCATTATCAGGCGTGTTCTTTTTTTGTGACATAGGTCACTTGCTAGCGCCTCTGTCACGCAAAGACTAATAATTCAGGAATCCATCATGAAAGCATTTACTAAACTGGCTCTGTTCGTCGGTCTGGTTTCCGGCGCCACCCTGGCTAACGCCGCTGGTCTCGATAACACGGGCTACTATGCCGGTGCCAAAATGGGTATCAGTGCCGAGCATCTGTTCAATCAGGACGACGTCGACGGTCATGGCATGAGCAACGATAACAAGGGCGTCGGTAACGCCGGCCTCGTTTTCGGTTATAACTTCGCCAACCAGTTTAACCTGCCGGTACGCGCCGAGTTGGATTACACCTTCCGTGCTCATGCGACCTCTAGCCACACCAACGATCAGGGTATGACCAACGACAGCCGTCTGGGCCTGCAGACCCTGATGGTGAACGGTTACTACGACATCAAGACCGGAACCGACTTCACGCCGTATATCGGCGCCGGCATCGGTTATGCGAACGTCAGCCTGAAAAATGATCTGGACGGCGACAACGTACAGAGCAACAGCAACAACTTCGCCTGGAGCGTCGGCACTGGGGTGATCTACAACGTGAATCCGCGTCTGGATCTGGACCTGGGCTACAAATACCTGGACGCAGGCAAAGCCACCGCGGGTAACTCCCAAGCTAAAGTGGCCACCCACGACTTCACCCTGGGTGTGAACTACTACTTCTAATCGACCGGCCCACAGCCGCCTCATGCGGCGAACGGTGCCCGGTAACGAAAAACGGCTCCCTGAGGGAGCCGTTTTTTATGCCGCGAAGACGCCGCGTTCAGCCATCATCGTCCGCAGCCGAGCAAATACCGGCCCGACACGTAGACCATTATGCTCATACTCGCTGGTGATCCACGTCTGCAGATTACCGATTTGCGCCGCACTCTCCAGCGACAATGTCACATCGACATACATATCATGGTAATACACCGCCGCCATCACCGGCACCGTGTTATCACGCAGTCGCTCGACATCATACAACGCGGGCCAGGACTCACGCTCGGCCAGTAATGCCGCCGCCGCCCGGAAGGGACGCAGGGACTGCATCTGTTCGAACATCCAGGGATAGATCATCTCACCACTCAGCAAGGGAGCGCTAAGCTGTGGCGAGAAGGCTGGCAAGGTATCGCGTACCCGTTGCGCGGCCCAGCGGGTCGCGCCGCTGGTGGCATCGGCGTAGATGCTCTCATGCAACACGGCATACAACGGATTATCGGCGAAGCCGCTACGCTGCATCACCTGGTTAAGGAACGTATCACTCAGCTCCCCTTCAGCATTGAAGGCCTCGTCGAACAACCACAACAGACGCTCCTCGCCTTCGCTCATCCCCAGATCCAATCCCAAGGTCAACAGGCGCTCTACGCTGAGCAGATCACCATCGGGTAGGTAGACGGCCTGCTCACGCAGCAACGCAACGATACGGTCGAGTTGCGCGCGCGCCTGGGGATAACGGCTAAAGAAGTTTTGGTTACGCCGTGCCAGCTGACGATAGGTCGCCGCATAGAGACGCTCGGCGTTGGGAACCATCGCCGGCAGACCGCCGGTGATGTAACAGGCGTGTAGCCCCTGTGGCGCGAGAGAGAGATAACTCAGCGTAATGAAGCCACCATAGCTCTGACCTAGCGTCGTCCAAGGGCGGCCACCAAAACAGTGTAAACGCAGGTATTCCGCATCATGCACAATGGCGTCTGCCCGGAAATGGCTTAGATATTCCGCCGCCTGTGATGGGGTCATATCGCGTAATGTGCTGGCTTCGACTCGACTGCTGTTACCCGTGCCACGCTGATCCATCAGGATCACCCGGTAATCACGCAACGCCTCAGCCAACCAGCCGCTACGGCTGGTCGGACGCGGGCACTTGCCGCCTGGCCCACCTTGTAAAAATAACAGGCAAGGTAACGCCTCCGTTGCGTGCTCCAAGCCGCACAACTCACGGGCGAAGAGGGTGATACGCCGCCCATCATCGGGATGATGCCAATTCAGCGGCACCTCGACACGGTATTCACGCACCGCCATGCCCGGTAGCGTAAACGCTCGTTCAATCATCTTAAGACACTCCTTGGCTGGCGGGACGCCGCACAGTGCCGGTCCGCGCCTTAGCTTACAGTTCCGCGATGGGTAAACCGCCGTTGCGATAGCGGCTCGCCTGATCGCTAGGGGTATTGCCGAAAAATCGTTTGTATTCACGGCTGAACTGCGACGGGCTCTCATAACCGACACGATTCGCCGCCGTGCTGGCCTTCAAGCCATCATGCAGGATCATCATGCGCGCCTTATGTAGACGATAAGATTTAATGTACTGCAACGGTGAGGTCGCCGTCACCGCCTTAAAATTATGGTGAAATGACGAAATACTCATATTGACCGACTGAGCCAAACTATCGATGTTCAGGCTACGGGCATAGTTTTGTTCGATCATCCGCAACGCCTTGGCGATCTGGCTAAAGTGGCTGTGGCGACTCGCCAAGGCGAATAAGGCATCGCCGCCCGCGCCGCATAGGGCGTGAAACAACATTTCACGCACGATCTGGGGGCCGAGCACGCGTGCCTGTAACGGCGTTTCCATCACCTCGACCAGGCGCTCGCAAGCGCACAACATCGCCTCATCCAACGCCACCGAACGTACGCCATCGGCATGTGGGCGCCCGCTCGTGTGCAACCCATCGCCGATATCCATCAGCAAATCTTGCAACATTTGCATGTCAACCCGCAGCGCCAGACCGATCAACGGCTCCTCTGGGGTGGCGAACGTCTCGCATTCGCACGGTAACGGTAGCGTCATCAGCAGATAGTTACTGGGATCGTAGTGAAATACTCGCTCCCCTAAATAGCCGACTTTACGCCCCTGCAATATAATGATCAGGCTCGGCTGATACATGACCGGCGTACGCGGTTGATGTTCATTGACATAGATGAGGTTAACATGCTCGACCGGTGAAGGCTTGACCCCCGGTTGCTGATGCAGGTGTTGTACCTGCGCGGCCAACTGTTTCCATCTATCGTCGATAACCATGTAACGCTCCCATCCGTTCTACTTAATTTGGCAATGATTTTGCCATTTTGATACGTTTTTCTACAGTGCTTTGCAGGAATAGGCAAACAACCAACAGAATTGGGCATTGAGCCGACTGCCCGAGGCGCTCACAATAACACTCAAATCACATCCCGGTGCTGATGCCGGACATATTCATGCTTTTTAGCAATACGAGTGAGGGTTGCATCATGGAAAACTTTGTTCTTCACACCCCGACGAAGATCCTGTTTGGTCAGGATCAGATTGCCAAGCTGCGCGACGAAATCCCGGAACAGGCACGCGTCCTGATTACCTACGGTGGGGGGAGTATCAAGCGTAACGGCGTGTTGGATCAGGTTCACGCCGCATTACATGGTCGCCAGGTCTTTGAGTTCGGTGGTATCGAACCAAACCCACACTACGAGACCCTGATGCAGGCGGTCGAGATGGTGCATAACGAGAAGATCGACTATCTGCTGGCTGTGGGCGGCGGTTCTGTCATCGACGGTACCAAGTTCATCGCCGCCGCCGCCGATTACGTCGGTGATCCGTGGCATATCATGGAAACCGTCGGTAGCGATGTCAGTCGCGCTATTCCGCTAGGCGTGGTGCTCACCCTGCCGGCGACCGGATCCGAGATGAACATGGGGGCGGTGATCACCCGTAGCGAGACCGGCGACAAACTGCACTTCATGTCGCCGCATGTCATGCCACGCTTCGCCATCCTCGATCCGCAGGTGACTTATACGCTACCACCGCGTCAGATCGCCAACGGGGTGGTCGATGCCTTTGTCCACATCGTCGAGCAGTACCTGACCTATCCGGTGGATGCCCGCGTGCAGGATCGCTTCGCCGAGGGGCTGCTGTTGACGCTGATCGAAGAGGGACCGCGCGCGCTGCAAGATCCCGAGAATTATGCGGTACGTGCCAACATCATGTGGTGTGCCACCATGGCGCTCAACGGCCTGATCGGCGCTGGGGTGCCGCAAGACTGGTCGACACACATGCTTGGCCACGAGCTGACCGCGATGCACGGGCTAGATCACGCCCAGACCCTGGCCATCGTATTGCCGAACGTATTACAACTGCAGCGTGAGAAGAAACATGCCAAGTTGTTGCAGTACGCCGAGCGTGTCTGGAACATCCGCAGCGGCAGCGACGAAGAACGCATCGATGCCGCCATCGCCGCCACCCGCGCGTTCTTCGAGCAGATGGGAGTTAAGACCCGCCTGAGCGACTATGGCCTGGATGGCAGCAGCATCCCTGCCCTGCTCGATAAGCTACAGGCGCACCAGATGACTGCCCTGGGGGAACATGGCGACATCACGCTGGAGCAGAGCCGTCAGATCTACCTGGCGGCGCGCTAAGCGAGTACGCCAAACGCAACGGGCCGGCAATTGCCGGCCCGTTCTTTTTTTCTCTCGACCTCTCACGCCTCGTCGCCGATATACTCCATCGCGACGCGTGAGGTTAGCTTAGTGATCAGCTCATAGGCGCTGATACCGGTACAAGCCGCGACCTTCTCAACCGGCAATCCCGGCCCCCACATGATCACCTTATCACCCACGCGATCCTGGGCCTGCGGCCCCAGATCGACGGAGATCATGTCCATCGATACCCGCCCGACGATCGGCACCTCGCGCCCATTGATCAGCACAGGCGTTCCCGACGGCGCGCTACGCGGGTAACCGTCACCATAACCGATCGCGACCACGCCGAGACGCGTATCACACTCAGCCACCCAAGTACCACCATAACCAACCGGCTCGCCAGCCTTATGCTCGCGCACCGCGATCAGGCTAGACTGCAGGGTCATCGCCGGCTGGAGACCATAATGGTCGGCGGCCAAGGCCAGATCCGCCTGCGGTGAGACGCCGTACAGGATGATCCCTGGACGTACCATGTCGCGATGCGACTGTGGCCACAGCAGGATGCCACCGGAGGCGGCAATCGACTGGTCGCCCGGCTTACCTTGGACAAAGGCATCAAAGCAGGCCATCTGGGCCTCGGTTCGTCCACACTGTGGCTCATCGGCACGACTGAAGTGACTCATAAAGTTCACTGGCTGTGCCACGTTGGGACAGGCACACAACCGCTGGTAGAAGGCCTCCGCCTGTTCCGGGCGTACCCCAAGGCGATGCATACCCGTATCCAGCTTCATCCATACCTTAACCGGGCGCTCCAACTGGGCTTGTTCCAAGGCCTGCAACTGCTCTTCGCTGTGCACCGCGGTTTCAATGTTATTAGCCACCAGGACCGGTAGATCACTGGCGGAGAAAAAGCCCTCCAACAGCAGGATCGGTTTGACGATCCCACCGGAGCGCAGCATCAGGGCTTCACCGATACGCGCCACGCCATAGCAGTCGGCCTGATGCAGGGTATTGGCGGTCTCCAACAGACCGTGTCCATAGGCATTGGCCTTCACCACGGCGATAAGACGGCTGTGCGGCGCAAACGAGCGGATCTGCTGAAAGTTATGTCGCAGAGCGCGGCGATCAATGAGGGCGGTTGCCGCTTTCATGTTGCTTCCTTGATTCCATTAATGAGCTGAGTTGACTATCGGGTCGGGCATTCGGCGCCCGGCTCATGAAATTATTCCCCCGGGCGGCACGCGCGCCTACCTGGGGTGGATGCATCTGGCCGCCTAGGCGATCAGGCGATTAATCTTCATCGTTGTAGGCCGGGCCGGCGTAGTTATCGAAGCGCGACCATTGGCCATTAAAGGTCAGACGTACCGTGCCGATCGGGCCGTTACGCTGCTTTCCGAGGATGATCTCGGCGATCCCTTTGAGATCGCTGTTCTCGTGATAGACCTCATCACGGTAGATAAACATAATCAAGTCGGCATCCTGCTCGATGGAGCCCGATTCACGCAGGTCAGAGTTAACCGGGCGCTTATCGGCACGTTGCTCCAACGAACGGTTAAGCTGCGATAGCGCCACCACCGGGACCTGCAACTCTTTGGCCAATGCCTTGAGGGAGCGAGAAATCTCGGCGATCTCCAGGGTGCGGTTATCCGACAGCGACGGCACGCGCATCAGTTGCAGGTAGTCGATCATGATCAGGCTAAGACCATCATGCTCACGGAAAATACGACGCGCACGCGAACGCACCTCCGTCGGTGTCAGGCCGGAAGAGTCGTCAATATACATATTGCGCTTCTCCAACAGCAGCCCCATGGTACTGGAGATGCGAGCCCAATCTTCGTCGTCCAACTGACCGGTACGGATGCGTGTCTGATCGACTCGCGACAACGAGGCCAACATACGCATCATGATCTGTTCGCCGGGCATCTCCAGGCTGAAGATCAGCACCGGTTTCTCTTGGGTCATCGCCGCGTTTTCGCACAGGTTCATCGCGAAGGTGGTTTTCCCCATCGACGGACGTGCCGCCACGATGATCAGATCCGACTTTTGCAACCCGGCGGTCTTCTTATCCAGATCTTGGTAACCGGTGGAGACCCCGGTCACCCCATCATGCGGACGCTGATACAGTTGCTCGATGCGCGAGACGGTATCTTCCAGGATGCGGTCGATGCTCTTCGGCCCCTCATCCTTGCTGGCGCGGTTCTCGGCGATCTGAAACACGCGCGACTCCGCCAGATCCAGCAGATCCTCGCTGCTGCGCCCCTGTGGATCGTAACCCGCATCGGCGATCTCGTTGGCAACGGCGATCATCTCGCGCACCACCGCCCGTTCACGCACGATGTCAGCATAGGCGTTAATGTTGGCAGCGCTGGGGGTGTTCTTCGCCAGCTCGGCCAGATAGGCGAAACCACCGACACTCTCCAGGTGGCCCTGCTGCTCCAGCGATTCGGAGAGGGTGATCAAATCGATCGGCCGCCCCAGCTCCAACAAGCGCTGCATCTCACCGAAGATCAGACGATGTGGACGGCTATAAAAGTCATTGCTCACCACGCGCTCGGCCACATGATCCCAGCGTTCGTTATCCAGCATTAGACCGCCCAGAACGGACTGTTCAGCCTCCAGAGAGTGCGGAGGTAGCTTGAGGCCCTCCATCTGGCGATCGCGGGGGGTCTCGCGGGATTTATTGCCGGGATTGTTACCTGCCATAGTGGGAATGCTTTACCTGTTGTGAGCCGTAGACGCGCGACAGTATAACCAATGCCAGCGCCGGACGCATGGAGTAAGTCGTAAGCAAGGACGAGAGAACGGATACCGCGGAGGAAGAGTCCGCACCGAATGGCGCGGACAGGTTAGCATGACGAAGTATACTCGGTGTCGCGCCGAGATCAGCGCAACACCTCCACACGATCGACATCGACGCTGACGCGCTCGGCGATATCCTTATCCACCGAGCCATACAGGCGTAGACGTGTCTGTGGCGTGGCATTCACGCCCCACCATACCTCCTGATCGATCTCGACCATCACATCGCCCTTAGCGTCCTGCAACAGATAATGCTGCCCACCGAGGCGGCTGACAATATGCCCCTCTAAAACGACCGGTTTATCATCCTGCATCCAACTATAACCATTAATCTCGGCGCTACTCACCGCCCCCATAACCGGACCGCTAAATCCGCCTAGGCTATAATTTTGCGTCATATTGTTGGTAAATGCGGCGCTAGCATTCATGCTAACCAGCAAGACGAATGCGCAGAGGATAAACCTATACATAGCTATCATTGAAATCCTATTTTTAGATTAATAACAAGACAATGCGATTATCTCTGCTCCTTCTTAAAAAATTATTAAGTCGTAAGCTGAAAGTGGCGGGAATAATCCGATTTTAGTGTCATGAAAATAAGTACTACAGCCAACCATGACAGTTAGAAGAGTAAAATAATGGGGAGAATGACACGAGCCAATCATCTATAAAATGATCTACGGCCAATGGTACTTATTAGTACCCAGAGAAAATACTATTGAATAAACCTATTTTATAAATTAATTAATAAAGGCGAGGGTGAAGACTGAATATCCGTGTCATAACGAAAATCGGTGCGCCCCGGCCAACGCCCAGGCGCCCGTCATTAACGAGATTGTTGCGGTTTCTGCCAGGCGCGATACAGCCATACCGCCACCAGGATCAAGGCCAACCAGGGCAACACCTTGATCGCCAGCACGAATAGGCCTCCGAACAACCAAAACAGAATGGAGAACACCGCCAACACGACGATCACGCCCAGCAACGAGATGCCGGCCAGCAGCATCAACACAAAGAATCCCAGAAACATCATCACTTCAAACATCGCACGCTCTCCAGTTGGCGTCCTCAGATATCATGACCGGATAAATTCAAGAATCGTGCCAAGCTGGATATATTCATTAACTCATTGAGTTAACAAGTATCTACTCGACATGCGCGCGGCAGCGTGCCGCTGATCATGGTCAGACTCACCAATGATTAGGCAATTTGACTCGCCCTCATACGCCCCGTTCAGTCTGGGGCGCACATGGGATGCGGCGGGTTACTCCCCCCGCCGCTCGACGAAACGCAGCGCCTGTTCGACCACCGCGATATCCGCCCCCGGACGATGAGCGTTCTCACTCAGGTGACGGCGCCACTGGCGTGCCCCCGGGATCCCCTGGAACAACCCGAGAATATGGCGGGTAATGTGCCCCAGATACGTTCCCTGGGCGAGTTCACGCTCGATGTAGGGGTAGAGCGCGCGTACCACCGCGATGCTGTCGGGCACCGCCGCTGTCGCATCGAATAACTGGCGATCGACCTGCGCCAACATCCCGGGGTTATGATAGGCCTCACGTCCCACCATCACGCCGTCGACATGGCACAGATGCGCCTGCGCCTCCGCCAGGCTCTTCACGCCGCCGTTGATGGCGATGGTCAACTGGGGAAAGTCCTGTTTGAGGCGATACACCCGCGGATAATCCAGCGGCGGCACCTCACGATTCTCCTTGGGACTCAGCCCCGACAGCCATGCCTTGCGCGCATGGACGATGAAGGTGTCACACTCCCCTTGCCCGGTAACGGTACCGATAAAGTCGCACAGAAACGCATAACTGTCCTGCTCGTCGATGCCGATACGGGTCTTGACCGTCACCGGGATCGATACCACGTCGCGCATCGCCTTGACACAATCCGCCACCAGCTGCGCCTCGCCCATCAGGCAGGCGCCAAAACGCCCATTCTGTACCCGATCCGATGGGCAGCCGACGTTAAGGTTGATCTCATCATAACCACGCGCCTCGGCCAACGCCGCGCAACGGGCCAGATCCGCCGGATTGCTGCCGCCCAATTGCAGCGCCAGCGGATGCTCCGGCTCGCTATAGGCCAGATAGTCACCCTTACCGTGGATAATCGCGCCGGTGGTCACCATCTCGGTATACAGCAATGTCTGACGACTCAGTAAACGATGAAAGTAGCGGCAATGACGATCGGTCCAATCGAGCATCGGCGCGATGGAGAAACGCTGAGAAGGAAATTCACCCGAGCCCTGACGCTCACGGGATACGGTCGCTGGTTCAATCTGTTGTGCCTGAGTCATTACTCGCTGTCTTCCACTATCATGCAAAGCCTAATTGCCTACCGCCGCCTGACGGTGCCGGATTCCGCCCGGGGATCGCGCGGGCGGCGATTCTAGCATATCCGCACAGAAAAACCGCAGCCTGCACATACCCAACACGCTAACGCCTTGCCGCCAACACCTCAGCCCCCCGCGCTGCCAGCAAGCGGTGGCTCGCTCCACGCATCCACGCACGCTTCGCCATACGCCTCGCTCGGTAATAGAAAAATCTCCCGGATCAGATCGGTGCGATTAGGATCGAGCCCCAACTTTTTACTCAGGGCTCGCTTGCAGTAGACCACCGCCTGTTCATGCATCCCTAACAGACGAGCGGTAGTGGTGATGTTATTACGGTAATAGAGACTGATGAGTACCGAGGCTTCACGTAGCGTCACGCCCCGCTGATACAACGTCATAAAACCGAAAGCATTCAGACGTTCCCGTAGCGAGCTACGCCCTCCACGAGAGGCGGACACGCCACGCGAATACGGCAAAAAACACAGATCCAACGGGTGAAAACTACGACGCTGGGTATGACGATGAAAGGCATCGTAGCTAAAGGCGTAGGTCCCGGGGAAAAACTGACTGACCAGATGGGTTAAATAGCTTTCCCGTCGATTAATGATAATCACCGGTAGCATGCTGTGCCGACGGATATCATCCATGCCGTGCAATAAGCGTTCACGGCGCCAGTCCGTCATCAACAGCATGCCGGATGATTCGGCGCGATCCACGAATTCAGGCAACAGGGAAAGATCCGTTAGTTGAATAATCGTAGAGTGTGGCTGGTAAATTGCGCAGATTGCCTGGCGTAAAGGCCAACTCTCGATCGCCACGATAATATCCATATCCATTATTATCCTTTCCGTCGTCTGCGCATCGCGGGCGATCGTGCGGCGCTAGAGGTCCACCGCTAGACCTCTCTATCTATTTATCGCTCCGATCAATAATGTCAGTCCACCCCAGCCAACACTCAGCGGGCCCAGTCAAAAACCGACATTCATTTAGAACAGGAAAAATTACCCTGTCATCCAGTACGCGTCTGCCCATCCGGCGAAATAGCAACGATATTTAGGACAAGAAAACAACAAGGCTGACCCTCAACCGGCAACCCCTACAACCCCTACAACCCCTACAACCCCGGGGTGTAAGTTTATTGAGGTTCTTTATGCGAGGGGTGGACTTAAATACTAGCGGTGATATTCCAACCTCATCACGCGGCCGTGGCGTAGCAGATGTCACCTAGACAAAGGCGCCCATTACGAGACAGGCCCTAATTGTGGTAAAATCACGGTACGCTACTGGCAGGAAACCGCACTCATGACCACCCCAAATTTGCAGCGACTGTTAACCCAAGCCGAGCAGCTCTGTCGGCAGAGGAATGTCCGCCTCACGCCACAGCGGATGGAGGTACTACGCCTCATGGCCGCCCAGCAAGGCGCCATCAGCGCCTATGATCTGCTCGATCTGCTGCGTGTCTCCGAACCTCAAGCCAAGCCGCCGACTATTTATCGGGCGCTCGACTTCCTGCTGGAACAAGGCTTCATCCACAAGATCGAATCCACCAATAGCTACGTGATGTGCCACCACCTCGACGAACCGAGCCACATCTCGGCGTTACTCATCTGCCACCGCTGCGGTCAAGTGCATGAGCGTCCAGCCGATGCCCTGCAACAGCAACTGGCACTACTGGCACAACAGGCGGGATTTAGCGTGCAGCACAGTGTGATCGAGGCACATGGCCTCTGTCAGGCCTGTGCGCAACAGCCGGCAGAGACAGAGCCCGCGTCACACTAATCCCGCGTCTCCCGCCTCCTCCTACGTTGCCGAGGGGGAGGGAAACCAACGATCCTCGCGCCAACAGCGTCGCCAGATCAGCCACAGAGACAGGCCACGCAGCGTCAAAAAGACCGCCAGCGCCAACCATAAACCCTGATTACCCAGCCAGGGCACGCTCAACAATGTCAGGCCATAACCCAACGCGGCCAATGCCATGCTGTTACGCATATCCGCCCCACGCGTCGCACCGATGAATACCCCATCCAATAGGTAACACCACACCCCGAGTAACGGCAACACCATCTGCCAAGGAAGATAAGCGATCGCTAATGCGCGCACTTGGGGCAACGTCGTTAATAGCTCAATGATGTCACGGCCAAACAGGCCATAGGCGACGGCAAATAGCAGGGCGACCATGCCGGCCTGACGGCAGGCGGCGCGCCATACCCGCTGCAATCCGGCGGCATCGCGCGCGCCATAAGCTCGACCAGAGTGTGCCTCAACCGCATAGGCGAAACCGTCGAGCGCGTAGGCGGTGAAGGTCAGCAGATTCATCAGCACCGCATTGACCGCGACCACGCTGGCCCCGAGACGCGCACCGATCACCGTCAGTGAGGCAAAGCAGATCTGCAATAGTAGCGAGCGCAGCATGATATCGCGGTTCAACGCCAGCAAACGGCGCAGATCGCCGCGCCAGGCGTGATGGAAATGTTCCCGCCGTAATCCACGCCGCCGCATGACATGCAGCAGCAACCCCACTCCCAATAACAGGGTGACGTAGTCGGCGATCAGGGTGGCCCACGCCGCACCGGCTACCTTCCAGCCCAGACCGACCACGAACCAGAGATCCAAAACGATGTTGACCAGGTTGCCCGTGACCAGCAGAAGGACCGGCGCCCGGGCATACTGCACCCCTAACAGCCAACCGAGGATCACCAGATTGGCCAAGGTCGCCGGTGCGCTCAGCCAACGAATGCTCATGAAGAGCTGCGCCTGAGCCTGAATTGCCGACTCGGCACCGACGATATGCAGAACCCATTCGATCAATGGGCCACGCAATACCACAATCGCGCCACCGGCCAGCAACGCCATGAGCAGGGGCTGAACCAAGGCTCGAGCCAGGGCCGGACGATCATCTGCGCCGTAGGCTTGGGCACATAGCCCGGTGGTACTCATACGCAAAAACAGCAATAACATGAACAGAAAGGTCGTCGCCATGCTGCCCACTGCTACCCCGCCCAGATAAACGGGTGAATCTAAATGGCCGATCACCGCCGTATCCACCACCCCCAGCAGGGGTACAGAGACATTGGATAGGATCATCGGCAACGCCAGGCGCCATAACGCCTTGTCCGCCTGCGGGAAACCTCGCATCCCTCCCCCTTATCAAGCTAGCCCGCGTTGACCGCGGCAAGCACCATAAAAAAACCCCGCGCACTCGATGTCCGCGGGGTAGAGAAATGACGGCGTGAATCGGCCGAGTGGAACCAAAACGGCTCAAGCCTGGGGCGATTTAGATCCAGTCGCCGTTACGGATCACTCCCACTGCCAGCCCCTCGATGGTGAAGTTCTGCTCGCGCAGATCGACGACGATGGGCTGAAAATCGCTATTTTCCGGCAACAATTGCACCACATTCCCCTGCTTTTTCAATCGTTTTACTGTGACTTCATCTTCAATGCGTGCCACAACAACCTGGCCGTTGCGTACATCCTGAGTCTTGTGCACCGCCAACAGATCGCCATCCAGGATGCCGATATCGCGCATCGACATGCCATTCACCCGCAACAGAAAATCGGCACTGGGTTTAAACAGCGAGGGGTCGACCTGGTAATACCCTTCGATATGTTGCTGCGCGAGCAAGGGTTCACCCGCGGCGACCTGACCGATCAAGGGCAAGCCAGACTCGTCCTCCATCAGCAGACGGATACCGCGTGAGGCGCCGGAGACAATCTCGATCACCCCCTTGCGCTGTAACGCTTTCAGGTGCTCCTCGGCAGCATTGGGCGAGCGGAAGCCGAGGCGCTGAGCAATCTCGGCACGCGTCGGCGGCATGCCGGTTTGCTCGATATGATCGCGAATCAGATCATAGACCTGCTGCTGCCTGGCCGTTAATGCTTTCATTCCGCCCCCTGTTCGTTTATACAGTTTTGCTGTGAGTATATACAGGTAGCGGATAATTTAAAACCGTGAAATACACAAAACAGCGGGCCCTAGGTGCGATCCCCGATAAGCCCCCAGCGCGCTATCAACGTCAATTTTTACTCTGTGCGCGGTAGATGCGCTGTGGGCGCCCCACCTTGCCGTAGACGATCTCTGCCAC
Organism: Edwardsiella tarda ATCC 15947 = NBRC 105688; assembly: GCF_003113495.2. Classification (NCBI taxonomy): domain Bacteria; kingdom Pseudomonadati; phylum Pseudomonadota; class Gammaproteobacteria; order Enterobacterales; family Hafniaceae; genus Edwardsiella; species Edwardsiella tarda. Next base: position 3,310,038 of record NZ_CP084506.1, read on the forward strand.
GATCTGTTGGCGTGCGGCGCAAAACTCTAGGTAACGGCGCGCCGTGGTACGGCTCAGCATCAAGCTCTGCGCCACGCTCTCTGCGGTATGGCGTGCCTGCTCATCGACGAATAACGCCTGCACCTTCTCCAGCGTCAAGGCATCGATGCCCACCGGCAGATCCTCTTTGCTGTCGCCGCGCGCATAGGCGTTATACATGCTATCGATCTGACGTTGGCTGGCATTCTGGCGCCCACTGAGCATGGAGTGACGCTGCTGATAACGCTCCAACGTTTGTCCCAAACGTTCGTAGGCGATAGGCTTAATCAGATAGTCGAAGGCGCCGCTACGCACCGCCTCGGAAACGGTATTCATGTCGCTGGCAGCGGTTGTCAACACCACACCACCAGGGTAACGTTGTTGAGCCAACTCATGCAGGAGTTGTACCCCTACCCCATCGGGCAAATAGTTATCCAATAAGATTAAATCCGGGTGAAAGCTTTTAATCATCGCCCGAGCTTGCGCCAGATTACCGGCCAGCCACAGTTGACCACAGCCGGGGTGATTACGAATAAACTCCGCGTGCATCTCAGCCAGTGGAGTCTCATCCTCGACGATTAATATATTGATTTTATTCATGCTCACTCTTCACCTTCGGGATAAATACAGAAAATAGGGTGCCATAGGGCTGGTTATCCTCCAGCGTAATGGTGCCCCCGCAACGTCCCACATAGCGGGCAATCAGGTAAAGGCCGATACCATGTTCCCCCGGTTCCTCCACCTTGCTACTGACGCCCTGCTCAAAAATTTTATCTTTCAACGCATCCGGCACGCCGCATCCTTGATCGGCGACCTCGATAATGACCTCCGCCCCCTCATCCGACAAGTACACCTCGACGCTCCCATTGCCCGCCGGGTTCTTCAGACTCGCATCGAAGGCGTTATCGAGCAGGTTGCCAAGCACCGCCGCGAATTCTGTACTATCTAAACCGCTGGGCAGGGCATGCAACTGGCTGCCTTCGACAATCGTCAACGTCAGCCCCAACTCGCGCGCCCGATGCACTTTACCAAACAACAGACCGGCAACCACCTTATCGCTAAAGGCATCGCGCAGATGATCGATCAACTGCTGTTGCTCCTGCGAGGCTCCGCGCACCATCTCTAACGCACGATCGTACTCCTTCATCTGTAGCAACCCGCTGAGGGTCGACATCCAGTTAAGATGCTCATGACGCACGGTGCGCAGGCTATCGACATACTGCCGGATCTGCGTCAATTGCGCATTCAGCGTATTGATATCATCTTTACTACGGAAACTGATGATCGCCCCAAGCAGGGTATCACCATCGCCGGAACGGATAGTGGCCCGATTGGCGATCACGTTCAAACCATTAAAGGTCAGAATGGCATCGCGCCGATCTTCATCGATACGATCGGTAAAGAAATCTGCCGGTGAAACGACCTGACTAATCGGCTGCCCCAGCCACTGGCGTCCCGGGGCACTCAGCCCCAACATTTTGCGGGCATTACGGTTTATTGCCGTGATCTGCCCCTCAGGATCGACGGCGATCAGCCCCTCGAATACCGCACCAAATAGCGCCTCCATCTGACGCACCACCTGCGCTATCTGACGAGGCTCCATGCCCATCATCTGCCGACGAATATGGGCGGCGAACAGCCAAGATAGTAGCATCATCAACACCAGTACCCCGACAAAGACGCCCGCCATCGGCAGCAAGAAGTCGAGCCGCCAGCTGTCGATCTTACTCACCAGATAACCCAGGGAAATGACGCCAATCACCTTCCCTTGATGGTCGAAGATCGGCGTCTTGGCGCGCATCGCCATCCCCAGCGACCCTTTGCCTGAGATAAAGTAACTCTCTCCCCGTTCGAGGGCGCCCGGCTTATTAAACTGCATCTTATGGCCGATCTTGGCCGGATTCGGGTGGTACAAACGAATCGCGTTACGATCGCCGATGACCACATAATCGAAGTCGGTACCAGTCCCCAGGCGATCGGCAATCTGCGCTAATCGGTGAACATCACGATCCTTCACCCCATCGATAATGCTATCCATCGAGGCGATGATCTTGGCCTGGTTCATCGCCATGTCACGCACTTGCCTCGTCATGTAGTCTTCAAAACTCGCGGAGAGGTATTTACCCAAGGCGGCGAACAGACAGCAAGAAACCAATAGTAACAGGAGGAAAATACGCAATGGGAACGCCATACGGCGGAAAAAATTTACCGCATTACTCTTTGGCATTCTTACCATCGTCATCTCACCTTTTAAGACATTTCGATTACCTTTAACACCCTCAAATGTAACCGATTTGTTTCCAGACAAACTGTCCATAATGTTTTTCTACTTTGCAGATTATCGCTATTAAACTAATTACGCAAATAAAAACCAGCAAATAAAATTCTTTATTTAAAATTACGAAAATAAAAACTATTAAGGTAATTTAAAACTGCTTTCCGTTTGTGAATTAGGTCAAAAATTCTCGGTCAATTCCTAACTAGGATTAATTTAACCACAGCCAACGGTAATAAAAATAGGTGGAAAAGTTTTATTACCATTGATTGAAAATGAAAAGTTATTAAGTTGATAAAAGATACATTTATTTAACTTAGCCATGCTAACGCAGCGCAGGAATCCCTATGTTCAGCAATACTGTTTTCACCCAGGTTAAGCGCTCTGAGCAAAAAAGGATTGCCGATATCACTCAGTTTCTGCGTGAAAATGGACTTAATATAGATACTTCTGTAGAAATATTTATTTGCGCTATGCGTGATAACAAAATTATCGCCTGCGGTGGTATCGCTGGCGATATCATAAAATGCGTCGCCATCAGCGCATCGGCTCGCGGCGAGGGATTAGCCCTCACGCTGGCCACCGAGTTGGTCAACTTGGCTTATGATTTAGGTCGAAACAATCTTTTTATCTATACCAAAGAAGAAAATGAAGAGATGTTTCGCCAGTGCGGATTTGCCACCATTACCCGCGTTCCCGGGATTATGGTATTGATGGAGAACAGTAAAGTCCGCTTACAACGTTATGCCGAAAATTTAGCAACGCTACGCCACCCAGGGAAAAAAATCGGTGCCATCGTGATGAACGCCAATCCGTTCACCAACGGACACCGTTATCTTGTCCGACAGGCAGCCAGTCAGTGTGACTGGCTGCACCTCTTTTTAGTACGCGAAGATACCTCGCGTTTTTCTTATGAAGATCGTTTGGCGTTGGTGCGTGAAGGCGTGGGAGATATCACCAATCTCACACTGCACCCCGGCTCCGAATACATCATCTCTCGCGCCACCTTTCCCTGCTATTTCATCAAAGAGCAGGGCGTGGCCGACAACTGTTACACCGAAATCGATATCAAGATATTCCGGCAGTATCTGGCGCCGGCGTTGGGCATCACCCACCGTTTTGTCGGGACGGAACCCTTCTGTCCGGTTACCGCCAAATACAATCAGGATATGCGTTACTGGCTAGAGACACCGGCGTTGCCCTACCCGCCGATCCATCTGGTTGAAGTGGCTAGGCTGACCTATCACAACACCCCCATTTCTGCCTCCTGGGTACGCAAGCTGCTGGTACGCAAAGATCTTCCGGCAATCACCCCACTGGTACCCGAAGCGACCCGAGCCTATCTGGCACGCCTGATCGCCTCGATGCCGGCGGGTGTCGAGCGCCGACCCCAGGAATCCGTCTTAGTTACAGGTGACAAATGAAAATAAACCACGCAGCCGTCGCAGGCACCCTTGAGTCGAGCGACGTGATGGTGCGCATCGCGCCCATTGAAGACGACCAGGCCCTCGATCTGCAAATCAGTAGCAGTGTCGAAAAACAGTTTGGCGACGCCATCCGCGCCACCGTACTGGAGGTGCTCAACCAGCATCAGATCCGCGGCGTACAGCTGATCGTCGACGACAAAGGCGCCCTCGACTGTGTCCTACGCGCCCGTCTGGAAACCCTGTTGGCGCGTGCCGCCGACCTGGTCAGCCTGCCTTGGGAGGATCGCGCATGACACCGCAACAGAAAACTCGTACCCGCCGCAGCATGCTGTTTGTACCCGGCTCCAACGCCGCCATGCTGAGCAACGCCTTCATCTATAAGGCCGATGCCTTGATGTTCGACCTGGAAGACTCCGTGGTACTGCGCGAGAAAGATGCCGCACGCCGCCTGGTCTACCATGCGCTGCAACACCCACTGTACAACGACATCGAGACCATCGTGCGCGTCAACGCGTTGGACTCCGAGTTTGGCGTCGCCGATCTGGAAGCCGTGGTACGCGCCGGAGTCGATGTGGTGCGTCTGCCGAAAACCGACAGCGCCGAAGATGTCATCGCTATCGAAAATGAGATCGCACGCATCGAACGCGCCTGTGGACGTGAAGTGGGCAGCACTGGCCTGCTGGCCGCTATCGAATCCGCCCAAGGCATCACCCAGGCGGTGGCCATCGCCCACGCCTCACCACGCCTGATCGGTATCGCGCTCGGCGCCGAAGACTATGTACGCAACCTGCGTACCGAGCGTTCCCCGGAAGGGATCGAGCTGCTGTTCGCCCGTTGCAGCATCCTGCAAGCGGCTCGTTCGGCTGGCATCCAGGCCTTCGACACCGTCTACTCCGACGCCAATAACGATGAGGGTTTCCTGCGTGAAGCCTCTCACATCAAACAGTTGGGCTTTGACGGCAAGTCACTGATCAACCCGCGTCAGATCGAGTTGCTGCACAACCTGTACGCCCCGACCCAGAAAGAGGTCGATCACGCGCGTCTGGTGGTTGAAGCCGCCGAAGCCTCCGCTCGCGAAGGACGCGGCGTGGTTTCCCTGAACGGCAAGATGGTCGATAGCCCGGTTATCGAACGCGCGCGTCTGGTGCTTTCCCGCGCGGCCCTTTCCGGCATCCGTGAAGAATAAGGCGATAAAGATGACACAAGATACCCAACGAAACGCCCGCGTAACCGCCTTTAGCCAGCAGGATAGCGCGCTGCCGGCATTCAACGACGTCAGCAAGGCAGACTATCAGCAACAGCGTCCGCGCGATCGCAAAGTATGCGGCGATCTGCAAGAAGCCATCCGCCGTAGCGGCCTGCGCGACGGTATGACTATCTCCTTCCACCACGCCTTCCGTGGCGGCGATCTGACCCTGAACCAGGTGATGGACGCCATCGCTGCCATGGGATTCAAAGATCTGACGCTGGCCTCCAGCTCCCTGAGCGATTGCCATGCGCCGTTGGTAGGCCACATTCGTAACGGCGTGGTACGCAAGATCTATACCTCCGGGCTGCGTGGCCCGCTGGCCGATGCCATCTCCCATGGTCTGCTCGACGAGCCGGTTCAGATCCACTCCCATGGTGGTCGCGTTCACCTGATCAATAGCGGTGAATTGAACATCGACGTCGCCTTCCTCGGGGTACCCGCCTGTGACGCCTTCGGTAACGCCAATGGCTACACCGGCAATGCCTGCTGCGGCTCGCTGGGCTATGCGCGCGCCGACGCTGAGGCCGCCAATAAAGTCGTCCTGTTGACCGAAGAAATCCTCGCTTATCCGCACAACCCGGCCAGCCTGACCCAGGATCAGGTCGATCTGATCGTCCAGGTCGAGCATGTCGGCGATGCCAGTAAGATTGGAGCCGACGCCACCCGCATGACCTCCAATCCGCGTGAGCTGCTAATCGCCCGCAGCGCAGCGGAAGTGATTGCTCACTCCGGTTACTTTAACGAAGGCTTCTCATTGCAAACCGGCACCGGCGGTGCCTCACTGGCGGTCACGCGCTTCCTCGAAGACAAGATGCGCCGCGCCGACATCCGTGCCGACTTCGCCTTGGGTGGCATCACCTCCACCATCGTCGATCTGCACGAGAAGGGGTATATCCGTAAGCTGCTCGACGTACAGAGCTTTGACCGTGCCGCCGCTGGCTCTCTGGCGCGTAACCCGAACCACATCGAAATCAGCGCTAACCAGTACGCAAACTGGAGCTCCAAAGGCGCCGCCGTCGATCGTTTGGACGTGGTGGTGCTGAGTGCGCTGGAAGTGGACACTCACTTCAACGTCAACGTACTGACCGGATCCGACGGGGTACTACGTGGTGCCTCCGGTGGCCACTGCGATACTGCCATCGGCTCTGCGCTCTCCATCATCGTGGCGCCGCTGGTACGCGGGCGTATCCCGACTATCGTCGATAACGTGCTGACTTGCGTCACGCCGGGCTCCAGCATCGACATCCTGGTCACCGACCACGGTATCGCCGTCAACCCGGCGCGTCCAGAGCTGGCACAGCGCCTCAGCGATGCCGGCATGCCGCTGGTCAGCATCGAGTGGCTGCGTGATCGCGCCCTCTCTCTGACCGGTGAACCGAAGCCGATCGCCTTTACCGATAAGGCGGTCGCCGTGGTGCGTTATCGCGACGGCTCCGTCATCGACGTGGTTCGCCAGGTCAAGGAATAAGCGATGATGACCCTGCTCCCCGATTTGGCGACCAGCCATACCGTCACACTACCGGAACTGCTCCTCAGCCGTGAATGCAGGCAGTCTCGGCAGACGGCATGGCTGGCACGCCATACCTGTACGCTGATCTCCTTCACCGTGGTCGCCCCCGGCCCGGTCAAGGACAGCCCCCTGACCCGCCGTCTCTTTAACGCCGGTATCGGGGCGCTGAATCAACTGGCACAGCGTCAGGCCTGGACCATCAGGGAGCAGCTCTCGCTGGACTTAGCCACCGGCCCGGAAGGGCTGATGGCCATCGCGGCGCCGGCCGACGTGGTCAAGCGGGCCACCATCGACTTAGAGCAGACCCATACCTTGGGTCGGCTATGGGATCTCGATGTCCTGGCCCCCACCGGACAAATTCTGTCGCGTGGCGATTATCAGTTGCCCGCACGCCGCTGCCTGATTTGCCAGCGCCCCGCCGTGTTGTGCGCCCGCGAGCGCCGCCACAGCGTGGCTCAACTTATCGCTCACATGGAGGCATTGGTTCATGATGCCGCAGCTGACGCACGCTAATACCTCATCGGATACGCTCGAACGCCTCTGTGCCCACGCCAGTGAGCTGGGATGGCGAGCCATGCTGGCCGAAGTCAACCTGACGCCGAAGCCAGGCCTGGTCGATCGCCACAATAACGGCGCCCACTACGACATGGCGCACAGCGACTTCTTACGCAGTGCCGATGCCATCGCCCCCTGGCTATCTCGCTTCGTCGAATATGGTGCCGCCAGCGCCGCCCTGGAGGCCAGCGATGCACTCGCGGGATTACGGGCGCTCGGCCAGGCCTGCGAGACGGCCATGTTTCACGCCACCGCCGGGGTCAATACCCATAAGGGCAGTATCTTTTCTCTCGGCTTGTTGTGCGCCGCCATCGGGCGTAGCCACCAACGCGGCCACGCCCTTACACCCGAACGCCTATGCGACTACGCGGCGCAGTTCTGTCGTGGTCTGGTAGCGCGCGAATTGGCGGCATTGTCTGCCGATCAGGCCAACACGGCAGGCCAGCGTCTCTTCGTCACCCTGGGGATCACCGGAGCCCGTGGTGAGGCCGAGGCGGGCTATCCCCTGGTGCGGCAACTGGCGCTTCCCCATTATCGGCAGCTACTGACCTGCGGGCGTGATCCGGAATTAGCCCTGCTCGATACCCTACTGCTGCTGATGGCGCATAACCAGGACACCAATGTTGCCGCGCGCGGGGGGATCGCCGGACTGCGTTGGATACGGCAATACGCCACCACCTTGCTCGCGAGCGGAGGTATCCGCACGCCAGACGATCTGCTGGCGCTGCACCGTTTTGATGAAGAGTGTATCGACCGCCATTTGAGCCCGGGCGGCAGTGCGGATCTCCTGATCCTGACCTGGTTTCTGGCTCACCTCTGTTACCCGATTTTGCAAGCTGAACATTAAAAATATCATCCTTACCGGAGTCATCAGTTATGTCCAAAGAGAAAATAGGGAAACTACTCGCGCCCCTCGTGGTGATGGGGATTATGTTTATGATCCCAGTCCCCGATGGCATGCCGCCGCAGGCCTGGCATTACTTTGCCGTGTTTGTCGCCATGATCGTCGGGATGATCCTCGAACCCATCCCGGCGACCGCTATCAGTTTCATCGCCGTAACCATCGTCGTCATCGGTAATCAGTTCCTGCTGTTCAACCCTGCAGAATTGGCCGATCCCGCCTTCAACGCCAGTAAGCAGGCGCTGAAATGGGGGCTGGCAGGCTTCTCCAGCACCACCGTGTGGTTGGTGTTCGGGGCCTTCATTTTTGCCCTCGGGTATGAGGTCAGCGGCCTGGGGCGGCGCATCGCCCTTTTGCTGGTTAAATTCATGGGTAAGCGAACGCTTACTCTTGGTTATGCCATTGTTATCATTGATATCCTTCTGGCACCCTTTACACCGTCCAACACCGCGCGTACCGGTGGCACCGTCTTCCCGGTGATCAAAAACCTACCGCCGCTGTTCGACTCTCACCCCAACGATCCCTCCTCACGCCGCATCGGTAGCTACCTGATGTGGATGATGGTAATCAGTACCAGCATCAGCTCCTCCATGTTCGTTACCGGGGCGGCGCCGAACGTGCTGGGTATCGAATTCGTGAACAAGATCGCCGGTATCCAGATCTCATGGACGCAGTGGTTCCTCGGCTTCTTGCCCGTCGGCCTGCTGCTGCTGGTGGTCGCGCCATGGCTCTCTTACGTACTGTACAAGCCGACCGTCACCCACAGTGAGCAGGTCGCCACCTGGGCCGGTGGTGCGCTGAAAGAGATGGGTGCCTTGACCCGTCGCGAAATCACGCTGATCTGCCTGGTCCTGTTGAGCCTGGCCTTGTGGGTCTTCGGCGGTAAATTCATCAACGCCACTGCGGTTGCGTTGCTCGCCGTCGCCCTGATGCTGGCATTGCATGTGGTGCCGTGGAAAGACGTCACCAAGTACAGCGGCGCCTGGAACACCCTGGTCAACCTGTCTACTTTGGTGGTCATGGCAAACGGCCTGACCCGCTCAGGCTTCATCGAGTGGTTTGCCAAAACCATGGGTGCCCATCTGGCCGACTTCTCACCGACTGCAACGGTGATCGCCCTGGTGCTGGTGTTCTACTTCGCTCACTACCTGTTCGCCAGCTTGACCGCACACACCGCGACCATGCTGCCGGTGATCCTGGCCGTCGGCCAGAGCATCCCGGGTGTACCGATGGATCAACTGTGCCTGCTGCTGGTGCTCTCCATCGGCCTGATGGGTTGTCTGACCCCATACGCTACCGGCCCGGGGATCATCATCTACGGCTGTGGCTATGTGAAGTCTAAAGACTACTGGCGTCTAGGGGCCATCTTTGGGGTGATTTACATTACCGCGCTGCTGGCCATCGGTTGGCCGATCATGGCGCTGTGGTACTAAGGCGCAAGCCGACACGCACATACGCTGATTAATACGCTGACCCCCTGCTCACCGCAGGGGGTCATTTTTTATGCTGCACCCTGCGTTCAAGGCCAGTAATGGCTCCACAGGATGCTGACCCAGGCGAACAGCGCCAACCACAAGGCGATAAATACCGCCGCCGACCCCATGTCCTTGGCGCGTCCAGACAATTCGTGATGCTCGCTACCAATGCGATCAACAACCGCCTCAATGGCGCTATTGATAATCTCCAGAATCAGCACCAAGGTGACGCTGCCGATCAGCAGGAAACGTTCTACCACCGATACGTCGAGCCAAGCCGCCAGCAACACCGCCACGAATAGCAGTATGCTCTCCTGGCGGAAGGCCGCCTCATGGCGCCAGGCCGCCTGCAGTCCTTTCAGCGAGTAACCGGCCGCCTTGATGATACGAGTAAAACCTGTAGTACTATTCATAAAGGATCCATAACAGTAAGCGTTGTCGGGCATTTTAGCCGCTTCCCGTGATCCCGGCACCACAGATCTCAAGGCCGCTTTCTGGTATCCTTGCCACGCATTGCTAACAAGAGGCTGATACTTTTATGTCCGGATGGCGTAAAATATATTATAAGCTGTTGAATTTACCGCTTAAATTACTGGTTAAGAGCAAGGTCATTCCCACCGATCCGATCGCCGAGTTGCGTCTGGATACCACTCGGCCGGTGTTCTATGTCTTGCCCTATAATTCCAAGGCCGACCTACTGACCTTGCGTGATCGTTGTCTGGCTCTCGACCTTCCTGATCCGCTGGATGACAATGAGATCGATGGCACCATCCTGCCACGCTATGTCTTCGTCGATGACGGCCCGCGTGTTTTCCGCTACTACGCCCCGAAACAGGCCTCAGTCAAACTCTTCCTCGATTATCTGGATCTGCACCGCAATAACCCCGCGCTGGATATCCAGATGGTGCCGGTCTCGGTGATGTTTGGTCGAGCGCCAGGCCGCGAAGATCACAAGGGCGCGCCGCAGCTGCGTCTGCTCAACGGCATTCAGAAATTCTTCGCCGTACTGTGGCTAGGACGCGACAGCTTCGTGCGCTTCTCCAATACCGTCTCCCTGCGCTATATGGCCGACGAGCACGGTACCGACAAGACCATCGCCCAGAAGCTGGCGCGCGTGGCGCGTATGCACTTCTCCCGTCTGCGTCTGGCCGCCGTCGGTCCACGCCTGCCGGATCGTCAGGCACTGTTTAACAAGCTACTCGCCTCTAAAGCGATCGAGAAGGCTGTCGAGGACGAGGCGCGCAGCAAGAAGATCTCTCGGGAAAAGGCCCAGCAAAACGCCGTCGCGTTGATGGAAGAGATCGCCGCCAACTTTACCTATGAGGCGGTTCGCCTCTCCGATCGGGTACTGAGCTGGACCTGGAACCGTCTGTATCAGGGGATCAACGTCCATAACGCCGAGCGCGTGCGCCAGTTAGCGCAGGACGGTCATGAGATCGTCTATGTGCCCTGCCATCGTAGCCATATGGACTACCTGTTGCTCTCTTACGTGCTCTACCACCAAGGGCTGGTGCCGCCGCATATCGCCGCTGGCATTAACCTTAACTTTTGGCCGGCGGGGCCGATCTTCCGTCGCCTCGGCGCCTTCTTCATCCGCCGGACCTTCAAGGGTAATAAGCTCTACTCGACGGTATTCCGCGAATACCTCGGCGAACTGTTCAGCCGTGGCTACTCCGTCGAATACTTCATGGAGGGTGGGCGCTCACGTACCGGTCGTCTACTGGAACCCAAAACGGGTACCTTGGCTATGACCCTGCAAGCCATGCTGCGCGGCGGTAAACGCCCGATCACCCTGGTACCGGTCTACATCGGCTACGAGCACGTGATGGAGGTCGCCACTTACGCCAAAGAGTTGCGCGGCGCGACCAAAGAGAAGGAGAGCCTGCCGCAGATGGTGCGGGGGCTGCGTAAGCTACGCAACCTGGGCCAGGGGTATGTCAACTTCGGCGAGCCGATCTCCCTCAACGTCTGGCTGAATCACCACGTACCAGAATGGCGTGAGGCGATCGACCCGATCGAGGCGCAACGCCCACATTGGCTGACCCCTAGCGTCAACAGTATCGCCACAGAAGTGATGGTCAACATCAATAAGGCGGCGGCGGCTAACGCCATGAACCTGTGTGCCACGGCGCTGCTCGCCTCTCGCCAGCGTGCGCTGACCCGCGAGCAACTGCTGGAGCAGTTGGAGTGCTACCTGCAGCTGTTGCAGAATGCCCCCTACGCCAGCGATGCGACGCTACCGTCGCACGACGCCCAGGCGCTGTTGGATCATGCCTTGCAGATGAATAAGTTCGAAGTCGAGCAGGATAATATCGGCGATCTGATCATCCTGCCGCGTGAACAGGCGGTATTAATGACCTATTACCGCAACAACATCCAACATATGCTGGTGCTGCCGTCGCTGGTCGCCAGCATGGTGATCCACCACCGCCAGATCTCACATGCCGAGCTACTGCGCCAGGTGGCGGTGATCTACCCGATGTTGAAGCAAGAGCTGTTCATGCATTACGCGCCGCAGGAGCTGCCGCAGGTGCTGCGCCCGATCATCGATGAGCTCTGCCGCCAGCAGTTAATCTGCCTGCAAGATGACACATTGAGTATCAACCCGGCGCGTATCCGTGCCCTCCAGCTGCTTTCGGCCGGGGTACGCGAGACGTTACAGCGCTATGCCATCACCTTCTCACTGCTGAGCGCCAATCCGAGCATCAGCCGTGGTGCCCTGGAGAAGGAGAGTCGCATCCTGGCACAACGCCTCTCGGTGTTACACGGCATCAATGCGCCGGAGTTCTTCGATAAGGCGGTGTTCGCCACCTTGGTGGCAACGTTACGCGCCGAAGGTTACATCAACGATGTCGGCGACGCGGTGCGTGAACAGACGCTGGAGATCTATAACCTGCTCGCGGCCCTGTTAACCCCCGAGATCCGGCTGACCATCGAAAGCGTCAGCCTCGCGGCGCTGGAGGAGGCTGACGGCACTCGCGACGCCGACGCCTAATCCCCTCGACACGCCCGGCCCAGCCGGGCGTGTGCTTTTCCGCCCCACGCCTTAACCGAATAGCTGACTGGCCTGTAACACGGTGATCCAACATCCCCAGAGTAACGGCAGTCCTACCGCTAACCAGGCCAACACGACCCAGGGACGGCTACGCGTATCCGCCGCCCAGCACAATTGGGCATGCGGATCGATCTTATACAACGAGCGCGCCTGCGCCAGCTGAGCCTCACTCATGGCATGACGCCTATCTACCGGGCGGATCAGCAGGTTACAAATCAGACCGGCCAGTAACAGCCCCGCCAGAATATACAGCGTCACCGAATAGGCCTGGGCGCGCGCGACGCCGTGCGCCAGCTGATATTCACGCAGGTAATTGACCAACACCGGGCCGATAATGCCCGCTGCCGACCAGGCGGTTAACAACCGGCCATGGATCGCCCCAACCATCTGGGTACCAAACAGATCGGCCAGATAGGCGGGTACCGTGGCGAATCCGCCGCCATACATCGAGATGATCAGGCAGAAGGCCAGCACAAACAGGGCGACACTCCCGAGGGCCCCCAGCGAGGGCAAGGCGCTATATAACAGCGCACCGAGGGCGAAAAAGAGTAGAAAGGTGGACTTACGTCCGATGCGATCGGAGAGCGCCGCCCAGAAGAAACGCCCACCGATATTAAACAGGCTCAACAGGCCGGTGAAACCGGCGGCGATGGCGGCCACCTGGGCCAACTGGCCAACCGATAACTCGGCGAAACTCTGCTCCGTACCCAACAGGCGCCCCCCGAAGACCTCCTGCAATAACGGCGAAGCCATACCGATGATACCGATCCCGGCGGAGACGTTGAGGCACAATACTGCCCACACCAGCCAAAATTGTGGCGTCCGCCAGGCCACGCTGACATGGACCTCACAGGAGAGCGACGCCATGCGCCCCTTGCCGCTCGTCACGGCGGGAGCCTGCCCAACCGGATGCCAACCGATCGGCGGAATACGGTATGCCAATGCCCCGCACAACATGAAAACCAGATAGATCAACGCCAAGGTCAGGAAGGTCTGCCATACGCCTTGGCCACCCGAGGCGGCATAAAAGCTCATGAGGCTGTTAGCCAAGGGGGCACCGACCATCGCGCCGCCCCCAAAGCCCATGATCGCCAGTCCCGTCGCCATGCCACGCCGATCGGGGAACCAGCGGATCAAGGTCGATACCGGCGAAATGTAGCCCAGCCCCAGGCCGATGCCACCGATGACCCCGGACCCCAGCCAGATCAACCACAGCTGGTGCAGATAGACCCCGAGGGCGGAGAGCAACAGGCCGCCACACCAACACGCCGTCGCCACCAGCCCCACCTTACGGGGGCCCGCTTTTTCCAACCAGCTGCCCCACAGCGCCGCCGAACAACCAAGAAAAATAAAAAAGAGGGTATAGGTCCATCCCAACATGGAGATGCGCCAGTCGCACTGGGTCGTAAACAGCTCCTGCCAGGCGGGCATCTGTGCCGGGCAAGCCAACGGCTGACTCCCACCCAATACCCGCGATAGCGGTAGCCAAAAGACAGAAAAACCATAGGCCATACCGATACATAGGTGAATGGCCAGCGCCGCTGGGGGAACCAGCCAGCGGTTAAACCCTGGTCGGGCGATGATACGCGCCTTGCTGAGGAAGCGGGGGCGCGGCGCTGGCGCATCCCCCTCCACCAACGTCGTCGCTAAGACATTCTCGACACTCATGATGCGTCTCCTGTTCTCAATCGTTCTCCACCGCGATGCGGGATGGAGTCAACAGAGTTAGCAGGAGGCGTACCATTGCTGTTTAAAAATCGATCAACGATGAATTGGCGTATCGCTTTGTGACAAGTAACGAAGAAAGATGAAATGTTAAATTACAGTTTCATCATTACCCCATGCTTTCACGGAGAAATAGCAAGAAACGGCTATCAATGTGGGTCGAATAACGTGAAATAATGATAATCATGACGTGATTATGAGAATCGCGGCGGGATAAACCTCGCCGCAACACCAGGACTACAACGCCAGCCAGATCGCCACAAAGAGGATCAACCCGACATAGTTATTACTCATAAAGGCCTGGAAACAGGCGGGGCGAGCACGTTTCACGATCAACCGCTGCTGGTAGACGAAGCCCCCGCCCACGAGCAGTAGCCCCCAATAATAGACGGCGCCAAGCGGGTTCAATCGGCCCACCCACAATAGCAGCAGCAACGTCGCCAACTGTAGCAGAGCGACGATCAGGCGATCGTAACGACCAAATAGGATCGCCGTCGACTTGATGCCAATGCGCAGATCATCGTCGCGATCCACCATCGCATATTGGGTATCGTAAGCCACCGTCCAGCAAATATTAGCCGCGAAGAGTAGCCAACAGCTCAACGGCAGGCTCTCACTCACCGCCGCATAGGCCATCGGTATCGACCAGCCGAAGGCCATCCCCAGGATGACTTGCGGCAGGTGGGTAAAACGCTTCATGAAGGGGTAAATCCAGGCTAGCGTCAATGCCGCCACTGACAGCCAAATCGTCAAGGCGTTCAACGTCAGCACCAGCGCAAACGACAGCGCCACCAGTAAGACAAATAGCGCCTTAGCCTCCCGCACGGAGAGCGCCCCGCTGGGCAGTGGCCGCTGGCAGGTCCGTTTCACATGTCCATCAAAGTTGCGATCGGCGAAGTCATTGATGACGCAGCCGGCAGCACGCATAAAGAAGACGCCACCGGTGAAGACCAATAGCAACTTCACGTCAGGGATCCCGCCCCCCGCGAGCCATAGCGCCCAGTAGGTCGGCCACAACAACAGCAACGATCCTATCGGCTTATCGATACGCATCAGGCGGCAATAGGCCAACCACTTGCCTTGGGTCATGACTCCCTCCACGTCTTACTCCCTCCGCTCATGGATATTATCGGTCATACATCGGTGCATCCGCTAAAAAAAGCTCTGTCAGCAATAACAACTGGCCGGAGACACGCAGACGACTACTGCGTGCCCACAACCGACCCTGACTCCCGACCAGGATCGCCTCACGTTGTAAGGGAATGCCACTGAATAGGTAGCGCCCCAAGGGCGTATTCCCCAAGCGACGCAATGCCTGCCCCTCGCCCGCTAGCGTCTGTGCGGGCGTCAAGGTCCGGCCAAATAGCCACGGCTCCCCATCGCCACACAAACAGACCTCTCGCAACCAGTAGGCCTCGCCCTGCGGCAGTTGTGCACACTCGTGATCGCTCAGTTGTGTGGCGGCGACCCACGCTTCGCGCAGTACCCTCACCTCGAGATGAGTACAATGCTGCTCCAAACGATGGGTCATCGACCCCGACTCCGCCAACCAGCTACGGTACTCGGCAGGCAGCGTGACCTGCTCCAACGGCAGCCAGCACCGCACCTGCAATGGCTCCGATTGTTCCGCCATGCCGTAAACCTCATCCTCACGCCATACCACTTAGAGACGGCATCCAGTCAGCCAAATTTCGCCTCAGTGTACCCCAGATTAGGCAGTTGAGGCAGTATTGCAGCAATCCATGACCATTCACTTAACAATCTTCATAGCAAAAGACAACAATCGAGTAAAAATTACGGTGTGGCCGGACACGCACGCCCCCGCCAGCATGCCACAGCCCTGCGAGGCATCAAGCGGCCAGGTTGCTGCCAACACAAATAAGGGACGAGCGATAGCGTGACGGAGATAAGAGGTGGCGTAGCGGGATAACATATTGGGAAGACAACAGGGTAAGCGCTGCGCAAGCAACTGGGGGCAAGGCGATAAGCCGTCGTATACCGCGTCCCGGCGGGCGCGCAGATGTGGCCTCTCAGCCGTGATGTAAAAAAAGGTGCGCAAGCGCGCACCAGTCATCAAGCCACATCCGTAACGTAGTGTGGTAGGAGGCTCGCCACCTACCGGTTAACCCTTGCCTTTTACGCTGCGGATAAAGGTTTCCCGGGCCGTGGTCGACCCGAGACGCTCCGCTTCATTCATCAAACGTAACGCCTTATCGATGTTGCCCTGACGCACTGCGCTACGAATACTCTGGTCGAAGTAAGCTGCGGTCTCGGCCAACATCGGCTCACTCGGTGGCGCCATACTCGCTGGGGCGCTCTGTGGCGCGCCGTTCGCCGACGACTGGCCGCCGACCACCACATCGGCCGGGGTATCGCCACTCGGCAGCAGTGCCCCGATCATCACGTTGCCACTTTGCCGCTCCACGCGTGCCTGAATGGTTAACACCCCTTGTGCCGCATGGCTGGCATAAGGATCGGGAATATCCGGTACCGCATTGCCGACACCGGCCGCATAGGCCTTGGCCGGGTTGACCATCTGTGTCTTAGTCGTGAGATCCTGACGCGTGGTGTAAATCAGCAAATAGATCTGCTGTTGCCCCAACACCGGCGTCAATTTCATCGTCCCCTCTAGCCGGTCACCGCTCATCACGCCGGGCTGACGGTAGGTAAAATAGCTGCCCGGATAGTAGGCCGCCGGGCGCAGGTGCTGGTCGAGCACCAACACATTGGGAACATAGAGCTGCTTATTATGTAAGCGGCTACTGAGGGTAATCTCCAGTGAGCCACGATTCGCCGGTAAGGCCAGGGCCGCGACCGCGCCCTGAATTTCCCCCTGGTTGAGGGTTTGACTCTGTGGCCCTAGGGTAATGGTCGTGTCCGTCGGCGGTGTCAGCGGTTGCCAGTGCAGCGATTGCAATGTGGCGTGACTTAATTCAGGCGCGGCGGCGACATCCGTCGGTTGCAGCGTATCGGCCAGCGCTGGCAGGCTGGCGCAGAGCGCACAGGCCAACAACACGCCGCGAGTAATGCGGTTCACGGTATTTTTCATCGTTATTATTCCTTTGTCATACGCAGAACGTACTTACGCGCCGGCCGGTATCAGGCAAGCGATACCGGCCGAGCAATCTGGGCGGAGCACAAGGCACCGCCTCAGCCTATTACCACCAAGCTTCCATCTGAGCGCCGAAGGACCAGCCCGGGACGCCGACCCCGCGGTTATCACCCGGCTGGGTGTTAACCTGAATACCGTCTTGATCGGTTTTCCAGTTGTTCTTACCGTTGGCATAGGTCGTGAAGATACGGATCGCCGGACGAGACCAGACGCTATCGCCCGCCTGCCACTGCTGAGCCAGTGTCAGCTTATACAACTCGTTACGTGCGCCTGTCTTCTGTGACTTGACGTTGTCGTAACCCGCCTCGAACAGGGTGCTCATGATCGGTGTCCACTTGTACATCGGACGCACACCCGCGGTGTACCAGGTCGACCCGTTCTGCACATCATGATCGACGTTCTGGTACATGGCGACATACATCAGGCCCCATTTGTCGTTGAAGTCCATCGCACCATGGTCGAGAACCCGGATCATATGGCCGTTGTCATTCACGCTAGAGCCGCCGGAATGGCCGCTGTTGCTGGCCGTCATCGAGTCGGTCGCGTACTGCACTACAAACTTATTGAAGCCGCCCCACAGCGATTGGGTGTGTTCGGCGGTGAACATATAGCCGTCTTTGCTGGCGCCCGGCGCCAGGTAATAACCGTCATCGACGT
This sequence comes from Edwardsiella tarda ATCC 15947 = NBRC 105688, assembly GCF_003113495.2. NCBI lineage: Bacteria > Pseudomonadati > Pseudomonadota > Gammaproteobacteria > Enterobacterales > Hafniaceae > Edwardsiella > Edwardsiella tarda. Next base: position 3,327,997 of record NZ_CP084506.1, read on the forward strand.
TGGCACGGCCATAGTCGAAGCCCAACTCCAGCGAGCCGCCAGGGTTGGTCTGTAGGCCGGCCAAGCGGATGTCATACACATCGTTGGCGGTATCCTGAACCTTTCTCTTATTATTCTGATCGAGGAAGTAGGAGTAAGAGCCGCCAGACTCGGTATTACGAGTGACCGCCAGAGAGAGTTTACCGAAGCCGAGATCGATGTTTTCCAGACCGGCGCCCGGACCGGAGATATCCCAGTAGTAGAAGTCAATCATGTGGACGTCGTGACGCTGGTAATAACGCTTACCGGCCCATAGGGTCGAACCGGGTAGCCAGGTAATCACGTTCTTACCCTGCACGTTGATCTCGCGGAATGCCGGATTGGTGCTCTCCCAGTCATTCGCCTGCTCAATACCGTAGGCAACGTTGGTATCCAGGTAGAAACTCTGATCGCCACTCTTCCACAGTTCCTGGCCCAGTTTCAGCTCGGCATAGGTGTCACATTCGTTACCCAGACGGTATTTAGAACCAGCACCATCTGCTTGAAAACACTTCTGATCTCCGCCCTTGGAGCTCCAACCAATACCGGAACGGGCATAACCGTGGAAGTCGACCGCCATCGCTTGCGACGACAGGACGACGCCAGCCACGGCCAGTGCCAGCGGAAGTTTGCGCATATTCATCATTGTTCTCCTGTTTAAGGGATGCCTTACGGCGTTTTATTACTTTTCAATGCGTTATTGCAGGGTTGACACTCAACGGCGCTCTCCCTCCTCTCTCGGCCAACCTCAGCCCCTTGCCATCGAGGGAAAGAGAATCAAACGCCCGGCTCCTGATACAGCCGCCGACAGGCGCTACCATCCTCGCGAAATAGATGACAGCGCTCCGCCGGCAATCCGATGGCCAGCGTGGCGCCCTCATCGACCAGAGCCACGTCGTTCTGGCGATACACCAGGTTTTGCCGCAACGCCGGAATCTGAATATGGATCTGGGTTTCGTTGCCCAGTTGCTCGACCACCTGCACCTCACCCGAGAGGGACACCTCCGCCTGATCGCTGGGCACCAGGTGCTCGGGGCGGATCCCTAACGACAGGTTGCTACCGGGGCGCAGTCCCTCCCCCTCTACCGGCAACCAGATAAGCTGGCCATTGGGGAGTTCGACCCGAACCCGCTCCATCTGCGCCTCGTTAACCTTGACGGGCAGGAAGTTCATCTTGGGCGAGCCGATAAAACCGGCGACAAAGCGGTCGGCGGGATAGTGATACAACTCGAGGGGACGACCGATCTGCGCGATACGGCCGGCGTCCAATACCACGATCTTGTCGGCGAGGGTCATCGCCTCAACCTGATCGTGAGTGACATAAATCATGGTGCGATTCAGGCGCTTATGCAGGCGGGAGATCTCGATGCGCATCTGTACCCGTAATGCGGCATCCAGGTTGGAGAGCGGCTCATCGAGCAGAAACACATCCGGCTCTGCCACCAGGGTGCGCCCGATCGCCACACGCTGACGCTGACCACCGGAGAGTGCCTTAGGACGACGATCCAACAGGTGGGCCAGTTGCAGGATCTCGGCCACCTGATTCACGCGTTGTTGGATCACTGACTTACTCACACCAGCCAGCTTAAGGCCGAAAGACATATTGTCCGCCACCGACAGATGGGGATAGAGGGCGTAAGATTGGAATACCATGCCGATGCCGCGCTTCGCCGGCGGTACGTCGTTCATGCGGATGCCGCCGATATGCAGATCGCCGGAGGTAATGTCCTCCAGCCCGGCAATCATGCGCAGTAATGTCGACTTGCCGCAACCTGACGGCCCGACGAACACCACGAACTCGCCATCGTCAATATCCAGGTTGATATCCCGGGAGATCACGGCCTCACCGTACGCCTTATACACATTACGCAGTGATACGTTCGCCATGCGCCGCTCCTGTCCGTTACAAAGTGGTGGCCACAGCGCGCCTCGCAAGGGGGGAGGCGGAAAGAGAAACACACTGCGCCTGATTGAATGCTGTCGATGGTGCGTGAAAAACGTCCATGCTGGGATCATCCATCCACGCTTTTTTGCTGGCGGAGGGGGTAGGAGGATAGCGACAGGCGTGGCGCGGGGCGGGATGGCGTTCTAAGGGCGGAATCGTGATCCTGACTGCAAAATCAATCCAGAGATTTTGCGCTATCCCCCACAGATCACCAATTTGTGTTAAGCAGATCACAAGAAAGGCCTACAGGGCGTAGAGCGGGGGAGGATGAGAATTAGCGGGCGCTCGCTGACTATGGCAGCACATCGGAGCTCGCGCCTCCCGGTCATAGGCCGACACGCGGCTACAGCCCCATGAACGCAGCGTACGATGTGGTTCCGCCGCTTGGCGGCCCGCGCTCGTCATTTCCCCGACAGGACTACAAGGACTGCACTATGACAAAGAAATCCACGCTAAAAACCATCGCGCTCAGCGCCCTGGCCACGCTGCTCGTGTCCGGGCCGGCGTTAGCCAAGATCGAAGAGGGTAAGCTGGTCATTTGGATCAACGGTGACAAGGGCTACAACGGGCTGGCCGAGGTGGGTAAGAAGTTCGAGCAGGATACCGGCATCAAGGTCACGATCGAGCATCCCGATAAGTTAGAAGAGAAGTTCCCGCAGGTCGCGGCCACCGGTGACGGCCCAGACATCATCTTCTGGGCACACGACCGTTTCGGCGGTTACGCCCAATCCGGCCTGCTGGCCGAAATCCACCCTTCCAAGGCGTTCCAAGACAAACTCTATCCCTTCACCTGGGATGCGGTACGCTATAACGGCAAGCTGATCGCCTACCCGATCGCCGTCGAGGCCTTGTCGCTGATCTATAACAAGGACATCCTACCGAATCCGCCGAAGAGCTGGGAAGAGATCCCGGCGCTCGACAAGAAGCTGCGCGCCGAAGGTAAGAGCGCCATCATGTGGAACCTGCAAGAGCCCTACTTCACCTGGCCGCTGATCGCCGCAGATGGGGGCTATGCCTTTAAATATACCAATGGCCATTACGACATCCAGAATGTCGGCGTCGATAACGCCGGTTCCCGCGCGGGCCTCCAGTTCCTGGTCGATCTGGTGAAGAATAAGCACATTAACGCCGATACCGACTACTCCATCGCCGAAGCCGCCTTTAACAAAGGGCAGACTGCGATGACCATTAACGGGCCGTGGGCCTGGTCTAACATCGAGAAGAGCGGCGTCAACTATGGCGTCACCCTGCTGCCGACCTTCAAGGGTCACCCCTCTAAACCCTTCGTCGGGGTCTTGAGTGCCGGGATCAATGCGGCCAGCCCGAACAAAGAGTTGGCGACGGAGTTCATCGAAAACTATCTGTTGACCGACAGTGGCCTGGCCATGGTCAACCAGGATAAACCGCTGGGTGCCGTGGCGCTGAAGTCTTACCAGCAGGTGCTGGAGAAGGATCCGCGCATCGCAGCCACCATGCAGAACGCCCAGAAGGGTGAGATCATGCCGAACATCCCGCAGATGAGCGCCTTCTGGTACGCCGAGCGTGCGGCGATCATCAACGCCATCAACGGTCGCCAGAGTGTCGCGCAGGCCCTGGAAAGCGCCAAGGAGCGTATCACTAAGAAGTAAACCGAGGTTGACCCGCCGCGCGTGTACCTGTCCCCCGCAGGTCACGACGGCGGGCTCATCCCCATCGCATTAACCCGCTGCCAAAAGCGCCCTTTCGGCGCGCCGTCACCGGTGTGGCAAGTAGAATGAGGGCGTGCCCATGTCACTATCCCAAACTGAATATCCAGCCGCCGAACCCCGCCGGCTCTGCCTACGCAATGGGTTAAAATGGCTGGCGGTCGGCATACTCACGCTAGTAACCGGCTACCTGACCGTGGTTATGTATTCCCAAGGGGAATATTTATTCGCCATGCTGACCCTGATCCTGTTGGGAAGCGGGCTGTATATCTTCGCCAATCGCCGCACCTATGCCTGGCGTTATGTCTATCCAGGCATGGCGGGGATGGGGCTGTTCGTCCTGTTCCCGCTGATCTGTACTATCGCTATCGCGTTTACCAACTACAGCAGCACCAACCAGCTCAGCCAGGAGCGGGCCCAGTCTGTCTTATTACAACGCATGTTCACCAGTGGGCAGGTCTATGGCTTTCACCTGTATCCTGACGGTGACAATTGGCGTCTGCTGCTGAACGATGCCCAGAGCGGCCAACACTACCTTTCCGCCCCCTTCAACCTGGCGAAAGATGATCAGCACATTGCCATGACGGCGGTCGATCAGGCGCCGCAGGGCCAAGCCGCGACGCTACGCGTCGTCACCCAGCACCGTCAGTCGCTTAACTCCCTGGTCGCCCTACTCCCCGATGGCGCCCAGTTGCGCATGAGCTCGCTGCGCCAGTTCGCCGCCAGCCGCCCGCTCTATACCTTGGGTGAGGACGGTCAGAGTCTGACGGATAACCAGAGTGGCATCACCTATCGCCCCAACCTAGAGAGCGGCTTCTATCAGGCGGTCAATGCCGAGGGTGACTGGCGCAGTGAGCGCCTCAGTCCGGGCTTCACCGTCTCCACGGGCTGGAAAAACTTCCTGCGGGTCGTTAACGATGAAGGCATCCGCCAGCCCTTCATCAGCATCTTTATCTGGACGATCATCTTCTCCGTACTCACGGTCGTATTCACCGTCGCCGTCGGTATGGTTCTGGCTTGTGTGGTGCAATGGGAGTCACTGCGTGGACGCGCGCTCTACCGCGTCATGTTGATCCTCCCCTATGCGGTACCTGCGTTCATCTCGATCCTGATCTTCAAAGGGCTATTCAACCAGAGCTTCGGTGAGATCAACATGATGCTCAGCCAACTGTTCGGCATTCGCCCGGCCTGGTTCAGCGATCCGCTTACGGCTAAGTGTATGATCCTGATCGTCAATACCTGGTTGGGCTATCCCTACATGATGATCCTGTGCATGGGGCTGCTTAAGGCGATCCCGGAGGATCTGTATGAAGCCTCGGCGATGGATGGTGCTGGCCCGTTGCAAAACTTCTTCCGTATCACCTTGCCGATGCTCATCAAACCGCTGACACCGCTGATGATCGCCAGCTTCGCCTTTAACTTTAACAACTTCGTTCTGATCCAGTTGTTAACCAATGGCGGACCGGACATGCTCGGCACCTCGACGCCGGCCGGTTATACCGACCTGCTGGTCAGCTACACCTACCGTATCGCCTTCGAAGGCGGCGGCGGGCAGGACTTTGGCCTGGCGGCCGCCATCGCCACCCTGATCTTCCTGTTGGTCGGTGCGTTGGCCATCCTCAACCTGAAAGCCAGCAAAATGAATTTTGACTAAGGAGGCGTCTGATTATGGCCATGGTTCAACCCCAATCCCTGCGCTATCGCCTGTGGCTGACTCATCTGCTGATGATCCTGTTCATCGCGTTGATCATGTTTCCGCTGCTGATGGTCATCGCCATTTCACTGCGCCCCGGTAACTTCGCCACCGGTAGTCTGATCCCGGATACCATCTCCTGGGAGCACTGGAAGCTGGCGCTGGGCATCAGCGTGACCGGGCCGGACGGCAGCGTGACGCCGCCGCCCTTCCCCGTGCTGCTGTGGCTATGGAACTCGATCAAGGTCGCGGTGACCACCGCCATCGGCATCCTGGCGCTCTCCACCACCTGCGCCTATGCCTTTGCCCGTATGAAGTTCCGCGGTAAGTCCTCTCTATTGAAAGGGATGTTGATTTTCCAGATGTTCCCGGCGGTACTGTCGTTGGTCGCGTTGTACGCCCTCTTCGATCGCATCGGCCAGTATGTACCGTTCCTCGGCTTGAATACGCTGGGCGGGGTGATCTTCGCTTACATGGGGGGTATCGCGCTGCATGTCTGGACCATCAAGGGCTACTTCGAAACCATCGATGGTTCGTTGGAGGAGGCGGCGGCGTTAGATGGTGCGACGCCGTGGCAGGCATTCCGTCTGGTGCTATTGCCGCTCTCTGTGCCGATCCTGGCGGTCGTGTTCATTCTCTCCTTCATCGCCGCCATTACCGAGGTGCCTGTCGCCTCGCTGCTGCTGCGTGACGTCAACACCTACACGCTGGCGGTCGGCATGCAACAGTACCTCAATCCACAAAACTATCTCTGGGGCGATTTCGCCGCGGCAGCGGTTCTCTCCGCACTGCCGATCACCGCGGTCTTCCTGCTGGCGCAGCGTTGGCTAGTCGGTGGGCTGACCGCCGGGGGAGTGAAAGGTTAAGCGTTACCCTTAAAAAAAGCAGTAACCTGTGTGCGTAACTGGCGGCCTACGGGCCGCCCTTTTTTTCCTTATTATTCGCGCTTCAGGCGATCGGTATTCGCCAGATACAGTGCGATCACCAGCACCAGGATGGCGAAAGAGTAGATCAACGTATCATTCGGGCTCTCATGATCGACGATGATCAGCCGAATGATGGCCGTAATACCGATATAGATGAAGTAGCGTAACGGGAAGTGATAGCCCGACTGAAAATACTTCACGATCAGGGCAATAAACTCGAAGTAGAGGAAATAAATAACGATCCCTTCCACCAGCATGTAGGTCGATGCGTTCTGATTGGCATCAAACAAGACGCCCGCCAACGTGACGGTTTCCTTGCCCAGAAAGATCACCAAAATTGCCGCCAACGCTATCAGGCCGATATTCAAGATCCATTGCAACACCTTGGCCACCCGGTTGGCGTGTTCGGTTGCTGGCATAAGCTAACTCCTCGCTTGCAAAAGGCTTATAACGTGAGCTAGTTAACAATATTGCCGTTTAGCCGTCCATCCCCCAGCCACAAAAAAAGCGGGCAGTAAGCCATGGTGCAAATGACGACGCTCGACACGCTGAGACTTGGCGCTCCAGATAACAGGGTCGATAATGATGAGAGGCCACATGGCATAACAAAAAAACCGACGCAATGCGGCGGAAAATAACGGTTCGACAGGGATACCCATACAATGCATATACTCCGACACTACTCGTTCACCCTCTGCCTGCTACTCGGCATCCTCATCGGCGGTCTGGCCGGTGTCCTGTTCGGTGAACGGGCGACACTGGTACAACCCATCGGCGAGTTATTTCTTAACCTCATGTTCGTGGTGATCGTGCCATTGGTGTTTCTCAGTATCGCCGCCTCCATCGCCGAGATGCGCCAGATGTCACGCCTGGGCAAGATCATGGGGACGGTCTTCTCGGTATTTATCGCCACCGCCCTCTTCGCCGCCCTGATCGGCTTCACCGGTACCCATCTGTTTAATCCATTCCACAATGTGGATACCCAGGCGTTGATCGCCCATCTACCGGCGGCTCCCCAGGTGCAGAGTCGGGGGCTGGGCGAGGTGATCGTCTCCACCTTTACCGTTCCCGACTTCCTGCAATTGTTTACCAAGTCGAACCTGCTACCCCTGATTGTCTTCGCCATCCTGTTCGGCCTGGCGACCGCGCTGAGCGGTGAACAGGGGCGACCGGTAGCCCAGTTTCTCAGCGCCGGTACCGCGGTTATCTTGAAAATGGTGAAGATCATCATGTACGCCGCCCCACTGGGGTTAGGCTGCTATTTCGCCGCCACCGTCGGGGCGCTCGGGCCACAGATCATCCATGGCTATCTGAACGCCTTCCTGCTCTATTTAGTGTTGACGGTGATCTACTTCTTCGGCGCCAATACCCTGTATGCCTTCATCGCCGGCGGCCGCCCCGCGATCCGCCTATTCTGGGGTAACGTGTTTACCCCGGCCATCACCGCCATCGCCACCGCCTCTAGCGCCGCCTGTATTCCCGTCAACCTGGTGGCAAGCAAGGAGATGGGCGTACCTGCCGATATCGCCGAAACGGTGATCCCGCTGGGGGCGAATACCCATAAGGATGGCTCGGTGATCGGCGGTATCATCAAGATCGTCTTCCTGTTCACCCTGTTCGGCCGCGACATGAGCGACCCGATGAGTATTGCGGCGATCATCAGTGTCGCCTTCCTGGTCGGCGCCGTGATGGGCGCCATTCCGAGCGGCGGTATGACCGGCGAGCTGATGATCTGCGCCGTATTCGGCTTCTCTCCCGAGTTGGTCGGCACCATCATGATCATCAGCACCATCATCGACATTCCAGCGACCCTACTCAACTCCACCGGGAACACGGTATGCGCCATGTTGGTGACCCGCTTTGTCGAAGGGAAGGCTTGGCTACAACGCCGGCTGACGATGGTCGAATAAGGCCAATCTCCGACGTAAAAAAACCCGGACCAGTCCGGGTTTTTCATTGAGCGTCGCGGCGAATGTCGCGTTATGCCCGCCACGCCTTGAAGCGGTTGATCAACGCGTTGGTCGAGCTGTCGTGACTATGTACCGGCTGCGCGTCATCCAGCTCAGGCAGGATACGATTCGCTAGCTGTTTACCCAGCTCAACCCCCCACTGATCGAAGGAGAAGATGTTGAGAATCGCGCCCTGAGTAAAGATCTTATGCTCGTACAGGGCGATCAGCATCCCCAGGCTATACGGGGTGATCTCTCGCAGCAGAATGGAGTTGGTCGGACGGTTACCCTCGAACACTTTGAACGGTACGATGTGCTCCACTTCCGCCGCACTCTTACCGGCCTTAGCGAACTCCTCCTCGACCGCCTCACGCGACTTACCGAAGGCCAACGCCTCAGTCTGAGCGAAGAAGTTCGACAGCAACTTGCTGTGGTGATCGCCCAATGGATTGTGACTCATGGCCGGCGCGATAAAGTCGCACGGGATGAGCTTCGTGCCCTGGTGGATCAACTGGTAGAAGGCATGCTGGCCATTGGTGCCCGGCTCACCCCAGATGATTGGACCGGTTTGATAATCCACCACTTGACCCTCACGGTCGACATACTTACCGTTGGACTCCATGTTGCCCTGTTGGAAGTAGGCCGGGAAGCGGTGCATATACTGATCGTAAGGCAGGATGGCCTCGGTCTCGGCACCGAAGAAATTGTTGTACCAGATACCGATCAACGCCAACAGTACCGGAAGGTTATCTTGCAACGGTGCCGTGGCGAAATGGCGATCCATGGCGTGCGCGCCGCTCAACAACTGTTCGAAGTTGTCATAACCGATACTCAACGCGATGGACAAGCCGATGGCAGACCACAGGCTGTAACGGCCACCGACCCAGTCCCAAAACTCAAACATGTTGGCCGTATCGATACCAAACGCCGACACCGCCTGCTCATTGGTGGAGAGTGCCGCGAAGTGTTTGGCTACATGGCACTCATCGCCAGCCGCCTGGAGGAACCAATCGCGCGCGCTATGGGCGTTGGTCATCGTCTCCTGGGTGGTGAAGGTCTTAGAGGCCACCAGGAATAGC